>LRTP01000797.1 GCA_001550305.1 Streptomyces diastatochromogenes
GGCGCACGCGGCCGGCGCCGACGGGTGTGTCGCGGTCGGCGGCGGCTCGGCGATCGGCCTGGGCAAGGCGATCGCGCTGCGCACCGGCCTGCCCCTGATCGCCGTGCCCTCCACCTACTCCGGCTCCGAGATGACCCCGGTCTGGGGACTCACCGAGCACGGCGCCAAGCGCACCGGACGCGACCCCGCCGTCCAGCCCCGCAGCGTCGTCTACGACCCCGAACTCACCCTCTCGCTCCCCGTCCCCCTCACCGTCACCAGCGGCGTCAACGCGCTCGCCCACGCCGTCGAGGCCCTCTACGCGCCCGACGCCTCACCCCTCGTCTCGCTCATGGCCGAGGAGGGCGTACGGGCGATGACGCAGGCCCTGCCGCTGGTGGCCGCCGCCCCCGACGACCTCGACGCGCGCGGCCGGGCCCTCTACGGCGCCTGGCTCTGCGGTGCCTGTCTCGGCGCCACCACCATGGGCCTGCACCACAAGCTGTGCCACGTCCTCGGCGGGACCTTCGGCCTGCCGCACGCCGAGACGCACACGGTGGTCCTCCCGTACGCCCTCGCCTACAACGCCCCCGCCGCGCCCCGGGCCGTCACGGCGCTCTCGCGCGCCCTGGGCGGCGCCGACGACGTCCCCCATGCCCTGTGGGCCCTGGCCGGAAGCCTCGGCGCCCCCCGGGGCCTCGCCGAACTCGGCCTCAAGGAGACCGACCTGGCGGTGGCCGCCGAGCAGGCCGCCGGGCAGCCGTATCCGAACCCGCGCGAGGTCACCGTGGACGGTGTACTGGCCCTGCTGACGGCGGCGTACGAGGGCCGGGAACCGAGCGTCGACGCGTAGCCACGGGGGCCCTACGGCCCGCGCGGACCCCCTCCCCCTGGGGCAGACCGCGCCCGCCGGGCTATCCTGACCGCCGAACCGGACACGGGGTGCCCCGCACGAGGGCTGAGATCACACCCGTCGAACCTGAACCAGTTAGGACTGGCGGAGGGATGTCTCATGTCGTTGCCGTATGCCCGTAACGCTCGCGGTGAGGTGGCCGTCGGAGGCCCGCAGGGCGTATTCGACGGGCGGATGCCCACCGCCCCGGGGGACCTGCACGTCGAGGCGCGCGGAATCGCCCCGGTCCCGGAGGACCACCGCTACGGCGGCCCCGGCCGCCTGTTCACCGTGTGGTTCGCCCCCAACCTGACCATGACCGGCGTGTTCACCGGCACCGTCGGCATCGCGCTCGGCCTGGACTTCTCCACCGCGCTCGTCGCCGTCGTGCTGGGCACCCTCCTGGGGGCGGTACCGACCGCGTACCTCGGCACCTGGGGGAGCCAGACCGGCGCCGGACAGCTGCCGCTCGCCCGCCTCGCGTTCGGCCGGGCGGTGGTCGTCCCCGGCGCCCTGCAGTGGCTGTCGTCCATCGCCTGGGACGCGCTGATCGGCCTCTTCGGCGGAGACGCGCTGGCCCAGCTGTGCGGCTGGCCGTTCTGGCTGGGCGTGCTCGTCATGATGGCGGCGCAGGGGGCGCTCGGCGTCCTCGGCTACGAGGTGATCCACCGGCTCCAGACCGTGATGACCTTCGCTCTCGCCGCCGCGTTCGTGGCCCTGACCGTGAAGCTCCTGAGCGGCGCCCACACCACCCCCGCCGCCACCGCGCACGGCGCCGACCGGGCCGGGGCCTTTGTCCTGACCTGCACGATCGCGCTCAGCCTCGCGCTGTCATGGGCGCCGTACGCGAGCGACTTCAGCCGCTATCTGCCGCGTACGGCGTCCCGCCCGCGCATGTTCTGGTACACCCTGGCCGGCATCGGCGTGTCCTTCGTGGCCGTCCAGGCCCTCGGACTGTGGGGCGCGGCCGTCTTCACCGACCAGACCGCCCGCGGCGTCGACACCCTGCTCGGCGGCGGCGCCCTCGGCGCGTTCGGCCTGCTCGCCGTGGCGCTCGCCGCGCTGAGCAGCAACGCCATGAACGACTACAGCGGCTCGCTCGCCCTGCAGACCATGGGCGTACGGCTGCCGCGCCCGGCCGCCGCCGCGCTGGCCGCCCTCCTCGGCTTCCCGCTCGTGCTGTGGATGCACGCCGCCGACACCACGGCCCGCTTCCAGAACGTCCTGCTGTTCGTCGGCTACTGGATTCCCGGGTTCGTCGCGATCGTCGCCGTCGACTGGCTCGCCCGGGCCAGGGCCCGCGGCGGCGCACCCGTCGACCTGGCCGCCG
>LRTP01000798.1 GCA_001550305.1 Streptomyces diastatochromogenes
GCGGGCCCGGTCCTCCCGTCGCCCGCTCCGGTGGCGCGCGCGGCCGGCCGGGCGGTGGAGACGATGGACGCGGCGAGTGCCTCGCTGCTGATGGTGCGGACGTGCACGCCGGTGATCCGGGCCACGTACCGGCCGTCCACGGTGCACAGGTCGACGTCGGCGACCGCCGAGTTGGCCGAACCACCGAAGTCACCCGACTCGGTCGGCCGAGCCGCGTCCCGTACGACGGTGTGGCAAAGAAGCGGTCCGCCGTCATGGCCGAAGAATTCGTAGCGCTCCATCTCGACCATGATCAGCACCTCGCCGCCGCGGTCGTCGTGCGGCTGGCAGGCGAAGAGCGTCTGCAACGCGGAGTCCACCACCCCGGGATGCAGCCGGTAGCCCAGGGCCCGTTCGGCCGGCTCGGCCGGACGCAGCCGGGCCAGCACCTCCCCGTCGCGCCGGGAGATCTCGGACAGCCAACGCGCGGACGGCCCGAGGTCGAGGCCCCGCGTTCGCAGGCCGGCGTAGAAGTCCGCCGCCGGCACCGCCGTGGTGCATCGTGCGGCGACCCGGTCGAGTTCCTCAGCCGTCAGGGACGCCGGTCGCACCGCCGGGGGCGCGTTGAGCACGCCGCGCGCGTGCACATACCAGTCGGCCTCCGGCGCGGACCGGCTGTGATAGGTGAAGTCCTCTCCGGAGAGCACGAGTTGAGTGGTGAACGAACCCTGCTCGGGGACGGCCAGGGCGCGCGGGATGACCAGATTGCGCACCGTGGCGCCTGGGCCGCCCCACAGCTCCTCCGCCGCCTGCACCGCGCTCTCCAGATAGAAGCCGGCGTTGACGATGGCGACGCCACCCGACACGCACTCGGTGAGACAGGGGTGCGCCTGCGGCGACAGCTCCGCCTGGAACTGCACCTCTGCGAGCGGCGACGACAGACGGCTGCCGACCAGTGTCCCGGCCGCCGCGGTCGGTCGTGCCGCGTGCCCGTCCGCGCCGACGTACCAGTGCCGCCGCCGCTGGAACGGGTAGGTGGGCACGTCCACGGTGCGCGGTGCCCAGTGACCGTCCACCGCGGCCCAGTCGACATCGGTGCCGGCCACGTGCAGCGCGGCGACCGCGTCGAGCAGTGTCCGCCAGTCGCCGTGGTCGCGGCGCAGCGAGGCGATCCACCGGTACTCCTCGCCCGGCAGCGCGGTACGGGCCATGCCCGACAGGTGCGGGCTCGGGCCGATCTCCACGAACGTGCGGCAGCCGAGGTCGGCGAGTCGGCGCAGCGCCCGGTCGAACCGCACCGGCCGGCGGGCGTGGTCGCGCAGGTAGTCCGCGTCGTAGCCGTTGTCCGCCAGCCTCTCGCCGGTGAGCGTGGACACCAGGGGGATGCGCGGCGGGCGGTAGGAGTGACCCGCCGCGACATGGTGGAAGTCGTCGAGCATCGGGTCCAGCAGCGGCGAATGGAAGGCGTGGGACACCGGCAGCCGCCGGGTGCGTACGCCCCGCGCCGCGAACTCCTCGACGATCCGCGCGAGCGGGCCCTCGGCGCCGGAGATCACGGTGTGGGCCGGCCCGTTGACCGCGGCGACGGTCACCTCCCGGGCATACCGCTCGATCGCTTCCGCGACCCGCTCGTGCTCGGCGAAGATCGCCGCCATGCCTCCGCCGGACGGCAGTTCGGCCATCAGTCGGGCGCGTTCGGCGGCCAGCGCCACGCCGGTCTTGAGGTCGAACACGCCGGCCACACAGGCGGCCGCGTACTCACCGACACTGTGACCGGCCACGGCCGCCGGCCGCACTCCCCAGCGCAGCCACAGCCGGGCCAGGGCGTACTGCACCGCGAACAGCGCCGGCTGGGTGTAGCGGGTGGAGTCCAGCAGCCCTTCCGTAGCGTCCTCGCCCGCCATCACGGTGAGCAGCGGCCGGTCGAGGTGCTCGGCGAACAGCTCGGCGCACTCGTCGAGGTCGGCCCGGAATCCGGGGTCGGTGCGGTACAGCTCCAGTGCCATGCCCTGGTACTGCGCGCCCTGACCGGTGAACAGGAAACCGACCTTCGGCCGGCGGCCGGTGGGCACCGCACCGCTGCGCACCCCGGTGCTCTCTTCGCCTTCAAGGTGCCGTCGCAGACGTTCGCGCAGCACGTCGGGGGAGTCCGCGCGCACCGCCAGGCGGTGCGCGAACCGGGCCCGGCCCCGGTTGGCGGTGGCGGCCAGC
>LRTP01000008.1 GCA_001550305.1 Streptomyces diastatochromogenes
CGCCCGGCCCGGCGGGCAGCACGCCTGGACGTGCTGCGCGCCATCGCCACCGAGTGACGTACGAGACGGGGGTCACCGCCCGGTCAGCCGGCAACGGCGGACCGGGCGGGAGCGTGTTCGGGCCGGCGTTCGTCGAGGGGGTCGAGCGGGGCGACGGCGTGTCGGCGCGTGGTCTCGCGAGCCTGTTCGTACGGCGGAAGCACGGGCTCCGCCACCGCGGGCGAGGTCGCCGGCAGGGAGAACCACACGACCTTGCCCGACTCGCCGTCCGGACGCACGCCCCAGCTCTCGCTCACCGCGGCGATCATCGCGAGACCGCGTCCGCAGGTGGCCGTGGGGTCCACGTCCTGTACCTCGGGCAGGCGGGGGTCGTGGTCGTGCACCGAGACCGTGAGCCGGTCGAGCAGCAGCTCGATCTCCACGGTGCACACCTTGTCCGGCTGGGCGTGCCGGTGAACGTTGGTCAGCAGCTCGGTCACTCCGAGCGCGGCCCGGTCTATCAAGGGGTCCTGATGCCAGTAGCGCAACTGCGCAGAAAGGATTCTGCGGACCTGGCCGATCCGCGACGGCAGGGCTTGGAGCTCCACCGTGCAATGCCTGCTTGGCTGGCTGATCACGGCTGCGACTCCCCGAATTGAGGTCCGGAAGAAGACGGAGATCGGATCCAGCAGAGTGGCTGAGTGGAACGGCCGCCTGCTGCGGTGACCGGCGGACTGATTCGTAGCGTTATCGCCGGTGAACCCAGAGTGATGATGTGAGAACAGCGTGACTCAGGGGGTGCGGTCCTGCAACTCGCGGTGCGGTCCGCTCCGGCCCGAGCCGTCGCGGGGCGGGGGTCTCGCCTGAGCGGCGGCGTCGGGCGGTCCGGGGTTCATCGTTCACCGCCGCGGGCCGGGAACAGATCGCTCACGCACCGCACGTCACCCACCGCGAACAGGGGCTGTCGCGCCGAGAGCGCTGATCCCGGACCGGTTTCGCCTCGGCCGCAGCCGACCGAGTCCCCGGGCACCACCCCTCGCCACGCGCGCCCCGAAGCCCTCCGCCCGCGGTCCGGTGGCTCCCACCCCGGGCTTGGCCGTGCGGGGGCCGGAGGCTCGCGGTCCGGGGTGGGCCGGTGGGGAGCCTGAGGCATTTTGGGCGGCCGTAGCCGACCGTCGGCGGGTGGCTCCCAGCCCGGGGTTTGCCGTGCGGGGGCCGGCGGATCCGTAGCCGGGCTTCGTCGGCGGGGAGTCCAGGGGTCCGTCGTCGGCCGCTGCCGACCGTCGGTCCAGGGCTGCCCCGTCGGCGGTCGCCGGTTGCGCACGGGTGGTTCTCGCATCGGGTTTCGCCGGGCGTGGGCCGGAGGGTTCTGGATCGGGCTCGGGTGGTTGTCGGCCCAGGGCTTGCGCGCCGGGCGGCGCCGGCTTCGGGCCCAGGGCTTTGTCGTGGGCCGTCGGCGGTCGTGGGCCGACTGCCTTCCCGCCGGCCGTTGGTGGTTGTGCGCGGGCGGCTGTCGCGCCGGGTCCCGCGTCGGGTTTCGCCGGGCGCGCGTTCGGGGTGTGCCTTCGGTTCTCGTCGACCGGGGGGCCCGGCATCGGGACTCCCCGGTCCGGGGATCGTCGGCTGCGGGCCCGAGCCCGGGCGTTGCCGGTCGGCTGTGGGCGGCGGTGGTGAGCGCGTTCGTGCCGGACGTCGACGGTGGGACGTCCGAGGCGAGCCCGGTCGCCGTCGCCGGTTGCGGGACGGGGCCGCTCGGGCCGGCGACCTGGGGGTGCGG
>LRTP01000080.1 GCA_001550305.1 Streptomyces diastatochromogenes
GGCGCACTGCGCTGATCGCGACGATCATTGCCAAGCTCGAAGGCGCGGACCCGGCGCGGGCGGCGTTCCTCGCCGTGTGGCACGACACCGGAGAGACGCGCACCGGTGACGTGAACCACCTCGGCAAGAAGTACACGGCCGGGGAGGCCGACCCTCGCGACATCACAACCGACCAGGTCGCCGGCATGCCGGGCATCCTGGCCGAGGCCCTTACCGAGCTGGTCGCCGAGTATGAGGCCAAGGACTCCCCGGAGGCGATCTGCGCCCGCGACGCAGACAAATTGGAGTGCATGATCCAGGGCATCAAGTACAAGGCCCAGGGCTACGAGAACGCACAGCGCTGGATCGACAACAGCCGCGGCCGCATCGTCACCAAGGCGGGGAACGCCCTGGCGGACGCGGTCCTGAAAACCGGCTCGCTGCACTGGCTGCGCTCGGCCTCAGCGAGAAGCAGGGCTGACTCGCGGTCCGGCCTTGCCGATCTCGGGCAAGGCCGGACTACTCGCGGGCAGTGGTGAACCACACTCTGCTACCCCACTTGTCCCGCTGCGCGGCAAAACACCAGGTACACAGCGAGAGCCCGCCCGGGCTGTAACTCTGGCATCAGCGCCTCCACAAATCCCAGCACAGCTTAAAGTTCCACCTGGCCACGGCCGACTTCTGGCTGTTCGACTCCCGCCGCGAGTCCCCTCAAACCGGGGTCCTGGTGTGCACCATCGAGCAGGGCTCCGGCCCAGGTCCGGGCCTGTACGCATGCGAGCCGTGCCGGGAAGCAGCGCGAGCTCATGCCGGTTGCCGAGCAGCCGCTGAAGAGCGAGCACGCGCGCTGGAGTTCCCACCGCCAGCCTTCTGAATGCGAGAGCGGCGGTCGCCGTTGCACCCCCGCGTCAGGCGTCCGCCACCCGCGTCCTCATGGCTACTTGGGGCTAGTCGATGTCTCCCCTGTCGAAACCGACCTGTCCGGATTGGACGAGACCGACGAAGGCAGTCCAGGCCGTAGCGGTGACAAGCAGGGCCGGACCCCGCTTATTTTTAGAGTCGCGAATACCGACCCGGCTGGCCAGGTTCGCCATCTCGACACAAGAGCCCCCCTGGCTGTCGCTGTAGGAGGACTTCTTCCACATGCGTTCGGCGGCCACATCAAGGGCCAACAGATGAGTGTTAATGGCTACTCGATCTCTCGCGCTAGTTGGTGCAGGAATCCGGCTGTCGCCGAGGGCCCCAAAGCTTCGTCGCGCATGGCGTCGAACCC
>LRTP01000799.1 GCA_001550305.1 Streptomyces diastatochromogenes
GGCCGGGTGCCGGGGTGGGAGCGTCGTCCCGTCGTCCGGCGCCGCCTGTGGGGCCAGGGCGCGCTGCTGGTGACGGCGGCCGTCGCGCTCCAGTCGTTGAACCTGGCCTTCTCGGGCCCCGGCTTCCTCCAGTTGGCGGGCGCCCTCGTGAGCGGCGCGGGCCTGATCACCGGGGCCGCCCTGATGCACCGGGCGACCCGAGACCGCCGCCGCGGCCCCACCGCTCCTACGACTCCCTAGAGCCCCAAGGGTCCTATGAAGACGAATCCCGCCTTCTGATCTTCGAACCCAGCCACACCAGCGGGTCGTACTTGCGGTCGACCGCGCGTTCCTTCAAGGGGATCAGGGCGTTGTCCGTGATCTTGATGCCCTCGGGGCAGACCTCCGTGCAGCACTTGGTGATGTTGCAGTAGCCGAGGCCGTGCTCGTCCTGGGCGGTGCGCTTGCGGTCCAGGCCGGTGTCGGAGGCCGCGTCCAGCGGGTGCATGTCCAGTTCGGCGACGCGCATCAGGAAGCGCGGGCCCGCGAACGCCGGCTTGTTCTCCTCGTGGTCGCGCACGACATGGCAGGTGTCCTGGCACAGGAAGCACTCGATGCACTTGCGGAACTCCTGCGAGCGATCCACGTCCTCCTGCTGCATGCGGTACTCGCCGGGGCCGAGACCGGCCGGGGGGACGAAGGCGGGGACCTGCCGGGCCTTCGCGTAGTTGAAGCCGACGTCCGTGACGAGATCCCGGACGACCGGGAAGGCGCGCAGCGGTGTGACGGTGATCGTCTCCTCCCGCGTGAACACCGACATGCGCGTCATGCACATCAGCCGGGGGCGCCCGTTGATCTCCGCCGAGCACGAACCGCACTTGCCCGCCTTGCAGTTCCAGCGGACGGCCAGGTCCGGGACCTGGGTCGCCTGGAGCCGGTGGATGATGTCGAGCACCACCTCACCGTCGTTGACCTCGACCGCGAAGTCCTCCAGGCCGCCGCCCTTCACATCCCCGCGCCACACCTTGAAGCGGGCCTCGTAGCTGCTCACTCGTAGAGCTCCTCTTCGGCGAGGTACTTGACCAGCTCCTCCTTCTCGAAGAGGGCGAGCAGGTCGGGACGAATGGGTTCGGTGGTCTCGCGGCTGAGGTCGATCTGGCCGTGCACCGGGTCGGTGGCCGCCAACCCGCCCGTGGGGTCGGTGAGTTGGCACAGGAGGTTCACGCGACGCCAGGTCCGCTCCATCGTCGGATGGTCCTCGCGGGTGTGGCCGCCGCGTGACTCCGTGCGCTCCAGGGCGGCGCGGGCCACGCACTCGCTGACCAGGAGCATGTTGCGCAGGTCGAGTGCGAGGTGCCAGCCGGGGTTGAACTGCCGGTGGCCCTCGACTCCGGCCCGCCGTGCCCGTACCCGCAGCTCGGCGAGTTTCTCCAGGGCCTGTTCCATCTCTGCCTCGCGGCGGATGATGCCGACCAGGTCGTTCATGGTCTGCTGGAGTTCCTGGTGGAGGGTGTACGGGTTCTCGGGCGGGCGTCCGCTCTCCGTACCGGGCTCCGGACCCTCGGCCGAGAAGGGCCGCAGGGCCTCGGCCGCCGCCGTGTCGATCTGGATGT
Organism: Streptomyces diastatochromogenes; assembly: GCA_001550305.1. GTDB lineage: Bacteria > Actinomycetota > Actinomycetes > Streptomycetales > Streptomycetaceae > Streptomyces > Streptomyces mirabilis_D. The sequence goes on from LRTP01000799.1 coordinate 1,593, forward strand.
CGTCCACGGGCGGGCGGTCCCCGGCCAGGTCGGCGGCGTACCCGGCGGCGTGCAGTCCCGCCCGCCGCCCGAAGACCAGCAGGTCGGAGAGGGAGTTGCCGCCGAGCCGGTTGGAACCGTGCATGCCGCCCGCGACCTCACCGGCGGCGAACAGGCCCGGTACGCCGCGCGCGGCCGCCGAGTCCGATTCGACCGCGATGCCGCCCATCACGTAGTGACAGGTGGGCCCGACCTCCATCGCCTCGGCCGTGATGTCGACGTCCGCGAGCTCCTTGAACTGGTGGTACATGGAGGGAAGCCGGCGCCGGATCACCTCGGCGGGCATTCGGGTCGACACATCGAGGAAGACCCCGCCGTGCGGTGACCCGCGACCCGCCTTCACCTCGGAGTTGATGGCGCGCGCGACCTCGTCGCGGGGCAGCAGTTCCGGGGGACGCCGGTTGTGGTCCGGGTCCTCGTACCAGCGGTCGCCCTCCTCCTCGGACTGCGCGTACTTCTCCTTGAAGACGTCCGGGATGTAGTCGAACATGAACCGCTTGCCGTCGGAGTTCCTGAGCACCCCGCCGTCCCCGCGCACCGACTCGGTGACCAGGATCCCCTTCACCGACGGCGGCCAGACCATGCCCGTCGGATGGAACTGCACGAACTCCATGTTGAGCAGCGGCGCCCCGGCGAGCAGCGCGAGGGCGTGCCCGTCGCCCGTGTACTCCCACGAGTTCGACGTCACCTTGAACGACTTGCCGATACCGCCGGTGGCGATGACGACGGAGGGAGCTTCGAGCACGAAGAAGCGCCCGGACTCGCGCTCGTAGCAGAACGCGCCGGAGACGCGGTTGCCGTCCTTCAGCACACGCGTGACGGTGCACTCCTGGTACACCTTCAGCCGGCTCTCGTACTCGCCCGTCTCCTTCATGTCCTCCTGCTGGAGCGACACGATCTTCTGCTGGAGGGTCCGGATGAGTTCGAGTCCGGTCCGGTCGCCGACGTGGGCGAGCCGCGGATACTCGTGGCCGCCGAAGTTGCGCTGCGAGATCCGCCCGTCCTTCGTACGGTCGAACAGGGCGCCCCAGGTCTCCAGCTCCCACACCCGGTCCGGGGCTTCCTTGGCATGCAGCTCGGCCATCCGCCACTGGTTCAGGAACTTGCCGCCCCGCATGGTGTCGCGGAAGTGGACCTGCCAGTTGTCGCCGGAGTTGACGTTGCCCATCGCGGCCGCGATGCCGCCCTCGGCCATCACCGTGTGGGCCTTGCCGAACAGCGACTTGCAGATCACGGCCGTACGGGCGCCACGCTCGCGCGCCTCGATGGCGGCGCGCAGTCCGGCGCCACCGGCGCCGACCACGACAACGTCCCACTCCTGCCTGTCAACCACGGACATCAGAGGGCCCCACTCAGCTAGAAGAAGCGCGGATCGTCGAAGGCGCCGGACGCGACGAGGTACACGTAGAAGTCGGCGAGCGCCACGCTGATCAGCGACGCCCAGGCGAGCAGCATGTGGCGGGCGTTCAGCTTCCCGACCCACTGCCACATCCGGTAGCGCACGGGATGTTTGGAGAAGTGCTTGAGCTTTCCGCCGACGATGTGCCGGCAGGAGTGGCAGGACAGGGTGTACGCCCAGATCAGCGTGATGTTGAGCAGGAAGACCAGGGTGCCCAGGCCCATGTGGCCCCAGCGGTAGTGCTCGTCGCGGAAGGAGAGCACGGTGTCGTAGGTCAGGATCCCGGCGACGACGATCGCGGCGTAGAAGAAGTACCGGTGGACGTTCTGCAGGATGAGCGGGAAGCGGGTCTCGCCGGTGTACTTCTTGTGCGGCTCGGCGACCGCGCAGGCCGGCGGCGACGCCCAGAAGCCGCGGTAGTAGGCCTTGCGGTAGTAGTAGCAGGTCAGCCGGAAACCGAGCGGGAAGATCAGGATGATGATGGCGGGGGAGATGCCCCACCAGCTCCCGAAGAGGTCCGCGTTGGGGCCCGCGTGCATCGTCCGGCACCGTTCGGCCAGACAGGGCGAGTAGAACGGCGAGACGTACGGCGCCGAGTAGTAGTTCGTGTCCGCGAACGCGCGCCAGGTCGAGTACACGACGAAGGCCAGCAGTCCGGCGGCGGTGACGGCGGGCGCCAGCCACCAGCGGTCGGTGCGCAGATGCCGGGCGGTGATCGCGGCGCGCGTACCGGTGTGTACGCCGCCGGGGGTCGGATGGGGTTCAGTGCCAGTGCTCAACTTTTCGCCTCCGGGGCGCTCACGGGGCGTGGCGGTCGTGGGCGCCGAGTCCCTCGTCGTCCGAGTCCGTCCACAAGGAGCTGTCGTACGGGGTGTCGGGGATCGGGACGAGATCGGGGCGCCGGGGCGGGGAGAGGCCGGGGGCGGACTCGCGCAGCAGGGCGACGCTCTCGCGCAGGTGGTCCGCGTCGGCGCGGACGCGGCGCATCTCCAGGCCGCCTCCGCCGATCTGCTGCTCCAGGCGTCCCACCGACCTCACGAGGTCGTCGATGCATCGCTGAACTGACGTCAAGTCGTCGTGTACGGACATGACTTGCCCTCACTTCCAGGACCCTGCGGTCCAAGGCGGCAACGTTCATGCGCCTGCGAGTGTTGCGCGTCACACCGAGCCGTGGGAAGGGATCTGCACGGATTGACGGCTCACGGCTCCCGGAATGCGCCCCCCGGGGCCGATTTACCTCCACACGTGAGTGAATCCGCTCCCTGGCCCGGGGCCGCGCCCCGGATCCCTGTTCGACTCCATGGCCGTTCGACTGCCGGCCGGTGGGGGCCGGTCGCGCAGTTCCCCGCGCCCCCAGGGGTGGGGCTGCGCCCCACATCCCCGCTCGCCCGAAGTTCTACGGCTGCCGGCCGGTGCGGGCGGCGGGGGTGGAAGCGTTGGGCCGGACGGGTGGGGTTCCGGGTGCCCCACGTCGTGTCGCCGCACCTCCACGCTCCCCCTCCTCTTCAGTGGGCACATACATCTGATCAACCGCATATTCCGCCAAAAGTGATCAGATCCGGACCTGTTCTCCCACCGGAGGTTGCAGTGATGTCCCACGACGGCGTCGGACTGCGCGCGGTGATGCGCTCGGTCGCGTTCCTCACCGCGGGCGCACTCGCGGTACCCGCCCTCGCCGCGTGCAGCGCCGACGAGGAGGTCGCCAAGCCCCTCGCCGCGCAGGACATCGCACCCGCGACCCGCGACCGGATCGCGGACGGCGGCACCCTCCGCTGGGCGGTGGACGCCCTACCGCAGACCCTCAACACCTTCCAGGCGGACGCCGACGCCGGCACCTCCCGGATCGCCGGCGCCGTACTGCCCTCCCTGTACCGCCTCGACTCCAACGGCACCCCCCAGCTCAACCCCGACTACCTCGAATCGGCCAAGATCGTCGAGACCGAGCCCAAGCAGGTCGTGCTCTACAAGCTCAACCAGCAGGCGGTCTGGAGCGACGGCCGCGAGATCGGCGCCGCCGACTTCGCCGCCCAGTGGCGCGCCCTGTCCGGCAAGGACAGCGCGTACTGGACGGCCCGCAACGCCGGCTACGACCGCATCGAGAAGATCGAGCGCGGCAAGAGCAACCTGGAGGTCCGCGTCACCTTCAGCCGCCCCTACGCCGACTGGAAGTCACTCTTCTCACCGCTGTACCCCAAGGACGTGATGGGCACCGCGGACGCCTTCAACGACGGGGCGCGCCGCAAGCTCCAGGCCACCGCGGGCCCGTTCACCCTCCAGACGATCGACCACAAGAGCGGCGCGGTCCTCCTCGCCCGCAACCCGCGCTGGTGGGGCCGCCCCGCCAAGCTCTCCGAGATCGCGCTGATCGCCGTCCCGCGCGACCAGCGGGCCGAGGCGCTCGCCGCCGACAAGGTCGACCTGGCCGAGATCGACCCCGAAGAGGCCGGCCGGATCACGCTCGCCGCCCGCGACAAGGGGACCGCCCCGCCGCAGGGACCGGGCTCCGTGCTCACGCCCGCGACGGCGCTGCGTTCCTGGGCGGTCGCGCACGGCTCCGACGAGAAGGCCGCGTCCGAAGAGATCAAGGCCCGCAAGTTGCAGCGCACGGCGATCGCGACGTACGCCCTTCAGCAGACGTCCCTGCGCGACTTCGTGGTCCGCAAGTCCCTCGAGCCCGCCTACACCCAGCTGGCCCTGAACGGCTCCGAGGGCCCGCTCGCCGACGAGCGCGTCCGCCGCGCCATCGCCCGCGCGATCAACCGCGACGAACTCGTCAAGGCCGTCCTGGGCCCGCTGGGCCTGCCCGCCGTCCCGGTCGGCAGTCACCTCGCGCTCTCCGGCCAGCCGGACTACGCCGACAACAGCGGCGCGCTCGGCGGTCAGGACACCAAGGAGGCGCAGGCGCTGCTGGCGGATGCCGGATGGGTGCCCGGGGGACCGGTGAACGAGCAGCAACAGCAGCAGAAGAAGAAGGAGAAGGACAAGGCGGCCGGGCCCGAGGGCAAGAAGGCGGACTCCGACGCCGACCCGGACGACGGAACGTTCATCGTCGGCGAGGACGACAAGAACGGCGAGGCCGACCGGGACAGGAAGGACCCGAAGGACCACGCCGACAAGCACGGGAAGAACGGGAAGGAGCACGCGGACGACGAGGCCGGCAAGCATCTCGACGGCAGGCAGTACGCCCCCAGGGACAACCGGCAGGGCGGGGCGCCCGGCGCCTACGCGCCCAAGGGCACGGCCGCCCCGGCGGGCGCCGTGGCCGGCGCGCTCGCCAAGGACGGCAAGGCGCTGACGCTGCGCTTCGTCCTGCCCTCGGGTCCCGGTTCGGACTCGCTGCGCACGGTCGCCGACCAGATCTCGCGGATGCTGGAGCGCATCGGCATCCGTACCGAGACGTCCAGGGTGCCGGACGCCAGCTATTTCAAGGACCACATCGCCTCGGGCCAGTACGACCTGGCGCTGTACTCCTGGCCCGCCTCGGCCTTCCCCGCCACGGACGCCCGCCCGATCTACGCGAAGCCGGTCCCGGCGGCCGACGGCTCCCTCGCCGTCGAGCAGAACTACACCCGGGTCGGCACCGACCAGGTCGACCAGCTCTTCGACCAGGCCATCGCGACGCTGGACGAGGACGAGTCGCGCTCCCTGGTCCGCAAGGCCGACGCCCGGATCTGGGCCGCCGCCGGATCGATTCCCCTCTATCAGCGCCCCCAGCTCATGGCCGCCCGCCTGAACCTCGCCAACGTCGGCGCCTTCGGGTTCCAGACCCCCCTCTACGAGGACATGGGCTTTCTGAAGAAGGGCGCGCAGGGGGGAACGACAACGAAGAAGGACAGGTAGGAAGGGCAGGCAGGAAGGGCGATCGACGCCGCTCACGGCCTCCGCGGATTAGCCCGCGGAGGCCGTGCCCGTCAAGGCCACGTACCATGGGGTAAGGCCGTGGCGTGTCCAGCCCGGCAGGGTCCGCGTAGCACTGACGTACGCGCAGGCCGTCCACTCACTCCGGGAGAAGCGCCTCAATATGGCCACGCGCCACGACATCCGCAACGTCGCCATCGTCGCCCACGTCGACCATGGCAAGACCACCCTGGTCGATGCCATGCTCAAGCAGGCCGGTGCCTTCGCCGCGCACGCCGCCGAGTCGCTTGACGACCGCATGATGGACTCGAACGACCTGGAGCGTGAGAAGGGCATCACGATCCTGGCCAAGAACACGGCCGTGAAGTACCACCCGAAGGATGGTGGTGAGGTCATCACCATCAACATCATCGACACCCCGGGCCACGCCGACTTCGGTGGCGAGGTCGAGCGCGGTCTGTCGATGGTGGACGCGGTCGTCCTCCTCGTCGACGCCTCCGAGGGCCCGCTGCCGCAGACCCGCTTCGTGCTGCGCAAGGCGCTGCAGGCCCGCCTGCCCGTCATCCTGTGCATCAACAAGACGGACCGTCCCGACTCGCGCATCGACGAGGTCGTGAACGAGGCGTACGACCTCTTCCTCGACCTGGACGCCGACGAGGACCAGATCGAGTTCCCGATCGTCTACGCGTGCGCGCGTGACGGCGTCGCCTCCCTGACCAAGCCGGAGAACGGCACGGTCCCGCAGGACAGCGACAACCTGGAGCCGTTCTTCACCACGATCCTGGAGTCCGTCCCGGCCCCGTCCTACGACGAGTCCGCCCCGCTCCAGGCGCACGTCACCAACCTGGACGCCGACAACTTCCTCGGCCGTATCGCGCTGCTGCGCGTCGAGCAGGGCGAGCTGCGCAAGGGCCAGACCGTCACGTGGATCAAGCGCGACGGCTCGATGTCCAACGTCCGCATCACCGAACTGCTGATGACCGAGGCGCTCACCCGTAAGCCGGCCGAGAAGGCGGGCCCGGGTGACATCTGCGCGGTCGCCGGTATCCCGGACATCATGATCGGCGAGACGCTCGCCGACCCCGAGAACCCGATCGCGCTGCCGCTGATCACGGTCGACGAGCCGGCCATCTCGATGACCATCGGTACGAACACCTCGCCGCTGGTCGGCCGCGGCGGCACCGGTAAGGGCGCCTCCGCGAAGGCCGCCGTCAAGGACCGCAAGGTCACCGCCCGCCAGGTCAAGGACCGTCTCGACCGCGAGCTGGTCGGTAACGTCTCCCTGCGGGTGCTGGACACCGAGCGTCCGGACGCCTGGGAGGTCCAGGGCCGTGGTGAGCTCGCGCTCGCCATCCTGGTCGAGCAGATGCGCCGCGAGGGCTTCGAGCTGACCATCGGCAAGCCGCAGGTGGTCACCCAGATGATCGACGGCAAGGTGCACGAGCCGGTCGAGCGCATGACGATCGACGTGCCCGAGGAGCACATGGGCGCGGTCACGCAGCTCATGGGCGTCCGCAAGGGCCGTATGGACAACATGTCGAACCACGGCTCCGGCTGGGTCCGCCTGGAGTTCGTCGTGCCCTCCCGCGGCCTCATCGGCTTCCGGACCGAGTTCCTGACCGGCACGCGCGGCACGGGCATCGCCCACTCCATCCACGAGGGCCACGAGCCGTGGTTCGGCACGCTGACGACCCGCAACAACGGTTCGCTGGTCGCCGACCGTGCCGGTGCGGTCACCGCCTTCGCGATGACGAACCTCCAGGAGCGCGGTGTGCTGTTCACCGACCCCGGCACCGAGGTGTACGAGGGCATGATCGTCGGCGAGAACTCCCGCGCCGACGACATGGACGTGAACATCACCAAGGAGAAGAAGCTCACCAACATGCGCTCCGCCGCCGCCGACTCGTTCGAGGCGATCGTCCCGCCGCGCAAGCTCTCCCTGGAGCAGTCCCTGGAGTTCTGCCGCGACGACGAGTGCGTCGAGGTGACCCCGGAGGCCGTGCGCATCCGCAAGGTCGTCCTCGACCAGAAGGAGCGCGGTCGCACCGCCAGCCGGGCCAAGCACGGCTGACCCTCGACCGTTCCGCAGTGATTTCGGGCACCTCGCATCCGCGGGGTGCCCGTCGCGTTGGGGGGCGCGGCGAGCGTGACGCTCGGCTTGCACAGCGGTACGGGGCTGCGATAGGGCGGGGAACGAGGGGAGGGTAGGGAAAACCCTTCATTACGGAGGAGGAGCCCTCCAAATTGGCCGGTTCCCACTACCCTGCAATCACGTGGGTCCCGGCCGCACGGCGCGTCCCGGTGCCGTGATCACACCGTCGGGGACGTACCCGCTGGATCAGCGAACGGCCTTGTCATGGAAGCCCGTTGACCGCGAAACGGGGCAGCTGCCTCCGCCGGTCCGGGGTGGGTGGGCACGCCGATAGGACCCCCACATGACGGCCACGATAGCCGCAACCGCTTTTTTCGCTCCGAGCGTCCGCAATGCGGACGGTCGAGACCGATAGATGTGTAACAAGTCCGTTTCGCAGGGATCTTTCAGCAAACCCTTTGTCCGGATTTTGGAAGAAGTAGGCGTCAGGTGTGATCGAACCGAGACCTTGTGAGTGTGGTCGGGGTCTGGCCCATGGCAGATAGTTAGGCGCGTAGAGCTCGGATCAACGGGCCATACGCCTTCAGGTGGCGTCGGCTTGCGAGCGCAGGGGGCACCAGCACTTTCTCCGTCCCAAGTGTCGGCAGTGTGACTAGTGCTCCCTTTTGCGGTGAACCAATGGACTCATGAGGAGGAACCCATGCGCGGTGCCAAGAGCGCCAAGTGGGTCGCGATAGCCGCGGTTGTGGCGCTGGGAGCGACCGCCTGTGGTGGTGGCGGTGGCGACAAGGGCAGCAACAGCAAGGCCGCCGTCGACCCGGCCGGTAAGTTCTCGGTCGAGGTGGGCGAGCCGCAGAACCCGTTGCAGCCGGCCAACACCATGGAGTCCAACGGCAGCATCGTCATCAAGTCGCTCTTCTCGCAGCTCGTGAGCTACGACGACAAGGGCAACATCGTCTACGTGAACGCCCAGTCGGTGGACACGAAGGACAACAAGACCTACACGGTCAAGCTGAAGTCGGGCTGGAAGTTCCACGACGGCACCCCGGTGACCGCCACGTCCTACGTCAAGGCGTGGAACTGGGCGGCCGCCCCGGCGAACAAGCAGACCAACAGCTTCTGGTTCTCCGACATCGCGGGCTACGACGACGTCGCCCCGGCGAAGGGCAAGCCGAAGGCCACGGAGATGTCCGGTCTGAAGGTCGTCGACGACAACACCTTCACGATCACGCTCTCCAAGGCGATCCCCTACTACGTCTACAAGCTCGGCTACGAGGTCTTCTCGCCGCTGCCCGAGTCCTTCTACAAGGACCCGAAGGCCGCGGGCGAGCACCCGATCGGCAACGGCCCGTACAAGTTCGTCAGCTGGTCGCACAAGAAGCAGATCGAGGTCGCCAAGTTCGACGGCTACCAGGGTCCGGACAAGGCCAAGAACGGTGGTGTGATCTTCAAGAACTACACCAACCTGGAGACGGCCTACGAGGACCTGAAGTCGGGCAACGTCGACGTTCTGCGTCAGGTCGCCCCGAAGGACCTGCCGGTCTACAAGTCGGACCTCGGCAGCCGCGCGGTGGACAAGGCGTACTCGGCGATCCAGACGATCACGCCGGCCTTCTACACCAAGCAGTGGAAGAACATCAACCCGAAGGTGCTGCAGGGCCTGTCGATGGCGATCGACCGCGCCACCATCACCAAGACGGTGCTCCAGGGCACCCGCGAGCCCGCCACCGGCTGGGTCGCGAAGGGTGTGCTCGGCTACGAGCCGAACGTCGGCGGTGACGTCTTCACGTACAACCCGACCAAGGCGAAGCAGCTCATCAAGGACGGCGGCGGCGTCCCGGGCAACGCCATGACCATCCAGTACAACGCCGACGGCGGTCACAAGGAGTGGGTGGAGGCGGTCTGCAACTCGATCACCAACGCCACCGGTGTCAAGTGCTCCGGCGACTCCAAGGCCGACTTCCAGGCCGACCTGGACGCGCGTGACGCGCACGCGGTCAAGTCCATGTACCGCAGTGGCTGGGTGCTCGACTTCCCGATGAACGCGAACTTCATCCGTGACCTGTTCGGCACCAAGTCGGACGGCAACACGAGCGGGTTCTCGAACAAGAAGATCGACGCCGACATCGCGGCGGCCGACAGCGCCAGCTCCCTGGCGGACTCGGAGAAGAAGTACCAGGACATCGAGAAGGAGCTCGTCAACTACATGCCGAGCATCCCGCTCTGGTACTACAAGGTCAACGCGGGCTACTCGGACAAGGTCACGGGCGTCGAGTACGCCCAGGACGGTGACCCGATCCTGACCGGCGTTCAGGTCAAGAAGTAACCGCAATCAGCCCGTGATCCCGGGTGCGGCGCCGCCTCGTGCGCCGCACCCGGGGGGACGGCAGCGGCCGGGGGGCCCTTTCCATACGCATCGTTCAGGGGTGCGCGGGGAAAGGGCCCGTCGGCTGTCGCCGTAGTAACTACATGGAGGCACGATGGGGCGCTACGTCGCACGACGACTGCTCCAGATGATCCCGGTCTTCATCGGGACAACCCTGCTGATCTTTCTCATGGTCTACGCCCTGCCCGGCGACCCCGTGCGAGGCCTGTTCGGCGACAAGGGCGGAAGCCCCGCCGTCATCGCCTCACTGAGACATCAGTACGGCCTGGACCAGCCGATCCTGGTGCAGTACTACCACTACATGAAGGACATGATCCTTCACTTCGACTTCGGCACGCAGATCGCGAGCGGCCGCCCTGTCACGGACGTCCTCAGCGAGGCGTTCCCCGTGACCCTCCGCCTCGCCTCGTTGTCCTTCGCCATCGAGGTCGTCCTGGGCATCGCCCTGGGCGTCTGGGCGGGTATGCGCGCCGGGCGGTTCGCGGACAACGCGATCCTGCTGGTCTCGCTGCTGCTGATCTCCGTTCCGGTGTTCGTTCTCGGCTTCATCCTGAAGGTCGTCTTCGCCTTCCAGCTCAACTGGCTGCCGCCGAACGTGAACGACTCCACGAACTACAACGAGTTGCTGATGCCGGCGTTCGTCCTCGCGACCGCCTCGCTGGCCTATGTGACCCGGCTCACCCGTACGTCGGTCGCCGAGAACCTGCGCGCCGACTACATCCGTACGGCCATCGCCAAGGGCCTGCCGCGGCGTCGTGTGGTGGGTGTCCACCTCATGCGCAACTCGCTGATCCCCGTGATCACCTACCTGGGCACCGACATCGGCGCGCTGATGGGCGGAGCCGTCGTCACCGAGGGCCTGTTCAACATCCAGGGCATCGGCGGCACGATCTACCAGTCCATCGTGCGGCGCGAAGGCACCACGCTCGTCGGCCTGGTGACCATCCTGGTGCTGGTCTACCTCCTCGCCAGCCTGCTCGTCGACCTGCTGTACGCGGTCCTGGACCCGAGGATTCGCTATGCCTGACGTGACCAAGACCGACGTTCAGACGGCGGTGGCGACCGACGGCGGGGCCACCCCGGTGGCGGTCCCCGCGGCCAAGCCGGAGAAGTCCCGCAGCCTGTGGGGCGACGCCTGGAACGACCTCCGGCACAGCTGGATCTTCGGTGTCTCGGCGGTGCTGATCCTGCTGCTGCTGACCATCACCTTCTTCCCGGGGCTGTTCACCGACACCGACCCGATCAAGGGCGATCTGGCCAAGCACTTCCTGCAGAAGCCGAAGCTGGGCCATCTGTTCTCCGCGGACTGGCTGGGCTACGACCAGCAGGGCCGCAGTGTCTACGCCCGTACCATCTACGGCACCCGGGCCTCCGTGGCCGTGGGCTTCGGCACCACCCTCGCGGTGACGCTGGTGGGTGGCCTGATGGGCATGATCGCCGGATACTTCGGCGGCATCATCGACTCGATCCTGTCGCGTCTGACGGACGTCTTCTTCGGCATCCCGTTCCTGCTCGCCACCATGGTCGTGCTGACCTCCTTCCCGGACCGCACGACCTGGGTCGTCATCGGCGCGCTGGCCGCCTTCGGCTGGACGCAGATCGCCCGCGTGATGCGCGGCGCGGTGATCACCACCAAGCAGGCCGACTACGTACACGCGGCCAAGGCCCTGGGCGCGAGCACCCCGCGGATCATGTTCCGGCACATCCTGCCGAACACCCTCGCCCCCGTGATCGTCGTCTCCACCATCTCGCTCGGTGTCTACATCTCCGCCGAGGCGACCCTGTCCTTCCTCGGACTCGGCCTCAACGGCGTGTCCTGGGGCAACGACATCTCGGACGGCGGCAACCAGATTCGCGTGGCGCAGTGGATCATGCTGTACCCGTCGATCATGCTCAGCATCACGGTGCTGGCGTTCATCATGCTCGGTGAGGCCGTCCGTAACGCCCTCGACCCGAAGCTGCGCTGAGGGAGGCGTACGTGACCATCATCGAAGAAGACTCCGTCCCGGTGCCCGCCCCGCGTAAGGGCGGCGCCGACGACGGGCCGCTGCTCGAAGTGCGTGACCTGCACGTCGAGTTCCACACCCGCGAGGGCGTGGCCAAGGCGGTCAACGGCGTCAACTACAGCGTCAGCGCGGGCGAGACCCTCGCCGTGCTCGGCGAGTCCGGCTCCGGCAAGTCCGTGACCGCGCAGGCGATCATGGGCATCCTCGACATGCCGCCGGCGAGGATCCCGCAGGGCGAGATCCTCTTCCGCGGCCAGGACATGCTCAAGATGTCCGGCGAGGAGCGCCGCAAGATCCGCGGCCAGAAGATCGCCATGATCTTCCAGGACGCGCTCAGCTCGCTCAACCCCGTCCTGTCCGTCGGCTACCAGCTCGGCGAGATGTTCCGGGTGCACCAGGGCCTCTCCAAGAAGGAGGCCAAGGCCAAGGCGATCGAGCTGATGGACCGGGTGAAGATCCCGGCCTCCGCGGCCCGCGTGAACGACTACCCCCACCAGTTCTCGGGCGGTATGCGCCAGCGCATCATGATCGCGATGGCGCTGGCCCTGGAGCCGGACCTGATCATCGCGGACGAGCCCACCACGGCGCTCGACGTGACGGTCCAGGCCCAGGTCATGGACCTGCTCGCGGACCTTCAGCGCGAGTACAACATGGGCCTGATCCTGATCACCCACGACCTCGGCGTCGTCGCCGACGTCGCGGACAAGATCGCCGTGATGTACGCGGGCCGGATCGTGGAGCGCGCCCCGGTCCACGAGCTGTACAAGCGCCCCGCGCACCCGTACACGCGGGGTCTGCTGGACTCGATCCCGCGCCTGGACCAGAAGGGCCAGGAGCTGTACGCGATCAAGGGGCTGCCGCCCAACCTGCTGCGCATTCCGACCGGCTGCGCGTTCAACCCGCGCTGCCCCAAGGCCCAGGACATCTGCCGCACCGACGTGCCGGCGCTGCTCCCGGTGAGCGAGCAGGACGGCACCGAGCTGGTCGGCCGCGGTTCGGCCTGCCACTTCTGGAAGGAGACGATCCATGGCTGAGCTCAGCAAGAACGACGAGCAGGAGGCCACCCCGAACGTCTCCGACGTGGAGGTCGTCGACGCCCACTCCGAGACGGAGGCGGTCGCCGCGATCGAGGCGCCGGTGGACCGTGGCGAGCCGATCCTTCAGGTGCGCAACCTGGTGAAGCACTTCCCGCTCACCCAGGGCATCCTGTTCAAGCGGCACATCGGCGCGGTGAAGGCCGTCGACGGCGTCTCCTTCGATCTGCACCAGGGCGAGACGCTGGGCATCGTGGGCGAGTCCGGCTGCGGCAAGTCCACCGTGGCCAAGCTCCTGATGAACCTGGAGCGGGCCACCGCGGGCGAGATCTTCTACAAGGGCCAGGACATCACCAAGCTGTCCGGGCGCGCTCTGAAGGCCGTGCGCCGCAACATCCAGATGGTCTTCCAGGACCCGTACACCTCGCTCAACCCCCGTATGACGGTGGGCGACATCATCGGTGAGCCCTTCGACATCCACCCCGAGGTGGCTCCGAAGGGCGACCGGCGGCGCAAGGTCCAGGAACTGCTGGACGTGGTCGGCCTCAACCCCGAGTACATCAACCGCTACCCGCACCAGTTCTCGGGCGGTCAGCGTCAGCGCATCGGCATCGCCCGCGGTCTCGCGCTCAACCCCGAGATCATCATCTGCGACGAGCCGGTGTCGGCGCTCGACGTGTCGGTGCAGGCGCAGGTCATCAACCTGATGGAGCGGCTCCAGGACGAGTTCAACCTGTCCTACCTCTTCATTGCGCACGACCTGTCGATCGTCCGGCACATCTCGGACCGGGTCGGCGTGATGTACCTCGGCAAGATGGCGGAGATCGGCAGCGACGAGCAGATCTACGACCACCCGACGCACCCCTACACCCAGGCGCTGCTGTCGGCCGTGCCGGTGCCGGACCCGGAGGCCCGTGAGCACCGCGAGCGGATCATCCTGACCGGTGACGTGCCGTCCCCGGCCAACCCGCCGTCGGGCTGCAGCTTCCGCACCCGGTGCTGGAAGGCCCAGGAAAAGTGCTCCGTGGAGACCCCGATCCTCGCGGTGCCCCAGGTGTTCATGGGCGTGGACTCGCCGGCGGCCCATGAGTCGGCGTGCCACTTCGCCGAGGAGAAGGACGTCGTGCACGCGGCCTGAGCGCCATGCGTCCCGTGATCGACAGGCCGGTTCCCGGCACCGCCACCGCGGTGCCGGGAACCGGCTTTTTCGGGTGGGGCGGGAACGGGTGGGGGAAGATCGGGCGAGGGTCGGGCGGGGTCCGGCGAGGGTCGGGCAGGGTCCGGCGAGGGTCGGGCAGGGTTCAGGTGGGGGAAGTTGCTGCATCACGTCGAACTGTGGGTGCCGGACCTGGAGCGCGCGGTCCGCTCCTGGGGATGGCTGCTGGAGAGCCTGGGCTGTGAGCCGTACCAGGAGTGGCCACACGGCCGCAGTTGGCGCCGGGGCGAGACCTATCTCGTCGTCGAGCAGTCGCCCGCGCTGACGGCGGACTCCCACGACCGTCTGCGCCCCGGCCTGAACCACCTCGCCTTCCACGTGCCGGACCGCACCGAACTCGACCGGCTCGTGGCCGAGGCGCCGCGCCACGGCTGGTCACCCCTCTTTTCGGACCGCTATCCGCACGCGGGCGGTCCGGAGCACTGCGCCGCGTACCTGGAGGACGTGGACGGCTTCGAGGTGGAGTTGGTCGCGCGCGCCTGACACATGCGGGTGCGCGACTCCACGTACGGGTGGCCTGAATGTGCGGTATGTGCGTTACCGGTTGATATTGGCCGGTAATGGAACAGCGCCGCGGCGCTGGCGGCAGCGCACTCTGGGAGGCACTCCATGCGTGGAGCGACGCACGCCACATGGGCCGTGGGCGCGGCGGCGGTGGCCCTCGTGGCGACGGCCTGCGGAGGCGGCGGAGGCGGCGGCAGCGGCGGCGGCGCGTCCGGAGTGCTCAGTTCCTCCTGGGGGGACCCGCAGAACCCGCTGGAGCCGTCCAACACCAACGAGGTGCAGGGCGGCAAGGTCCTCGACATGATCTTCCGGGGTCTGAAGCGGTACGACGCCAGGACCGGCGCCGCCCAGAACATGCTGGCCCAGAAGATCGACACCTCGGATTCGCAGAACTTCACGATCACCGTCAAGGACGGCTGGACGTTCAGCAACGGAGAGCCCGTCACCGCGCAGTCCTTCGTGGACGCCTGGAACTACGGGGCCAGTCTCAAGAACAACCAGAAGAACGCGTACTTCTTCGGGTACATCGAGGGCTACGACAAGGTCCACCCCGAGACGGGAACGCAGAGCGCGGACACGCTGTCGGGGCTGAAGGTCACCGGCGCCCACACCTTCACCGTCAAGCTCAACCAGAAGTTCTCGACCTTCCCCGACACCCTCGGCTATGTGGCGTTCGCGCCGCTGCCCAAGGCGTTCTTCAGCGACCACGCGGCCTGGCTGAAGAAGCCGATCGGCAACGGGCCCTACACCGTCGACTCGTACACCAAGGGCTCGATGATGTCCCTGCGGAAGTGGGACACGTACCCGGGGACGGACAAGGCACAGAACGGCGGGGTGGACCTGAAGGTCTACACCGACAACAACACCGCCTACACCGACCTGATGGCGGGCAACCTCGACCTCGTCGACGACGTGCCCGCCGCCCAGCTCAAGAACGTGAAGAAGGATCTCGGCGGCCGCTACATCAACACCCCGGCCGGCATCATCCAGACCGTCGCGTTCCCGTTCTACGACCAGGCCTGGGACAAGAGCGGCATGGAGAACGTCCGCAAGGGCCTGTCCATGGCGATCAACCGGGACCAGATCACCAGCACGATCTTCCACAAGACCCGCACCCCGGCCTCCGACTGGACCTCACCGGTGCTCGGCGCCGCCGGCGGCTTCCAGGACGGCCTGTGCGGCGCCTCCTGCCGGTACGATCCCGCGCAGGCGAAGAAGCTGATCCAGGACGGCGGCGGACTGCCCGGCGGCCAGATCAAGATCTCGTACAACGCGGACAGCGGCTCCCACAAGGAGTGGATCGACGCCGTCTGCAACTCCATCAACAACGCGCTGGGCAACGACAAGGCCTGCGTCGGCAACCCGATCGGCACCTTCGCCGACTTCCGCAACCAGATCGGGCAGCACAAGATGCCGGGTCCGTTCCGGGCCGGCTGGCAGATGGACTACCCGCTGATCCAGAACTTCCTTCAGCCGCTGTACTACACGAACGCCTCCTCCAACGACGGCAAGTGGTCCAACAAGGAGTTCGACAAGCTCGTCGACCAGGCGAACGCCGAGACCGACAAGGCCAAGGCCATCCAGCTCTTCCAGCAGGCCGAAGGGGTCGTACGGGACAACATGGCCGCCATCCCGCTCTGGTACCAGAACGGCAGCGCGGGCTACTCGGACAGGATCTCCAACGTGGCGCTCAACCAGTTCAGCGTGCCCGTCTACAACGAGATCAAGGTCAGCTGAGCCGTCCACGGGGTGCCTGCCGGGTTGCTGAAGCGAACCCGGGCGTGGGCCCCGTACTACCTCCGGAGCCCTCATGGGACGGTATGTGATCCGGCGTCTGCTCCAGATGATCCCGGTCTTCATCGGCGCCACGCTGTTGATCTTCCTGATGGTGAACGTGATGGGCGACCCCATCGCGGGCCTGTGCGGCGAGCGGCAGTGCGACCCCGCCACCGCCGCCCAGCTGCGCAAGGAGTTCGGCCTCGACAAGCCGCTGTGGCAGCAATACCTCACGTACATGGGCAATGTCTTCACCGGCGACTTCGGCACCGCCTTCACCGGGCAGCCGGTCACCGAGCTGATGGCCGACTCCTTCCCCGTCACCATCCGGCTGACGATCGTCGCGATCCTCTTCGAGATCGTCATCGGCATCCTGCTCGGCGTCGTCACCGGGCTGCGTCGCGGCCGGCCCGTCGACACCGGTGTCCTGCTGCTCACCCTCGTCGTCATCTCGATCCCGACCTTCGTCACCGGATTGCTTTTGCAACTTCTCTTCGGTGTCGAGTGGGGCTGGATCCGACCCTCGGTCTCCACGGACGCCACCTTCGGCGAACTGATCGTGCCGGGATTGGTCCTCGCCTCCGTCTCGCTCGCCTACGTCACCCGGCTCACCCGGACCTCCATCGCCGAGAACAAGCGGTCCGACTACGTCCGTACGGCCGTCGCCAAGGGTCTGCCCCGGCACCGGGTGATCACCAAGCACCTGCTGCGCAACTCGCTGATCCCCGTGGTCACCTTCATCGGCACGGACATCGGCGCGCTCATGGGCGGCGCGATCGTCACCGAGCGGATCTTCAACATCCACGGCGTCGGCTACCAGCTCTACCAGGGGATCGTGCGGCAGAACACCCAGACCGTGGTCGGCTTCGTGACCGTGCTCGTGCTGGTGTTCCTGGTCGCCAACCTGCTCGTCGACCTCCTCTACGCCGTACTCGACCCGAGGATCCGCTATGCCTGAGCAGCCGCCGTACCAGCGGGAGGGCGCCATCGCCGCGACCGGCGCGGGCGGCGCCATGGACCTCGCCACGAGCGAGGGCGCCACCCTGGAGCGGACACCGGGCGGACCCGAGGGCACGGGCCCCCAGGAGAAGCCCAGGAGCCTGTGGTCCGACGCCTGGCGCGATCTGCGGCGCAACCCCGTCTTCATCGTCTCCGGGCTCCTCATCCTCTTCCTGGTCGTCATCTCCCTGTGGCCCTCGCTGATCGCCACCCAGAACCCCCTCAAGTGCGACCTCGCCAAGGCCCAGGAGGGCTCGCAGCCGGGACATCCCTTCGGGTTCGACGGGCAGGGCTGCGACGTCTACACACGGGTGGTGTACGGGACCCGCGTGTCGATCAGCGTCGGCGTCTGCGCCACCCTCGGCGTCGCGATCCTCGGCTCGGTGCTCGGCGGGCTCGCCGGGTTCTTCGGCGGAGTGGGCGACTCGGTGCTGTCCCGGATCACCGACATCTTCTTCGCGATCCCCGTCGTGCTCGGCGGCCTGGTCCTCCTCTCCGTGGTGACCAGCAACACCATCTGGCCGGTCATCGGGTTCATGGTGCTGCTCGGCTGGCCCCAGATCTCGCGCATCGCCCGCGGCTCCGTCATCACCATCAAGCAGAACGACTACGTCCAGGCCGCCCGTGCCCTCGGCGCCTCGAACTCCCGCCTGATGCTCCGGCACATCACCCCCAACGCCGTCGCGCCGGTCATCGTCGTCGCCACCATCGCGCTCGGCACCTACATCGCGCTGGAGGCGACGCTCTCCTACCTCGGCGTGGGCCTGAAGCCCCCCACGGTCAGCTGGGGCATCGACATCTCCTCGGCCTCCGCCTACATCCGCACGGCCCCGCACATGCTGCTGTGGCCCGCCGGCGCCCTCGCGATCACCGTGCTCGCGTTCATCATGCTCGGCGACGCGGTGCGCGACGCCCTCGACCCGAAGCTGAGGTGACGGCCGTGCTGCTCGAAGTACGCGATCTGCACGTGGAGTTCCGCACCCGGGACGGGGTCGCCAAGGCCGTCAACGGGGTCGACTACGGCGTGGACGAGGGCGAGACGCTCGCCGTCCTCGGCGAGTCCGGTTCCGGCAAGTCCGTCACCGCGCAGGCCGTGATGGGCATCCTCGACATGCCGCCCGGGCGGATCACCGGCGGGGAGATCCTCTTCCAGGGCCGGGACCTGCTGAAGCTCAAGGAGGACGAGCGGCGTAAGGTCCGCGGCGCCGAGATGGCGATGATCTTCCAGGACGCGCTGTCCTCCCTCAACCCCGTGCTCAGCGTCGGCGACCAGCTGGGCGAGATGTTCACCGTGCACCGCGGGATGTCCCGCAGGGACGCCCGCGCCAGGGCGATCGAGCTGATGGACCGGGTGCGCATCCCGGCCGCCGCCGACCGGGTGCGCGACTATCCGCACCAGTTCTCCGGGGGTATGCGCCAGCGCATCATGATCGCCATGGCGCTGGCCCTTGAGCCCGCCCTGATCATCGCCGACGAGCCGACCACCGCCCTCGACGTCACCGTCCAGGCCCAGGTCATGGACCTGCTCGCCGAGCTGCAGCGCGAGCTCGACATGGGGCTCATCCTCATCACCCACGACCTCGGCGTCGTCGCGGACGTCGCCGACCGGATCGCCGTCATGTACGCGGGCCGGATCGTCGAGTCCGCGCCGGTCCACGACATCTACAAGGCCCCCGCCCACCCGTACACCAAGGGCCTCCTGGAGTCGATCCCGCGCCTCGACCAGAAGGGCCAGGAGCTCTACGCGATCAAGGGCCTGCCGCCCAACCTGATGCACATCCCGCCCGGCTGCGCCTTCAACCCGCGCTGTCCGATGGCGCAGGACATCTGCCGCGCCGAGGTGCCGCCGCTGTTCGAGGTGGACCGTGAAGGGGCGGACCGCGCAGAGGTGGACCAGGGAGCCGGGGCCCGCACCAGCGCCTGCTTCTTCTGGCGGGAGTGCCTCGATGGCTGAGGCGATTCTGGAGGTCAGCGGCCTGGTCAAGCACTACCCGCTGACGCGGGGGATCCTCTTCAAGAAGCAGATCGGCGCGGTCAGGGCCGTCGACGGGGTCGACTTCGAACTCGCCGCGGGCGAGACCCTCGGCATCGTCGGCGAGTCCGGCTGCGGCAAGTCGACGGTCGCCAGGATGCTGGTCAACCTGGAGAAACCGACGGACGGGACGATCAAGTACAAGGGCGAGGACATCACCCGACTGTCCGGCAGGGCGCTCAAGGCCGTACGCCGCAACATCCAGATGGTCTTCCAGGACCCGTACACCTCGCTCAACCCGCGCATGACGGTCGGCGACATCATCGGGGAGCCCTACGAGATCCACCCCGAGGTCGCGCCCAAGGGCGACCGCAGGAAGCGCGTCCAGGACCTGCTGGACGTGGTCGGCCTCAACCCCGAGTACATCAACCGCTACCCGCACCAGTTCTCCGGCGGCCAGCGCCAACGCATCGGCATCGCGCGGGGGTTGGCGCTGCGCCCCGAGATCATCGTCGCCGACGAGCCCGTCTCGGCGCTCGACGTCTCGGTGCAGGCGCAGGTGATCAACCTGATGGAGCGGCTGCAGGACGAGTTCGACCTGAGCTACGTCTTCATCGCGCACGACCTCTCCATCGTGCGGCACATCTCCGACCGGGTCGGCGTGATGTACCTCGGACGGATCGTGGAGACCGGCAGGGACGCCGAGATCTACGACCATCCGACGCACCCGTACACCCAGGCCCTGCTCTCCGCCGTGCCCGTCCCCGACCCGGAGGCCCGCGAGCGCCGGGAGCGGATCATCCTCGCCGGAGACGTGCCCTCCCCGGCGAACATCCCCTCCGGCTGCCGCTTCCGCACCCGCTGCTGGAAGGCCCAGGAGCGCTGCGCGCTGGAGGTGCCGGCGCTCGCGGTGCCCGCGGAGTTCCGCTTCGTGGAGGGCCCGGCCGCGCACGACTCGGCCTGTCATTTCGCCGAGGAGAAGCGGGTCGTACCTCCGGAGGAACCGCCCGAGCGGGCGACATAACCCCGCAAATGGTGGCGAACTTCGTTAACACGCAGGCAACTTGACCGAAGCGGCACCGATATACGGACGCGTCAAGGTAATCAGCGTACGGCCGTGCGGGTGCCGTAGATGGGCCGGGGCGCGCCATGTCGCCCCGGCCCGTCGCATGTTGCGCCTGAACCGGCGCCGCTCTCGCGGACGTGGCTGGTGTCTCGTCGGGGTTCCTCAATTGATGGTTGCGGTGCCGGGTGGGATTTTCCGTGGCTCAGGCAAGCTTCAGGGCGCGCTTCAGGAAGTCCACCTGGAGCAGGAGCAGGTTCTCCGCGACCTGTTCCTGCGGGGTCATGTGGGTGACGCCCGACAGGGGCAGCACCTCGTGCGGGCGGCCCGCGGCCAGGAGCGCCGAGGAGAGCCGCAGGGCGTGCGCGACCACCACGTTGTCGTCCGCGAGGCCGTGCACGATCATCAGCGGCCGGTGCGGCTCGGCGGGCGCGGACAGTCCGTCGTCCGTGATCAGCGAGCTCTTCGCGTACGCCTCCGCGGCCGTCGCCGGATCACCGAGGTAGCGCTCCGTGTAGTGGGTGTCGTACAGCCGCCAGTCGGTGACCGGGGCGCCCGCGATGCCCGCGTGGAAGACGTCGGGGCGGCGCAGCACGGCGAGCCCCGCGAGCCAGCCGCCGAACGACCAGCCCCGGATCGCCACCCGGGACAGATCCAGCGGGAACCTCTCCGCGAGGCCGTGCAGCGCGTCGATCTGGTCGTCGAGGGCGAGCGTGAAGTCGTCGCGGACCGCCTTCTCCCAGGCGGGGGAGCGGCCGGGGGTGCCGCGGCCGTCGGCGACGACCACCGCGAAGCCCTGGTCGGCGAACCACTGCGAGGTGAGGTGCGCGTTGTGCGCGGCCAGCACCCGGGGGCCGTGCGGACCGCCGTAGGGGTCCATGAGGACGGGGAGGGGAGTGACACCGTCGTAGTCAGTAGGCATAAGCAGGGCGCATGAGATTTTCCGTGCGCCCCCCTCGGTGAACGTCACGCGCGGGGACAGACCGGGACTTTCGGCATACGACGCGACAGTCGCCGCCCGCTTTCCGTCCCGCAGCACCTGTACCTGGGCTCCCGGCCGGTCCGGCACCGAGGAGACCAGTACGGTCACGCCCCCGCCGCGCACCGCCGCGTGTACGCCGGGTTCCTGGGAGAGGCGCTCGACACCGAGCTCGTTGACGCGGTAGACATGCACCTCGCCCGTCTCCGGGGCGGTCGCCGCCTCGCCGGCCGACGCCGCGATCAGCACGTCGTCGTCCGAGACGTCCAGCACCGCGCGCACATGCAACTGCGGTCCCGTGAACGGGCGTTCGCCGAAGGCCAGGACCCGCGCCCCACCCTCGTCGGCGATCCGTACGAGCTGTCCCGCGGGGCTCCAGCACGGCACGCCAGGGAAAAGATCCAGCCATTGTCGATCTTCGTCGGCGTGCACCATCCGGGTCGCCCCGGTGTCCGGGTCGACGGCCAGGAACAGCTGACTGCGCTGGTCCCGCGCCTGCACCAGAATCAGTGGCGCGCCCGCTGCTGACCAGTGCACATGCGCGAGGTACGGGTAGTGCGCCCGGTCCCAGACCACTTCCGTGCGCACCCCGTCGAGGCTGACCACGAAGAGCCTTACGTCCGCGTTGTCCGTTCCGGCGGCCGGGTAACCGACCTGCTGCGGAGCGCGTTCCGGTTGTGCGGGATCGGAAATCCACCAGCGCCGCACGGGCGCGTCGTCGACCCGCGCGACCAGCAGCCGGTCCCCTTCCGGAGACCACCAGAATCCGCGCGAACGCCCCATCTCCTCGGCGGCGATGAACTCGGCCAATCCATAGGAAACCGTCCCCGCATCCGCATCGGACTCCGGCTCCACGAGCGCCCGGTCGTCGTCCCCCTCGGCGCCGACGACCCGCAGGGCGCCCCCGCGGACGTACGCCACGAGCCGCCCGTCGGGCGAGGGACGCGGGTCGATCACCGGTCCCGGGACCCGGAGTTCACGTGCCGTACCGGCTCGCAGCTCCGCCGTGAAAAGCCGCCCTGACAAGGCGAAAGAGGCCAGTTCGACCGCCGTGTCCGTGGCGTAGCCGACGATCCCCGCGCCGCCCTCGCGACTGCGCTCGCGGCGCGCCCGCTCCGCCGTCGACAGGCGCTCCGTGGCGCCGCCGAGCAGCGTCCGCGGGTCGGCCGCGACGCGCTCCTGCCCCTCCCCGACATCGAGGACCCACAGCTGATTCGCCCGGTCCGTGCCGGAGGAGGACCTCAGGAACACCACCCGGGAACCGTCCGGGGAGACGGTGAACGCGCGGGGCGCGCCGAGGGTGAAGCGCTGCGTCCGGGCGTACCGGCGGGGGAAGGAGAGAGGCTCGGTCGTCATGCCTTGACCATATTGGCCATGCGCCCCCTTGTGCGGCCGTGCGCCGATCGATGCGCGCGTATGGATAGTTATGATCACTGGCGGTGTGTGGGTATGAACCTGCTGGCCGCTGTATGGATTTACCGACCCCCATGTCCGACCCCCCATGTCCCTGGGATCTTTGGAGGTGAGCCGCCGTGGCACTCTCGATTTCGGCGGTGGTGCTGCTGGCGATCATCGTCGTCATCCTGGTCAGGAAGTCCGGGTTGAAGGCCGGCCATGCGGTCGTGTGTGTCCTGTTCGGCTTCTATCTCGCCTCTTCGACGATGGCCCCCACGATCAGCGACCTGACGACGAACGTCGCGGACATGATCGGCAGCTTCAAGTTCTGACGGGGAGCCTCACGTCCTGGCGGGGAGCCTCACGTCCTGGCGGGAGCTTGGGCGCCACGACCCGTGCCCGCCTCGGCGGGGGGCCGGGCGCCTCGTAGGGTGGGTTCCATGACGGAACTGCCCGACCGGCGTCTGCTCCTGGTGCACGCGCACCCGGACGACGAGTCGATCAACAATGGCGCGACCATGGCCAGGTACACGGCCGAGGGCGCCCATGTGACGCTGGTGACCTGCACCCTCGGCGAGGAGGGCGAGGTCATCCCGCCCGAGCTGGCGCATCTCGCGCCCGACCGCGAGGGCGGGCTCGGCCCGCACCGGATCGGTGAGCTGGCCGCCGCCATGAAGGAGCTCGGGGTCACCGACCACCGCTTCCTCGGCGGTCCCGGGCGCTTCGGCGACTCCGGGATGATGGGCCTGGAGCAGAACCACCGCGCGGGCGCCTTCTGGTCCGCCGACGTCGACGAGGCCGCGGAGTACCTGGTCGAGGTGATCCGCGAGGTCCGCCCCCAGGTGCTCGTCACCTACGACCCCGACGGGGGCTACGGACACCCGGACCACATCCAGGCCCACCGCGTCGCCGTGCGCGCCGTCGAGCTGGCCGCGGACCCCGCCGCCCGCCCCGACCTCGGCGCGCCCTGGGAGATCACCAAGGTCTACTGGAACCGCGCCCCGCGCTCCGTCGTCGAGGAGGGCTTCCGGCGGCTGCGCGAGGCCCTGCCCGGACTGCCCTTCGAGCACTCCGCCGCCGTGGCGGACGTACCCGGCGTGGTCGACGACACGGTGGTCACCACCGCGATCGACGGGACCGCGTACGCCGCCGCGAAGGCCGCCGCCATGCGGGCGCACGCCACCCAGATCGAGGTGGCCGAACCCTGGTTCGCGCTGTCGAACGCACTCGCGCAACCGCTGTTCACCACCGAGTACTACGAGTTGGTGCGCGGGGAGCGCGCGGGACCCGGTCGTGAGACCGACCTCTTCGCGGGGATCGAACAGGGTTCCACGGGGATCGAGCAGAGATCCACGGGGACCGAGCAGGGAAGGGCGGACGCGTGATGAGCATGTCGGGACAGCGGGGGAGTTCGCTCGCCCAGCCGTTGCCGCGGCCCTCGGCCGGGCGGATTGTTGCCCACCTGGGCCTCTTCCTGCTCGGCGCGGTGGTCGGGGCCGCCGGAACGCTGGTGCAAGCCGCCTGGTTCCCGGGCGGGTTGCTGCTCGCCCTGGCCGGCGCGGCCGGGCTCTTCCTGGGCGGATCGCGGGCGACGGGCTCCAGGGCCGGCGCCGTCGCGCCCGCCGCGGGCTGGATGATCGCGGTCGTCCTGCTCACCTCCACACGTCCGGAAGGGGACTTCTTCTTCGGCGCGGGAGTCGGTTCCTACCTCTTCCTGCTCGGTGGGATGGCCGTGGCTGTGATGTGCGCCACGCTTGGTCTGGGGCGGCAACCGCACGACTCCGTCGTCCGACTTGGGAAGTGACGTCCCACTTCGCCGTACCGGACACGTGCGGGTCCCGTGCGAGTTTCCTGGGCGGGCGAGGTTTGCGCGCCGAATGCGGCCAGTATGGTGGTGCGCGCCGCCGAGCTGCCCGAGATGAGGTCGAGTAAACGGGCGGCGGAGCCAACCGGGAGAACCTGCCTTGAGTCGTGAAACTGACAGTTCGTCCTCCGGGCCCAACGGGCGCGGTGGAGCCGCGTACCCGTCGGGGACGCCCCCCTACGGGACCCCCACGGCTTCCGAGAACGGTGCCGACGCGGGCCGTTCGGCCACCGGCACCCCGCCGGAGGAGCGCAAGACCGAGACCACGCTGACGACACGGATCCGGATCAACATCCCCGGATCGCGGCCCATCCCGCCGGTCGTCGTGCGCACACCGGTCGGGGACGCCGAGTCGCCCCCCGAGTCCGCCGGTTCCGCGGGAGCCCCCGTGGAGGCGCAGCGTGCCGTGAGTGCGCCCGTGGCAGCGGCCACGGCCGCCGAGACCTCGGCCGAGGC
>LRTP01000800.1 GCA_001550305.1 Streptomyces diastatochromogenes
GGCCTCGGCATCCGCGCCGCGCCCGGCCAGCCGCTCGCGCCAGGCGGCCAGGACCGCCGGGTCGGTCGCGGGGGTGGCCAGGGAGACGATCACGTACGCGACCAGCGAGGACAGCAGCCCGTAGTAGACGGGCTCGTTCGCAAGGATGCCGTATGTCGCCATCAGTCCGACGACCGCGAGCCCGCCGACGACGACGGAGGCGAGCGCGCCGTGCACGGTCCCGCGCTTCCACAGCAGTCCGCCGAGGATCGGGACGAGCAGACCGCCGACGAGCAGGTTGTACGCGACGGTCAGCGCCTCGACGACGTTGTTGAGGGCGATGGCGGTACAGATCACGGCGATGCCCATGACGAGGATGAAGACCCGGTTCCCCTTGACCTCGTCGTGGTCGTCCCCCCGGGGCCGTACGGCTCCGCGCAGCTTGGCCCAGATGTCGTTGTTGGCGACGGTGGCGCAGGCGATGAGGGCGCCGGAGGACGTGGACATCACGGCGGCGAGGGCGGCGGCGAGCACCAGGCCCCGTACGCCGACCGGAAGCTCGTCCTTGACGATGGTCGCGAAGGCGGTGTCGGCGCTGGGCAGCGTCGGGTAGAGCACCTTCGCCGCCGTGCCGATGACGGCGCCGGCGAGGGCGTACACCAGGCAGTAGGTGCCGGCGACGGTGCCGCCCCACTTGGCGGTCGTGTCGCTGCGGGCGGTGAACACGCGCTGCCAGATGTCCTGGCCGATGAGCATGCCGAAGGTGTAGATCAGCACGTAGGTGAAGATCGTCTCGCCGCCGATGCCCAGCGGGTCGAAGTACTCCGTGGGCAGCTTGGCCTTCATCTCGCTGAACCCACCGGCCTTGATCACCGCGATGGGGAGCAGGAGCAGCAGCACGCCGACGGTCTTCACGACGAACTGCACCATGTCGGTGAGGGTGATCGACCACATGCCGCCGAGCGTGGAGTACGCGACGACGATCGAGCCGCCGATGATGATCGCGAGCGTCCGGTTCATGTCGAAGAGGACGTCGAAGATGGTGGCGTACGCGATGGTGGAGGTGACCGCGAGCATCAGGGTGTACGCCCACATGACGACACCGGAGATGACGCCGGCCCGGCCGCCGTAGCGGAGGTCGAGCATCTCGGAGACGGTGTAGACCTTCAGACGGGCGATGCGGGCGGAGAAGAAGACGGAGAGCGCGAGGAGCCCGAGGCCGATGGTGAACACCATCCAGGCGCCGGAGAGCCCGTACTTGTATCCGAGTCCGACGCCGCCGATGGTGGACGCGCCGCCGAGGACGATCGCGGCCATGGTTCCGGAGTACATCGCGGGGCCCAGGCGCCGTCCGGCCACCAGGAACTCACTCTTCGACTTGGCGCGGCGCATGCCCCACCAGCCCATGGCCAGCATGCCGGCCAGATAGACGACGATCACTGTGTAGTCGACGGCCATAGGGGGCCCTCCTTCGCGCACTCATCGGTGGCGTGTCGTGCAGATGGACGTGGGGACGCGGGCCGGGCGAGCGATACCCGGCCGGGAGTCCGGCAGCTGGTCGCGGGGACATACGCCCGTACCCGCGGCTGCCGACGGCACTGACCTTAGGTGGCCGGAAGATGACTCTGAAGTGTACGTTTCATCCATCGCAGCCGATCCGGATGGAGGGAACGTCCACCGTGCCGGACACATCCGCCACATCCGTCACATCAGCCCCGCCGGTCCCTCCCACCCCACCGGTGCCGCTGTCCGCCCTCCTGGCCCGGGAGGACCTCGGCCTGCGCCACATCGCGGGCCCCCTCGAACAGGACACGGTGATCCACTGGGCGCACACGTCGGAGATGGCGGACCCGTACCCGTATCTGCTGGGCGGTGAGCTACTGCTGACCGCCGGGGTGCACATCCCGGAGGCGGCGGGCTCGGGCACCTACTTCGACGACTACGTCTCCCGGATCGTGGCGGCGGGCGGCGCGGCGCTCGGCTTCGGCCTGGCGCCGGTGCACGACACGGTGCCGCGCGCCCTGGTCGCGGCCTGCGACACCTACGGCCTGCCCCTGTTGGAGGTCCCGCCCCAGACCACCTTCTCGGGCGTGGCCCGCGCGGTGTGGCAGCTGATGGCGCAGGCCCGGCTGGCGGAGCTGCGGCGGGTCACGGAGGCCCAGCAGAGCCTGGCGGCGGCCGCCGCGCTCCA
>LRTP01000801.1 GCA_001550305.1 Streptomyces diastatochromogenes
TAACACACCATTTGCGGGTGCCGGCCTGCTGGGGCACCGTGCCGACGGACTCCAGGTCGTCCCACAGCGCCCCCAGCCCGCGTCCGCGAGCGCGGCGGCCACCGCGCCACAGGCGCAGGGACCGACCGTGGCGCTCCGCACCCGCTGACGGGCGTAGCGGAACCCCTGTTCGAAGCGGATGTAGGCGCCGAGGACGGAGACCTCCAGGAGGACGGCCGCCCGGTGCTCGGCGGTGCAGAGCATGGCCTCGGCCGTGGCCGAGTCGTGCACGCAGTGGAAGCCGCAGTCGCAGCGGCGGTGTGGCGCCCGGTGCCGCAGCCCGTAGACGCAGCGCGCCTCGTCCAGCACTCCGTACGGCACCGCGCCGCCCAGCGACACGCCGGTGAACCCGGCCCGGGTGCCGTCCTGGGACAGCACCGGGTGGGCGATCTTGTATCCGGTCGGCGGCTCCGTCGGACGTTCCTCGGGGAGCCGCAGCCTCATCGGGCGACCGGGACCTCATCGGGCACGGACGCCTCCAACTCCTCCATTCCCTCGGGAAGTTCCTCGGGGAGTTGGAGATTGTCGTCGTCCGCGCGAGTCCGCTCTTCCGCGACTCCGGTGGCGAGTGCCTTGCCCAGCCTCATGACGCCTCCCGCGATCTGCCGTCGACTTCCGTCCCCGCCATGGTGACCCATGAGGGGCCGGGTTGGCACCAGGGCCTCGCGAAAGCGGCCACCTGGTAGCAACGCTTTCCTTTACCTCGTAGAAGAATTAAGTGGAGCTTCACAGTGGAGCTGCCGAGACTAGCCCGTATGACGACCTCAGCCCCCTCCGCCCCTCCCCCCGCTTCTTCCCCGACCCCTCCCTTCGGCCGTGCGCTCTGCGCGATGGTCACGCCCTTCACCGAGGCGGGCGCGCTCGACCTCGACGGGGCGGGGCGGCTCGCCGACCGGCTGGTCCGCGCGGGCTGCGACGGCCTGGTCCTGTCCGGCACCACGGGCGAGTCCCCGACCACGACCGACGCCGAGAAGTCCGCGCTCGTACGTGCCGTGCGGGAGGCGGTCGGCGACCGGGCCGCGATCGTCGCGGGCGTCGGCACCGCCGACACACGGCACACCGTCGAACTGGCCCTGGCGGCCGAAAAGGCGGGCGCGGACGGCCTGTTGGTCGTGACGCCGTACTACAGCAGGCCTCCGCAGGACGCCGTCGAGGCCCACTTCCGGGAGATCGCCGACGCCACCGGACTGCCGCTCACGCTGTACGACATTCCCGGCCGCACCGGCACCCGCATCGAGCCCGACACCCTGATCCGGCTCGCCGAGCACCCCCGGATCGTCGCCGTCAAGGACTGCGCGTACGACCTCCTCGGCACCCAGAAGGTGCTGGCCCGCACGGAGTTGGCGTACTACGCGGGCTGTGACGAGCAGGTGCTCGCGCTGCGGGCGGTCGGCGGGACCGGCTACATCAGCACGGTGGCGAACGCCGCCCCGGGCCCCTTCCGTGCGATCCTCGACGCGTTCGAGGAGGGGGACACGGCGGAGGCGGCCCGTCGGCAACAACGCGTGGTCCCGCTCATCGAGTTGATGATGTCGTCGGGCCTGCCCGGCACGGTCACGGCCAAGGCCCTGCTCGGTCGGCTCGGCCTGCCCGCGGGTCCGGTCCGCGCGCCGCTGCGGGCCGCCGGGCGGGAGGTGACCGACGGACTGCTGGCGGCGTACGAGGAGTTGGCGGCCGCCTGAGGCGCGGCCGTCCTCAACGGCGTGGACGACCGATTCGCCACGAACTCACGGCAGTTCTTCTGCGCTTCGGCATCCATCGTCACCTATGCCTTCCCCGAGGGTTTGTCACGATCGATTCCACGGCGGACGACAAGAGAAAAGGCAAGGAGGTGATGACCCACTCCTCGCCACTCTCAACTTATAGCGCACCGGGGGGCTTGCGGCAAGGCCCCCGTCGTGCCGCAGAATCTCCGGCCGAAGCCGGAATCTGCGGAAACGGGGAGTCGCGAAGTGCGGGTGCTGTTTGTCGACGTGGGGATCGCGCGGGGACGTCGAACCGCCGGCGGGACCGGCGGTGGGGTTGCGAGGACTCGGCGCGGAGGTGCGGGTGTGCGCCCCGCCGGACGAGGAGTTCGTGGCGCTGCCGGCTCGGATCGACGTGCCGCCGGTGCCGCTCGGCCACCC
>LRTP01000802.1 GCA_001550305.1 Streptomyces diastatochromogenes
CGCTGTGGGCGGTCGGCGCCGGGCTCCTCGCCGTCTTCTCGGCCGGCTGGCTGCTGGGCGGACGCGAACGCTCGCTCCTCGGGATCGGCGGCGGGATGCTGGCCGCCCAGGCCGGACTGCATCTCGCCTTCGAGGCGGCCGGCCCGCGGATGGCGATGGACATGCACGGCGCGCACATGGCGAACCCGACAGGGCACGCCATGACACCGCACGCCACCGCCGCCCACGTGGTGGCCGCCCTCCTCGCGACCTGGTGGCTGCGGCGCGGTGAAGCCGCGTTCTGGTCCGTGCTGCGACGGGCCGCGGCGCTCGTACCGGGGCTCGCCGCCTGGTGGCGGGTGCGCGCGGGGTGGTCCGCCGTACCGACCGGGCCGGCCGTCGTACGCCGGACCGCGCGGGAACCCCGGCCGCTTCGGCAACTGCTGCTGCGCCACGCGGTCTCCCGTCGGGGACCGCCGGCAGGGCTCGCGTACACGCCCTGACCGCATCCCCACCAGTACGGAGTTCCGCTGATGTCCCCGATTCGCACCACCCTGCGCCGCGCCGGCCTTGTCGCAGCCCTCACCACCGCCGGTGTCCTGGCCGCCGCGGGCGCCGCCTTCGCGCATGTGACGGTCCACCCCGAGACCTACGCCAAGGGAGCCACGGACGGTGTTCTCACCTTCCGCGTCCCCAACGAGGAGGACACCGCCAGCACCACGAAGGTGCAGGTCTTCCTGCCGACGGACCACCCGGTCCTCGGCGTGCTCGTCACCCCTCAGGAGGGCTGGACGGCGCAGGTGACGACCACGAAGCTCAAGACCCCCGTCAAGACCGACGACGGCACCATCACCGAGGCCGTCTCGGAGATCACCTGGACCGGCGGCCGGATCCGGCACGGCCAGTACCAGGACTTCAACGTCGCCTTCGGCCAGCTGCCCGACGACACCGACCAGTTGAGCTTCAAGACCCTGCAGACCTACTCGGACGGCAACGTCGTCCGCTGGATCGAGGAGGCGAAGAAGGGCGCGGACGAGCCGCAGAACCCGGCGCCGGTGCTCACCCTGACCGCCCAGGACGCGGGGAAGGGTTCCGACGGGACCTCGGGCACGGCGTCGGGCTCCGCCTCGTCCTCGTCGTCGAGCTCGGCGCCGGCCGCCGCGGCCGACTCGACGTCGAGCAGTGACTCCACGGCCCGTGGCCTGGGCATCGCCGGACTGGTCGTGGGCGTCCTAGGCCTGGCCGCGGCCGGCTACACCCTCGCGCGCGGCCGGGGTGCCCGCTCCGAGTAGGCGAGCGGCCTCTCACCGGTTCTCGCCGGTTCTCACCCGCTCCCATTGGCTCTCACCGGCCGATGACCACCCGCTGAGCGGTTGCCGTCCCGCCGACCTCGCCCTCCGTCGGCGGGACGGATTCCCCCACCAGCTCGCTCGTGAACACCGCGCGTCCGAAGCGAGTTGAGCCCGCGCATGAGTGGGGGGTGAGAAATTTCCGTACCCTCCCATGAAGCCTGTTGCCCGGATGCGAGGATGAGCCCGCCATGACTGCTGGGTGGTGTTCTCGCACGGTACGGGCCGCGGTGTTCGCGGTCGTCTGTGTGCTGCTCGCCGCCCTGGGGCACGTGATGATGTCCGGCGGCACGGTGCCCTGGTGGGCGTTGGGCGCCTCGGGCGCGGTGATCGGCGGCGTGGGCTGGTGTCTGGCCGGCCGGGAACGCGGACTGCCCCTGGTCGTGTCCGCGGTGGTCGCGGCGCAGGCGGTACTCCACTCGGTGTTCTCGCTCGCGCAGTCGTCGGGCTCCCTGGGAGTGTGGGGTGCGGCGGCCTCGGTCTTCACCGGCCACGACATGAACTCCATGTCCACGGATCCCATGTCGACTGGTCCCATGTCCATGGGTTCCATGTCCCCGAACTCCCAGCCCATGGACTCGACGCGCATGGACGCCATGGACATGGGCGCCATGGATCACCTGGGTCACGCGGCGGACGGCACGTCGTCCTCGCTCGGCATGCTCGCCGCCCACCTGCTGGCCGCCCTGCTCTGCGGCCTCTGGCTCGCGCACGGAGAGCGCGCCGTCTTCCGTGTCCTGCGGGCCCTCGCCGGCCTGTTGGCAGCCCCGCTGCGGCTGCCGCTCGCGCTGCCCGCGCCGGTGAGCCGC
>LRTP01000803.1 GCA_001550305.1 Streptomyces diastatochromogenes
CGACGTCCAGGAAGGCGCGGGCGCGCTCCCGCAGGGCGGTGAGGTCGCCGCCCTCGGCGGCGTCGCCGATCAGGGGCGAGCCGACGCCGACGGCGATGGCTCCCTCGCGCAGGTAGTCGGCGGCTGCCGCCGCGTCCACTCCCCCGACGGGTACGAAGGGCAGGTCCGGGAAGGGTCCGCGCAGGTCCCTCAGATAGCCGGGGCCCCCGGCGCTGCCCGCCGGGAAGAGCTTGAGGGCGTCGGCTCCGAGCCGTTGTGCCTGGAGGATGTCGGTGGGCGTCATCACGCCGGCGAGCACGGGGAGTTCGAGTTCCCGCCCGGTGGCGATGCCGTCGCTGACTCCCGGGGTGACGAGGAAGGCGGCGCCGGCCTTCTGGGCGGCGCGGGCGTCGTCGGAGCTGAGCACGGTTCCGGCGCCGAGCGTCGCGTCGGGGCCGAGCGCGGTGCGGGCCCGCGCGATGACGTCGAGCGCGTCGCGCCCTGAGAGGGAGACCTCGATGAGGGTGACGCCCTCCTCTGCGAGGGTGAGTACGGTGGTCAGCGCGGCGTCCGGGTCGCTGCCGCGGACGATGGCGAGCAGCCGGTGGGCGCGCAGCGCGGCGAGCAGGTTCATCCGAGATCCCTTCTGGTGACGGTGGTTCAGGTGCGTCGGGTCGCGGTGACGGTGAGCCGCCAGGTGACCTCACCGGCCGGCGGCACGACGGCGGTGTCGCCGTCGTCCGCCGCGGCGCGGTCGAAGACGCGGCCGAGCATCGGCTCGACGCCGATCGAGCGGTACGGCGCGCCTTGAGGGAAGCCGCCGAGGTTGCGCCAGAGGGCGACCGCGACGGGCTGCCCGTCGGCCTCGACGGACAGGTGCAGCGTGTCGGCGCCGTCGTGCACGGACACCCGGGAGGTGAGGACGACCGCTCCGACGGCGCTCCCGTCGTCCGGGCCGAGCCGGTCCAGCGGTACGCCGTCGACGCTGGGCCAGTTGCCCGGGAGCCAGCGGTCGCCCTCGTCCGGGTAGAGCCGGGTCACCGCCGGTCCGACGACGTCGATCCGGGCGGCCGGTGAGAGGTCGAGCAGGGCGTGGGCGGCCCACACGAAGCGGTAGCCGGGCTCGGCGGCGAGCGTGTAGTCGGCGACGACCGCGTCCCCTCGCTCTCCGATGCGCCGGGTCAGGCGGAAGTCGGGGCACTCCGCGACGTCCTCCTCCCCCGCCCTTCGCCAGGGCCGCGACCAGGCGTCCCCGTGGTCGGGCAGCCCGCGCACGGTGGGCACGCACTCCTCCAGGCCGCCGGCGTCGGCGAAGGGGTCACCGGGCCGGACCACGCGGCGGCGGGGCTCGTCTCGGTGCCACAGCCACTCGCGGCCACCGGCGGTCAGCGACGTCCAGCGTCCGCCGTGGTCCGGGTCGGTGGCGACGCGGACGGGCAACCGCGTGGCGCTCACCATTCGGCGAAGGAGCCGTCGACGTGCCGCCAGACGGGGTTGCGCCAGGCGTGACCGGACCGGTCGGCGGCGCGGACCGCGTTCTCGTCGACGGCGATGCCGAGTCCGGGCAGTCCGGTGCGGTGCGCCTGGCCGTCGACGAAGCGGAAGGGCTCGGTGTCGACCAGGTAGGACAGCAGGTCGGCGTCCTTGTTGTAGTGGATGCCCCGACTCTGCTCCTGGATCAGGAAGTTGGGCGTGGCGAAGGCGACCTGGAGGCTGGCGGCCAGCGCGATGGGACCGAGCGGGCAGTGCGGCGCCAGGTGGGCCCCGAAGGTCTCGGCCAGCGAGGCGATCCGGGTGACCTCCGATATCCCGCCTGCGTGCGACAGGTCCGGCTGGGCCACGGCGACGCCCGCGGTCAGCACCGGGAGGAAGTCGGCCCGTCCGTAGAGCCGTTCGCCGGTGGCCAGCGGCACGGACGAGGCGGCGACCAGGCCGGGCAGCAGGTGCGCCTGCTCGGGCAGGACGGGCTCCTCGACGAACAGCGGGTGCAGCGGGGCCATCTCGTGGAGTACGCGCCTCGCGTTCGCGGCGCTGAAGCGGCCGTGGAAGTCGACGGCGACGTCGCGGTGCGGGCCAAGGGCCTCGCGGGCGGCCGCCACGCGCTCGACGACGGCGGCCGTCTCGGCGGGGCTGCCGATCGGCGGGGTGCGCCC
>LRTP01000804.1 GCA_001550305.1 Streptomyces diastatochromogenes
ACCGTGCTGCGGCGGGGCGGGGCGGCCTGGACGCACCCCTCCGGGGCCCGGGACCTGCCCGCGCGCACCGCGGCGCACGACGTGCTCGTGGGACAGGTGCGCATCGGGCGGTGGACGACCGGGGACCGTACCCCGGAGGCCTACGACGGTGGGGGCGCGGCCCTCGACCCGGAAGCCCTGGGCACCTCCCTGCTCGCCGTCGGTCCCTCCGGCTCCGGGAAGACCCGGCACCTGGTCGGACCCGTCGTCGAGTCGCTCGCCCTGCAGGCGCTCACCGGGCGGTGCGCCGTCGTCGCGGTCGCCGCCGCCGGGACGCCGCTCGGCCCGGACTCGGCCTTCGACGTCGTGGTGAAGATCGGCGACTCCGCCTCCGTCCACGACCTCGATCTGTACGCGGACTCCGACGACCCCGACGAAGCGGCATCCTTCCTCGCCGAAGGGCTGGCCGGGGACCTCGACGCGGTGGCCGGTCAGCGGGCCACCACCGCGCTCGCCCAACTCCTCGGCCCCTACCGGGCGGTGCACGGCACGTTCCCGCCCATGTCCGTCCTGCGGGAACTCCTGGAAGGCGTGCCGGAGGCCCTGACCGCCCTGCACGAAGCCCTTTCCGGGCCGCAGCACGCCGGGATGCGCCGCGAACTGGAAGCCCGTATGCGGCAGGTCGGCAGCCCGTCCGACGCGGGCCCGGCGCTCGCCGACCGGCTGGCGCTCCTGGACCGGCCG
Source organism: Streptomyces diastatochromogenes (assembly GCA_001550305.1). Taxonomy (GTDB): domain Bacteria; phylum Actinomycetota; class Actinomycetes; order Streptomycetales; family Streptomycetaceae; genus Streptomyces; species Streptomyces mirabilis_D. The sequence goes on from LRTP01000804.1 coordinate 724, forward strand.
GCCTTCGCCGACTTCTTCGGCGCGGGCGGCACCACCCGCGCCTTCTCGCTGCGCGCCGTGGCCCACCACCCGCTGCGGGTACGGATCGACCTGCCCGAGCACGGGCACGAGGAGGCCGCCCGGCTGCTCGCCCGGCTCGTACTGGCCCAGTTCACCGCCGTCGTACGCGGCGGCGAGCGCCCGCACTTCGTCTGCCTGGTCCTCGACGACGCCACCGGCACGCTGACCCCCGACTCCGTACGCCGCATCCAGCGCCTGCGCTCCCAGAACGCGGGGGTGGTGCTCGCCCTGCGCACGATCGGCGACATCCCCGAGGCGCTGCACGGACCGCTGTACGGGGCCGTGGGCTGCCGGATGGCGTTCTCCGGCGTCACGACCTGGGACGGCAGCCGCTTCGCCCACGCCTGGGGAACGGAGTGGGTCGAGACCCGTGACGTGGCCAAGCACACCGTCTTCGCGGACCAGCCGATGACCCGGGCCATCCACGCCCTGCGCAAGCTGGTCACCGGAAAGGCCGTCACCACGGACGCGGTGACCATAAGGAAGGTCGAGCGGGAGCGGTGGTCGGCGTCCGAGCTGGCGCACGAGGTGCCGCCGGGGCACGCGGTGCTGTCGCTCACCACGGTGGGGGGAGAACACGCGCCGCCGTTGCTCGTGGACCTACGGAGCTAGGTGTGGGACCTACGGAGCTGGGTGTCCGGACACAAGGTCACCGGCCGACCGTACGGTGAGGCAGAATCGACATAGGTCGTTCATACGTTGCGGCCAAAAGATCACACTGCCCGTGACCGTCGAAGATCCTGTGAAGACCTGAAGGTCCCATGCGCCCCACGCTCGCCTCGATCGTCCACCACTCCGCGCTCAAACTGACCGTGCGGGCGGGCGAGGACCGTCTGGACGTACCCGTCCGCTGGGCCCACGTCAGCGAACTCGCCGACCCCGTGCCGTACATGGAGGGCGGGGAACTGCTGCTGATCACCGCGCTCCAGCTGGACGCGGAGGATCCGGACGTCATGCGGCGCTATGTGAAGCGGCTGGTGGGAGCCGGCGTCGTCGGGCTCGGCTTCGCCGTCGGGGTCAACTACGACGAGATCCCGAAAGCCCTGGTCGACGCGGCGGAGGAAGAGGGCCTGCCGCTCCTGGAGGTCCCCCGCCGCACCCCCTTCCTGGCCATCAGCAAGGCGGTGTCCGCCGCGATCGCCGCGGACCAGTACCGGGCCGTGACGGCGGGCTTCGCCGCGCAGCGCGAACTGACGAAGCAGGCCCTGAACGACGGCCCCGAGGGGCTGCTGTCGGCGCTCGCGGGACAGGTGGACGGCTGGGCGGCCCTGTACGACGCGTCCGGCGCCGTCGTCGCCACCGCGCCCGAGTGGGCCGGACGGCGGGCCGCACGCATCACCCCCGAC
>LRTP01000805.1 GCA_001550305.1 Streptomyces diastatochromogenes
ACCACCCCTCCCCCGCCCGCCCGGGCACCCTCGCCACCACCGCCCCCTCCAGCACCACCCCCTCCCCCGGTGCCCCGGGTATCGGCGACCCGCTTCTGCCGCTCGACGGCAACGGGGGGTACACGGTGAGCCGCTACACGCTCGCCTTCGACTGGCGGGCGCCCAGGACGCGCTTCGACGCCAGTACGACCATCAGTGCGAGCGCCACGCAGGCCCTGTCCCGCTTCGACCTCGACTTCGCGGGCAACACGCTGCACTCGGTCACCGTGGACGACGTACCGGCGAGGACCGTGCGCGACGGAGACGAACTCGTCGTCACGCCCGCCAAGCCGATCCCCCAAGGCGGCGCGTTCACCGTGCGGGTCGCCTACACCGCCGACCCGACACAGCGAAGGCACCGCGGCGACGCGATCGGAGACTACGGCTGGGTGCCCACGCCCGACGGCACCGTGCTCTATCCGCAGCCCGACGGGGCCAAGATGATCTTCCCGACGAACGACCATCCGAGCCTGCGGGCGCCGATCACCTTCCTCATCACCACTCCACCGGGTGTCAGCGCGGTGGCCAACGGGCGGCTCGTCGAGCGCGCCCCACGGCCCGACGGACGGGTCCTGTGGACGTACGACTCCGAGCAACCGGTCGCGGCGCAGCTGGTGCAGATGGCGATCGGGAAGTTCACGTTCGTCGAGAGCACCGGTCCGCACGGGCTGCCCGTCCGGGACGTGGTCCCCGAGGACCTGGTCACCGAGACCAAGGCCTATCGCTCGCTCACGCCCGAGCACCTGACCTGGCTGGAACAGCGGCTCGGCCCGTACCCGTTTCGCCGTTACGGCGTGCTGGTGGGGGACACGGACCTGCCGGTGGCGCTGGAGACGCAGTCGCTGTCCCTTGTGCCGAAGGGCGACCTGCAGGGCGGCCGGGTCGACGCCGAGCGCGACCTCGTGCACGAGCTGACGCATCAGTGGACCGGCGACAGCGTGGCCATCCGGCGGTGGTCCGACCTGTGGCTGAGCGAGGGCCACGCCCGTTTCTACGAGCGTCTCTACTCCGAGGCGCACGGCGGCGACTGCATCGAGTCCGCGATGCGGGCGGCGTACGAGCAGCACGACCAGTGGCGTCACAACGACGGGGCGCCCGCCGAACCCCGCACCGAGGCCGCCCTGTTCAAGCAGGTGCGGTACGACGGCTCGGCGCTCGTGCTCTACGCCCTCCGGGAGAAGGTCGGCGAGGGGGCCTTCGAGAGGATCGAACGGTCCTGGGTGACGAAGTACCAGGGGCGGGCGGCCGGCACCCAGGACTTCGTCGCGCTCGCGTCCGAGGTCGCGGGCGAGGACCTGAAGCCGTTCCTGACGCCGTGGCTGTTCGGGGACCGCACCCCGCCCATGCCGGGACACCCCGACTGGCAGGTGGACCCGGTCCAGGACTGAGCCGTCACCTCCCCCGTACGAGGGAACTCCCGCGCGCCCGTACGACGGCACTCCCGCGGCCGGTACGACGGCACTTCCACGCGCCCGTACGACGGCACTCCCGCACGCCCGTACGACGGCACTCCCGCGCGCCGCGGAGCGCTCGCGCCGACTCCCCGCCGGGGCGGACGTTCTGCCGCCGACCGGGTGGCCTCTGCCGGGTGGCTGGGCCACACCAGTGACGCTTGGCGCGACGGGGCGTGTCGGGCACGGAAACGTACGGGGGGTGATGCAGAGGGCAACTCCTTTGTCCTGATTGCGACGAGCATGATTGGAGACCCTTGCGATGAGAAGACGTGTCGCCCCCCGTGTCCCCAACTCCCCACGTGAGCACCGTCGTACAGTCCGCATGACCGCCTCCGCGGCGCTCCTGATGCCGCTGCTGGCCGGCCCGGCGGCGTGCGCCGGCGGGACATCGGCCGACCGCCAGCTTCAGAACGTCTTCACAGACGCCGCGAACGAATACCACGTGCCGCGCAGTGTGCTTCTGGGCGTGTCCTACCTGCAGTCGAGATGGGACGCCCGGCCGGGCACCCCGAGCGTCGTCGGCGGCTACGGGCCGATGCACCTGGTCGACGGCCGCCGGGCCGACGCCAGGGGCAAGTCTCCGACACCGGCTCCGTCGGAGTCGCACCGCGGAGGTGCTCAGCCGCCCGCGGCC
>LRTP01000806.1 GCA_001550305.1 Streptomyces diastatochromogenes
GGGGGTGCCCGGGCGGGCGGGGTAGGGGTGGTCTCCGTGGGGGAGGGCGCCGACGAAGAGGACGGCACCGCCGATTCCGACGGTGCCGGTGAGGGTGAGAAGGAGGGCCGTACGGCGGGAACGGGGGCCTGGGAGACCACGGAGTCCCGGGAGATCACGGAGTCCCGGGAGACGACGGAGACCATGGGGACCACGGAGGCTGCGGAGACCACGGAGGCCACGGAGGCCGCGCGGGCCACGGAACTGATTCGGCTGCCGGGGGTCGTGGATCTCCATGGCCGCACTATGTCAGCAGGATCAGCCCATAACCGCTTATTTCGGGGCGCATCCGTGTCGGCCACTTCAGGGTCGGCCGCCTCGTGTGGGTGCTGCGATTGGGTACCGCGATTGGGTCCTGCGATCGGCTCCTGCGATCGGGTCCTGAGGTCGGGTCCTGCGATCGGGTCCTGAGGTCGGAAACGGGGATTGCTCCCCGGTTACGTGCTAGCGTCGAGGCGAGAAACGGGGATCAGTCCCCGTTGGTGGGGAGGGTGGACGTGGCGGATACGGCGCTGGTGTTGGGCGGGGGCGGCCTGACCGCGTACGCATGGCAGGTCGGCATGCTGGCGGGGCTGGCCGACGCGGGTCTGGACCTCGGCGACGCCGACGTGCTCGCCGGCGCGTCGGCCGGCTCGCTGCTCGCCGTGGAACTGGCCGCAGGAGCGGCGCCCGCCGACTTGTACGAGGTACAGGTCGCCCGGAAGCGAGCCATGATGGAGGTGGACTTCACCTTCTTCATGACGGTCAAGTACCTGTGGGCGGCGCTCGGTTCGCGCGATCCGGCGACCGTGGTCAGGCGGCTGGGCCGGCTCTCCCTGAACGTGCGCGACGTGACGGAGGCCGACGTGTTCGACGCGATCCGTCCCCAACTGCCGGTTCAGGACTGGCCGGAGCGGCCCGTGCGGCTGTTCGCGGTGGATGCGCTCACCGGCGAACCGACCGGCTTCAGCGCCGACAGCGGCGTCGACCTGGTGACGGCGATGTCGGCCACGTGCGCACTGCCACCGCTGTTCCCGCCGATCACGATCGGGGCGGGCCGCTGGATGGACGGGGGCGTACGCTCCACGACCAACGCCGACTTGGCGCACGACTGCCGACGGGTTGTGGTTCTGGCCCCGATCCCCGACGTGCCGGGCGCGACCCCGAGCGCCTTCGATCAGGTGGCCTCTCTCGAGGCGGGCGGTACCCGGGCCGCCCTGCTGGTCCCGGACCGAGCGGCCCGCCGCGCGTTCGGCCGCAACGCGCTGGACGCGTCCCGCATTCCGGGCGCGGCCCGGGCAGGCCTACGCCAGGCTGCCGAGTACGCCGAAGAGGTACGGGCCGTCTGGCACGGCTGAGCAACCTTCCAACTGGCCAGCGCCCCTAGATGCGAACTAGGGGCGCGACGGTCCCTGAGGTCTGCTCGCCTGGTCAGACGGTCAGACGGTCAGACGGTCAGACGGTCATGCGGTCAGACGGCCATGCGGGACTGCTGACGGTTGACTCCGGTCTCGATGGTTGCTGTACCTCACTGCTGTACAACAGCGAGGCCGGAGAAGAGGCTCGCCACGGATGCGGCCCTCTGATCGGGAACGCAACGAGCGGACGCCCGCTTCAGCCAACCGCGATCGTGCGGTCCTTGGAGGGGACGTCGGCGAGCTCACACGCGCCGACGTCCTGTTCGCCCTCGGATCGGTGTTGCTGCAGATACGCCGCTGTCGCACGAGTCCCGGCACCGAAGCATGTCGGATTCTGCACCACGATCAAGCTGAGGATCTTCACCCGGGTCGACTCCATTTCGCCCAGGTGAGGCCACTCACCACCGGCGCGTTGCACAGGACTGATGCCGTCGCCGGCGGCGCGACTGGACCGATCTTTTCGCCGAGATGTTTTCGGCGTCTCATCGGACAGGTCGTTCGGGGATCCTCGGAAGAACCTTCTCGGCGATGTTGAGGAGAGCACTGTCGTTCGGGAGGGCTCCGGACGTGCTCCACACGGTGATGTCGCAGTAGCCGCCTCGGTCCTTACGGTCCAGGGCCACGGACAGCGTCCTGGCCAGGGGGCCTTCTCCGACCGGTCCGCCGGATCCGCCACTCCCGAGATTGATCTCGAGCTTCATGGTGTGATCTGAGGAGAGGACCGCGGGCCGACCGAGAACCGTGAGCGTCTTGACGTCCTTCTCGTCCCCGAACTTCATCAGCTTCACGTACTGGCCGATCGACAGCTCGTTGTAAGTGGCCGAGACATTCACGGTGTACGTGTCGAACGTGACCTCGGCCTCCGGTTGGGCGACCTTCCCATCAGTCAGGGGAGCGGTGTTGTTGGTGCTGGAAGCAGTGGTCGCGGTCTCTTCAGGCGTTCCAAGGAGCTCGGCCAGGTCCGGCCGGTTGAGCGCCTTGCACAGCTCTTCACCGGTCACAGGCCGGGGCGTGTCCTTGTAGGCCTTCGGAAGCTCCTCGTGTGTCCCGCCCGAACACGAGGCGGGCTGCGGGGAGTTGTCGTCGGACGGCATGAAGCGTGGGGCCACCCACAGCGCGGCCCCGAGTGCCCCGAACACGGCCACGGCCGCGACGGCCTGGCCCCATGCGTTGTGCTCCTTCTCCGGAGTGTCCGGCCTGGGGCGCGACCCGGTTACGGCCTGGGCCTGAGGCTGAGGCTGGGCCTGGGGCTGGGGCGCAGCATCGACTGCCGCCCCGTCTGCGGAGGCTGTCGGACTCGGGTTCCGGCGTGCGCGCAGGGCCCGGATCACCGCGTGGACGCGTATTGCGGTGAACACGAGGAACACCACGCCGAGACCGGCCGCGACCCGATCGTGATCGCGGACGGCGAGATACATGATGCGTACGCCGAGAACGGACCCGACCGCGATGAGCAGGGGCTCGCGGACCCAGAACGGCAGGAGACGGAGGAGGAAACCGAGCATCCGGCGATCTCACCAGGACAAGATCACATCCGCCATGATGGAAGCCACAGTTCCGGGCACGCGCAGGGCCTGCCGAAGCAAGAAACGCCAAGTCGACGATCCGAGATCGGCTGTCGGGACGACAGCGGGTGCAAAAGCTGAGCCAAAGCCGCCTGATGTTCTGGACCACTCCACCGCCCCGAACTCGGACACCCACGGCACGCCCGCGCCCCGCCGTCCGCTACCGGCCTCCAGGTCCCTGAAACCCACTCGCTGCTCACGCGCGATGCGTGACAATGACAAAGAGCCGGACCCAGTAGCACTGGGCCCGGCTCTCAATGTCTGGCACTTTGCCTGGTCAGCGGGTTGACCACGCTGCTCCGGCTTCTGTGCCCCCGGCAGGATTCGAACCTGTGCACAGGGCTCCGGAGTGATTGCGCCGATCGAGCCTCGCACCCCGCCTGACCTGCGCGGGAGCCAGTCCCTTGTGGTACGGATACACACACTGTGTCGGAGCTGTGTCGCAGCGAGCCCACGACTGGACGCTGTGCTGGCCCATTCCCACGTGCGGACAAAGACTCTGGGCGCCGTGGGCCAGAGACTGCCTTGTCCCCAAGCAACTTGGGCGGGACTCGTCCAGTGTGGCTGTCCTGGGGCGACAGCCCCCCCCCCCCCCCCCCCCCCCGACGTGCCGCCCGTCCGCGCGTGAGGAGCGCGGTGGAGCGGCGAACGGTCGCGAACACTCGCGACCGTCAGTGAATGAGACCGGAACTGAGACCAACGGCAGTATCGATCGGCGCTCGCCACCGGGCGTACTACTCGGGGTGGCCCCAGGCGCAGGGGGCATACAACCGTGACGAATAATGCGCGGGTGACGACGAGTTCAGTGCCGTATGCGGATGTTCCCGCTCGCCCCTGGGTGTCCGCCGATGCCAGGCGGTGGGCGGACGTCCGGGTGCCCGCGTGGGCGCGGCCGGTGGGGGCGGCTGTGGTGCTGCTGGTGGCGGTGGTCATGGCGGCGGTGATGTTCTCGCCCGACTCGATGTGCACGGTGGCAGCGCCCTGTGGGGCGGACTGGCTCGATGCGGCCGGATCGATGCTCTTCCTGCCGCACTTGGTGTGGTTGTTTGTGCTACCGGAACTCGCGCTCGTGTCCGCTCCGTTGCTGCTGATCTGGATGAGCAATCCCGATATTTGGCTGGGTGGGCCGGCCGAGAAGATCGCGGACGCCGTCGTTGTGGCGGGGCTGTGCTGGGGCTGGGCGGCCGTCGTGGCGCGGCTGCGGGCGCGCGGCCGCCAACGCTCGCTCGTGCTCGACGCGGCCGGCGGCATCACGGTGCCTGCCCCGGCGACGGACGACGTCCGCCCTTGGCGCCGGGGCCTGGTCCGCGGCATTGCGGGGGCGATCCTGTGCGCGGTGGCCGGTGCCCTGATTACGACCGTCGTCGTGGACGACCGGGCAGACGACCGCCTGGCTCGTACGGCCACGTCGGAGAACGCCCGAGTCGTGGCCTACAACACTGACGACTACACCGTCACCGTCCGCCTCTCCGATAACACACGACACAGGTTCGACGCGCAGGGCAGCTATCGGGTCGGTAGTAGCGTGCCGGTGCTGATGCACGGCGATTGGATGCGGCTCGCCACTGAGCCCTACGGCGACCGCAGCGGCCGTCAGGCGCTGGCACTCGTCCTCGCCGGGCTCGGTGTCACCGTGCTTGGCTCGGGCCTGCTCTCCCGCCGCCGGGCGGTGGCGCTGCACCGCGCCCCGGTCCCGGTACTGCGCGTCCTGACCCGTCACGATCAGGGGCGTACGGAGATATTCGCCGCCGACGACACCGCCACCCTGCGCCCGGTGCTGAGCTACGAGCCTCACACCCGCACCCGCACGGCACTGCGCCAAGCCCTGCTCTACGGTGCACCTCGCGAGGGAGGTGAGCTGATTCTGGCGAGCGCAACGGAGTCCGGGCAGTGGCTCGTCGAGGGGACCGCGTCCCCGATACGGCACGGTTCTCCCGACGGCACGGGCAAGCCCGGGGTATACCGTCCCGGCACAGCACGCACGGCCGCACACCGCCGGGCCGCTGAGGCCCGCGTCCAAAACGCCCTCGCCGCGATGACCCCTGCTACCGGACCGGTCCGGTGGCAGGCAGGTCCGGTGGCGCGCTCCGTCGGAGCGGCGTTGATCGTCGTGACCATCATGCTGCTGGGGACGCTATTCACGGGTTCCCCTACGTGGTGGAAGCTGCCCTTCTGGTCGGTAGCTGGTTTGTACTGGGTGAGCGTCTGCCTCCGGATGATGATCTGGCGGATCACCGCCGACTCCAAGGGACTGCACGTTCGCGGCCTGTGGCGTACTGCCCACCTCCCGTGGGCGGATGTCATCGGCGCTGTCTACACCCCCGAAGGTGAGCTGATCGTCCGTTGCCGCACCAATGTCGACGACACCCCCGTCGGCAGTGTCGGCTTCCCGCCGCTGGAGCGACAGCTGCGCCGCCCAGGCCGTGCTGAGCGTGCCGCCGCCGAGATCACCGCGATGGTCCGCGAGCCGGGCCTGCGGCCGAAAAACGACGCCGGATGCACATGAGCGACCCCCGCTCCGACACTGTCACGCTCAGCGGTCCGTCATATCGGCCGCTCGGGGGCTGACGCCAAGCAACAGAAGCTCGCGTGGCCTTGCGGTGGCTGCCGTACTTCGCTGCTGTAGTGCAGCGGCTCCGGAGCCCAGGTGAGACCGAGAGTCTTCCCGTGGTCTGACCTGCAGGGAAGCGGGACCCGTAGGTCCTGCCGACCAAGATCATTACGCCCCGATTACGTGGGCGGTCTGTCGAGCGGCGGGGCGGCGCCGTATGGTCGAAGGCATGATCTCGGGCAGCGGCGGGGGCCAGGACGGCGGCACAGAGTTCACGGCGGAGAGCCTTGAGGCGGTCCTGCGAGAGGCGTGCGGGACGGCCGGACTGGCCCCGGAAGGCTCCGAGTTGCTGCGTCTCGGCTCCAACGCCGTGTACCGCTTATCAGGCTCACCGGTCATCGTCCGGATTGCTCGTGACCCGGATGCCCTGGAGGAGATGGAACGGGCGGTACGGGTCGCCAGGTGGCTGGAGGCGGAAGACCTTCCGGCTACTCGGGTGCCGGCCGGAGTCACGCAACCGCTGGTGGTCGGCAGCAGGGTCGTGACCTTCTGGGAGAGCGTGCAGGAGCGCGAGGAGTACGCGACGGTGGGGGAGCTGGCCGACCTACTTCGCCGCCTGCACTGGCTCGAAGAGCCGGAGTCGCTGCGGCTGCCGTACTTCGATCCGTTCGCGAAGTTGTCGGCGTCTCTGGGCCGGATGGACGGCGTCACGGAAGATGACCGCACGTTCCTGGAGGAGCGGGCCGGAAAGCTGAACAAGGACTACGACCGGCTGGACTTCGTGCTTCCCTTCGGGATGATCCATGGGGACGCGAGCATAGGCAACGTGCTCCGTCACCGGGACGGTCACGCGGTCCTCATCGACCTTGATGGCTTCGCGCTGGCCCCGCGCGAGTGGGATCTGATCCAGACCGCGATGTTCTACGACCGGTACGGCTGGCACACGAAGGCTGAGTACGCCGAGTTCGTTCACCGATATGGCTTCGATCTGATGAACTGGCCCGGCAACGAGACGCTCGCGGATCTACGCGAACTGATGATGGTTGCTTGGCTCGGTCATCAGGTTGCGACAAGTAAGCGGTCAGCAGATGAATTTTCTCGGCGCCTGGAATCGCTGCGCATAGATGGCAATCGACATGGCTGGAACCCGTTCTAGGTACGGGAAACCTCGCTTTTCTCTATCCAGAGTAAAGTGACAAGGTCTTCCAGGGCTCACTTGTTCTTACGTGGGATTGCTTCGCGAAGGGGGAGGGGCGCCTGCTGGGCAGGCGCGGGGGATCATGGATTCTGCCTCGATGGCCACACTGATAACGGCGCTGATTACCGCATTAGTGGCACTTTTGGGCTACTGGATCAACCAGCATGCCAAGCGCCGCGAGAACAAGAGCCGCATGTACGCAGAGGCGCTTCAGGTTATTCACTCCTACGAGGACCTCCCCTATGTGATCAGATGCCGTCCCGGATCGGATCAGGCGACCAGGGCAGCGCTTGCCCAGCAGATCAGCGACGTTTTCACGAGAATCAACCTGCATCAAAATCTTCTCGCCATGGACTCAGACGTTGTCGGTGAGGCGTACGCCGACCTGTTCCGGCAAACCCGTCGCCATGGGGGCCCTCACCGGAGGGAGGCTTGGAACGCGCCCCCTGTCGCAACGGATGCGGAGATGTCGGGGAGAGCTTACTTTCCTTATGACAACGAGCCTGAACAGGAAATTTGCCTGTTAGCAATGAGGAGAGAGCTCAGTCCATGGGGTTGGTTGCTTCGTAGGTTTACACGCAGGAAGTTGAGTCGACTGCGTCGGGTGCGCCCTCAGTGGTCCGAGCCTGAATTCATGAGAGAGATAAGGGCGAGGATGCCGTCACCTGGCCATGGCGGGACGACGAGTAGTTCCGGCTGAGAGTCGATCAGAAGTCCGAGTTTGGCAACGGGGGTCTGGTGGTGGTCGCGACCCACATTCTGTACTCCTGTGCTTCCTCTTCGAAAGTGCGAATGACGGGACTGCCACCGACACGGGCCATGCTGCTTCGGAATTCAGACAGATAGCTGAGGCAGCGGGCGGACTTGAGCTGTTCTCCGAGTTCAAGGGCATCGAGCCCGACGCGACATGCTTCCTCGATGTCCCCGGCGCGCAGGTGGGCGTCGGCGAGAACCATGGTCGCGAAGAAGTCGCTTCGTACGTGGCTGCCGCTCATAGCGTTCTCGGCGTGGGCGACGGCCTGGCGGGCGCTGTTCACATCCCGGAAGCAGTGCGCCGCCTCGGCGGTCAGTTCGGCTTCGTCGAAGTAACTGATCCATTCTGGCTCGTCGCCGTTGTTCCGGCTTTCCAGGGCTCGCGTTGCGGCACTCAACGCAGCCTCACAGGCGCGGACATCGCCGGTACGTGCGAGCGCGCGGGCCTCCATGGCGTGGAACTGGGCGCGCAACGTTGGTGTGGCCACCGGAGAGATGCCCATGAGCGCGGCACGGGCAAGGGTGGCGGCCTCCGTGTAGTGCCCCAGGAAAGTGGCCTGATGGCTCATGGCCGACAGAACACTTCCGGCGAACCGACGATCGTTGGCGTCCTGCGCCAGGCGGAGAGCCTGCAGGAAGTACCGCTGGGCAAGACCGTGGTGGCACGCGTCGTAAGACATCCAACCGGCGAGGAGTGTTGCCTCGGCGACGGTGGAGAAGAGAGTCCGGCCAACTTGCTCGGTGTACCGCCCCTGTAGCTGTGGGTCGACCTCGTTGCTCAGGTACTGGATTACTGCGCGCCGTGCATGCTCGCCCCCGAACTGGTCATCGAGCTGGGCGAACATGTCCGCGGTGGTCTTGATGGCAGCCACATCCCCCAGACCGACGCGGAGGCTGTCTTGTCGCTGCTGGGGAATGGCCGGCTCTGGCGCCACCAACCAGCGGAGGGACGCTTCACTCCATGCTGGCTCGGACGGCTCGGCCTGGAGCAAAGGTTCGTATCCGTTGAGGTCGGCGCGCCACAGTTGTCCGACGCCTCTGATCGCAGCATCCGGGCTGGCCGGGTAGCTGGCGTCGAGAAGTACCGAGTCCTGGCTCCCGCCGTAGCTCAGACCGAGTTCAGCGGCGCTGGTGCCGTAGCGTCGCACAGGAGGGGCCCGTAAAAGTCGTCCGGGAGACTGTGCCCGTTCTCCCAACTGGCGATACGCCGCTTAACACTGGCGTCCGAGGGGAGAGGCTGACCACGGCGGGCGGCTGCCTGACGTAACTCGCGCACCAAGCGCGGCTGACTCCAGCCGCGGCTTGTACGGGCATCACGTAAGCGGATGCTCGTTTGCATCGAAGACGTGACCGTCCCCTCTCCGAACGTGCGCTGATACGACAACTCACTCTCATCATTGAATGTACGCGTTGGTAATCCCCTCCAGCGGACGGTAAGCAGAGATCGTCCCTTACCCGATGGGTGACAGGGGGTGACGCACCACCGCTCGCTACGTCATCCCCCGTCACCTCTCGTCATCTGCCGTGGCCAGTCACCTGACCTCGACTCAGGACATACGGCGGCATTGAGGCCGCTACGCAGCCGGACCGAGGTGGGATGACGTGCAGAGGATGACCAGAAGGGGCATCGAGTGGCTGTCCGCGGCTGCCAACCATCCGGTGATGTGCCGTGCAGTATGGGCGGACGACCCCCGTACGCCGTGCATGCTCTCTGCCGGCCGTCTCTTCGACGTGGTGACGATCGAGGAACGCATCGGGCTGAAGGCCTTCGATCAACTTGTGTGCCGAGGACTCCCGTTGGGCCCCGCCATGTTGGATCACAAGGCCCAGCGCGTCGGCTTCTTCCTCAGCTCTCGGAGCCAAGAGACTTTCGCCCACTTCCTTGGACGAGAGACCCAGACCCCTCCACCGCATCGATACCTGAGCCTCGGCTCCGCTGTAGTCGTTCCTGGCCCTATGCCTCTGTCCGGTGACCGCTACCAATGGCTTCGCGCCCCGGTCCGGCGTCCGGAGGCCAACCCTCTTCGTCCGGTCGCCCTGGCAACCATGCTCGTGGCGGCTGCCGAACTGGTGGCGCGCGTCGACCGGTACGGCGAGCAGTAACCCTCTCCCGCCGCCGTGGCCATGGCCCTTCCCGAGAGGACGGCCATTTACGCCGGATGACGCCTCCCAACGTCACGACGCTGCCCAGTGGTCACCGCTCGACAGCGACGGTTGGTTCGCGGCCCGCAACGCGACCAGTGCTCTCCGAGACGCCTTCATCAACGCGGGCATGGAGAAGGACTTCCCCTATCTCCGCGCAGACCTCAACGCCTTCGGGCACGGGCTGGTCGAACGCGGGCGCGTTTCGCCAGAAATCGCGGAGCGCCTGGCCGAACTACTGCGGCGTGCATTGGCCTCCGGGCTGACCGTCGGTGATGAGTGCAGCCGGGCACCTGAGCAGCCCATACGAAAGGACTGACCGCATGACCGACAGACGAGCAGTCGTTGCCAAACGCGCCGAGAATCTGACGTCAGGAGTCCCCTACGTCCGCGGCTGGACACAGGCCCGGCACAGCGCCGGCACCTTGGTTTCACTGCTAGCCGACTTGGGCTTGGAGTCAGACTTCCCCGGCCTCTCAGCCGACGTGAACGTCTTGGGCGAGGGCCTGGTGGGCCTCGGAACGATCCGCCCAGAGGCCGCCTTGTTGCTGGCCGAGCTGATTACGTCGGGCCTCGCGGCAGAGATGCTCGACTCTACGGCTCAAGTGCCGACAGACGCTCTCAAGAGTCGGGCTTCTGCTGCCTGACTGACATTGAAGAACCCCGGCTCGTCGCGTCCGAGCATGCTTCCGCGACCAGTCGGCTCCGGCCCCGTGCGACCTCGTCTCCCCTGACGGCCGTCGTACGGGGCCTTCTCCTGTGCACGGCCTCCGCTTGCCGGTCGGCTCTGCCGCCCGGCCGGGACCGGCGCCGCAGCCCGGACGAGCGGCAGAGCCGACCGGGCCAAGAGTGAGAGTTCTTGCGTAACTGCAGGTTGGTCGGCTGCCGTCGCGACGGTCGGGGGAGGCTTCTCCTGTACGGCCTGGCTGCTGACTGCCGCTTAGGTTCCGAGGCGGGGGCGAAGGCGCTTGAGGTGCGATTTGTCAGCCTGGGCCAGTGGTCTCAGGTGTGTTCGCTGGCTTCCGTCGGTGGTCTTGGTTGACCCCAGAACTGACACGACCGTGGCACGGGGACTCTTGGTCCCGAAGGTGACCGGAAGGCGCGTGAGGTTCGGTGGGATAGGCAAGAGGTTTTCTGGAGCGTTGGTCTTCCTCTGAGGTCGCGGAGATTGTTGATTGCTTCTGGCGCTGCAGTGGCTCTGCAGAGTCGTTCTTCTCAGGCGTGTGCACTTCCCAGGCTTCTGCCGATCTGCGATACCTGAATCGTCCGCAGATAGTCCACATGGTCAAGAAGATCCTTGCGGGTAAAGGGTCTTGCCGTCGAGGCTGCGAATGGGGCGATGAGCGCTGTGCAGGGACCGGTCCGGTTATGGTTGCGCCTAGTACTGGTGGCGTTGGCAAGCGTGTCGGTGGGGTCGCTTGTCACGCTATGGGGGTCTGCGGCGTGGGCAGGAGTGCTGGGAGCGGTGATCACGGCTGCTGTCAGTGCGGCTGCGGTAGGGGCGCAGGCTGAGTGGCAGCGACAGGCAGAGTTGGCTCGTCGCAGGCCTAGAGCTTTGGCGGTCGTCACGGCTGAAGGACGGCTTCCGCTAGTGCGCGAACTGCGTGATCCGGTGGCAGTGGGTGTGCATCCGGCTGAGGCGTTGGAATGGGCCGGGGCGGTTGATCGGCTACCAGCCTATGTTCCTCGAGATGTAGAACCCCAGTTACACAGTGCTCTTCGACGCGGTGGATTTGTGCTGCTGGTTGGAGAGTCCACGGCAGGCAAAACTCGAGCGGCCTTTGAGGCAATGCGGCTGCTGTTGCCTGACTACTCCTTTCTTGCTCCTTCGACGCGAGAGGCCGTGGAGGTGTTGCTGGAAGACTGGGGAGCGATCGGCGATTGCGTGGTGTGGCTGGATGACCTGGAGCGTTTTCTAGGTCCAGGCGGGTTGACCTTATCCGCGCTGCATCGCCTCTTGGCGCCACATCCGCGGGTGGTGGTGCTGTCCACCATGCGCAGCCATGAATACAACCGGTATCGCGACCGTGCGGAACACGATGTCACCGGAGTTGAGCAGGATGTTTGGCGCCAGGGGCGGTCGGTACTGCGGCAGGCCCAGGTGGTGCAGCTTGAGCGACGGTGGACGGTGCCAGAGCGGGCTCGGGCTCGGGTGCTGGTAGCAGATCCTCGGCTGAGCCGGGCGCTGGCGGGTGGCGAGCGGTTTGGGGTGGCCGAGATGCTCGCGGCTGGACCCGAGTTAGCGCAAGCCTGGCAGCACGCTTGGGTCCCTGGTCATCATCCTCGTGGAGCGGCGCTGGTGGCGGCAGCGGTCGACGCTCGCCGGGCGGGCTATCACCGGCCCCTGCCTGCGGATGTGCTCCAGAGGCTGCACGATGGCTATCTTGCGCGCCATGGGGGGCCTGAGCTGCGCCCTGAGTCCTTCCACGAGGCGCTGGTCTGGGCCTTGGCACCGACCGTCCCGGCTGGGGCGAACAGCCTGCTGCTCGGGGACGCTGCGCAGGGCTATATCGCCTTCGACTATCTGATCGACCTCCCAGCGCAAGAGCCGATCCTGGAGGCGTTGTGGTGGGAGGTGTTGGAGCGTGCCCCGGTGCACGAGGCCTATGCCATTGCCTGCAACGCTTGGTTGGCGGGCAGCTTTGAGCCTGCGTACCCGACGTTCCGCCGGGCGGCGCAAGCCGGCATCGGTCAAGCTGAGGGCATCCTCTTTGAACTGGGCATGCCGCTGCGGCCAGCAGAGGAAGCGCTGGTCTCCGCCCAGCGGAGACTGAACGCACTCCGCAGGGAACTTGGAGATGATCACGAGGACTGTCTGATGGCAGAAAGCGAGGTTGCCACCTTTACCGCGCATTGCGGCCGCTATGAAGAATCCCTCCACCTATCTAACGAATTGGCTCACAAGGCTGCCTCCGTGTTCGGTAGCGAGCACCGCCTTGTCCTTGGCGTAAAGTTCGGCGCTGCTTGGTCCACATTCGCCTCTGGTGCCCAACACGAGGGTTTGGTCATGCTCGATGCTGCCGTGCGAGAGAGTACCCGCGTACTGGGGCCTAGGGACATGGCAGTGTTGGACCGCCGCTGGTGGATAGTTCAGCTGCTTGTTGACGCGGGGCATGTCGGCGAAGCGAAACGGCGGATCCGCGCATTGGAGAGCGATTGTGCTTTCCTCGCTACCAATCATCCAATCACCGTGAGGGTGAGACGCCTCGTAGACGTTCTGGGGCGCTCATCGCTAGACCTGTAAATAGCGGGCGTTTCCTGCCTTCCGTCTTTTTGCTGAGACACCTAAGGATTGTCCGGTAAGCGCTATTCAGGGCGAGTTGGTATATCCGCCGGCAGTTGCTGCGCTGACCTGCGGCGGGGTGGTGTTGGAGCCTTGGTCGCGCTCGTGGTCAGTCCCCGCCGTTCCCCGTACGATCAGGCACGCGAGTGATACGACCTGTTCGCTCCGGACAACCCTGGATGGAAGCTCGGTCTGGGGGCTGTGCCTCAGCTGACGACAGTCAGCCACGATGGCGGGTGCGTCGACCGGTCAGGCGCGTGTGTCTCGCTGCACCCCGACCCGCCTCAGCCACGCTATCCGAAGTTGCCGTCGACCAGAGCAACCCGTTACGGCCGGCCCGTGACGATGGGCGGCCTCGCACGGCTCAGGGACGGTCCTGTCTCCGCCAGGTCTTCATCCCGAAGCTACTTCCTTGACAGGAACATCTGACAGAGGATAGCCGCATGATCGAAATCATCAAAACCCTGATCGAGGCCTTAGCTAACGGCTTTCCTGGCATTAGAGGCATGCGCGAGGACAAGCGCCGACGGCAGCTGGGCGCCGAGCTATTTCTACTCTACGCGCAGATGAATCAACTGATGGTCACCGCCGAGGATATCGTCCAGCACTTGGAGGATTACGCGGCTTCCATGGGTCGCTACATGAATGAGGGGACTGAAGGTAGAGGCCCGGAATACGGCAGGCGAGTAAGGCATCTGGTTGATCGGCAACGGGACGATCTCCTCCATGTCCGTCTCCTCCTAGACAGCAGATCTGCCGTGGTACAGATCATCGAGCCCGAGGCGTACAACCGACTCGTCCCCTTGCTTGGACTCAAGCAAGGTGCTCTCGACACGTTGCACGGAATCATGTACATGGGTGATCTGCCACTCGACCCTTCTCAAGCGGAGATTGATGCATGGGTGACTAGGCTCCCGCCTCTCGGGGAGGGCCAGGCGCGGGATGCATCGCAAAGCCTTCGGGCTGCGGATAGGCTCCTATGGGACGCTGGACGTCGATGGCGAGAGAATGCGCTACCTCATGATTCCTGGGGGCGAGACGTGCACGCACGCGTGGTGCAGTACCTCGATGAGCGGCAGCCGCGTAGACAACTGGAAGAAATTCGATCCTCCTTGTCTCTTCTGCGTTCAACCCTTTTAGAAAACTTCACCATTGCCGACGTGCTTCTCGAAGTGGGCGAAAAGGGACATGGGGTGAGGAGGCTATGACCTGCCGCAGTGGTCCATTCAGCGTGCGATTGGCGAAGTCTCGATGGGCGAGTCAAGACCTGTCTTCTTGCCCTGGATCTTGCCGGGGATCTTGGTGAGCTGGGGATTCGCTGGTCAGGGCCCTAGTCCGCCCCTTCACAGAGGTCGTCATTGGTCGTCGTTAGCCGCCGCCGATCGGCCTCGGACGGCCCAGGGACGGCCCAGCCGTGGCCCACCTGAACGGCGTCAGCCGGCGGAAGCGGCCGGTCAATGCGCGGTGATGCACTCCTCTTCCATGTCCCACCACTCCTCGGATACACCGTGGTTGAGCAGCCTTTGCACCTTGGCGACATCAGCGGCGGGCGGGACGTCCAGGGCGACCATGCCGAACCGTTCTATGCCCTCGCCGTCGACTCCGAGTTCCTGAAACGCATTGATCACGCTCTGCCGTGCAGCTCCGGGGAGGAAGAAGTGCTCGTCCCCGCAGTAGTCGTGGCTCCAGGAGATGAGACCGCCGGGCTGAGAGTGGAATGGGTATGGGAAGCCATCCGGACGACCGGGGCGAGTCACGTCGAAGGTCTCTTGGCTCCGCTGCATGCGCTTCAGGAGCGGGCTGTGCCCTTGTGGGTGGAAGACAACGAGCTCATCGGTGATGACCCCGGTCCATAGGGGTCCAGGAAGGGTCCTCGTTCCCCTGGTTCTCGGTCTCGGTCGCAGGTCGGAGCTGGACGGGACCAGAGACGGATGGCGCCGGCCCGGGCGGTTGCTAGCGTGGAAAGTGGTTCTGGCACCCAGGGGGAAGGAGGCCGACCGATGGCAGTCGAACTCAACCACACGATCGTCGCCGCGCACGACAAGACGGCGTCCGCACGGTTCCTCGCGGATCTGCTGGGTTTGGAGGTGGCACCGGAGTACGGTCCGTTCGTCCCGGTGCAGATACCGAACGGCGTGACGCTGGACTACATGGACACGGCCGAGTCGATCAGCCCACAGCACTATGCGTTCCTCGTCTCCGAGGACGACTTCGACGCGATCTTCGCCCGTATCCGCGGGGCGGGCCTGACCTACTGGGCGGACCCGCATCACCACCACCCCGGCGAGATCAACCACAACGATGGCGGCCGCGGGGCGTACTTCGACGACCCCAACGGACACAACCTCGAGATTCTGACCAGGCCGTACGGCAGCGGCGAGGACTGATACCCCGGAGCGGTGCCGGGAGCAGGAGGCCCCTCGGCGACCCTGTGCCCAGGGCACCGTTCGGACCACGACTCCACTAACACAGACCCGAGTTCCCGTCCCCGGTGCGCGGTGATCTCGCCTGGCGTTTGTCTGGGGATGGGGCGCGGCCCGCTCGTCACCGCGGGTGTAGGCGGTGCCGTGCTGGCCTCCTTCGGCTATGGCGGCTCTGGGAGCTGCTTCTCCCGCCAGGCGAGGGCGGCGTTGCCGGTTGGCTGGTGTAGCGGGAGCACGTTTGCCGTGGCAGCTGTATTCGTCGCCTACGCCTTGTCCTGTGGCTGCTCCTGAGCGGTCAGGCTGGCCACAAGCTTGAAGACCGTCGTGGCAGCGATGTCACCGTGGGTTCAAATCCCGCACCCACCGCAGGTGAACGGCCCCTGACCAGTTGAATCGGTCGGGGGTCGTTCTCGTGCGCGCTGTCCGTCAAGCACCGTGGTTCCCCGTCAGTTACCGGTCGATCGGGCACGACAGGGGCACGGGTACCTTCTGATCCGTAGGATCGGGCAGCTTGTTGGGAGGGTGGTCACCCCTCCCCTGGATTGACTGCCAACCGTGGTGATCATCGGCCTCTGTGTGCCGTCGTTGCCGTCAGGGTTGCCGTCACTCACGGATCACCGATGGCTGTGCCGCCGGGCAAGCGGAAGGGCCCACAGCACTTTTGGCCGTGGATATTCTCTGGCGATGTCGAACCAGTCAGTGGCAGCGGGAGTCGGTCTCGCTCGTGTGATGGCGCACTGCGGCGGAAGCCCGGTCAGCGCCGTGGAGTTTCTAGTGGGGGCGATAGCCTCAGCACCGGCGGACCCGGAGCCCTATACGACCCTCGCCGAGTTGTGGCGAGACCGGCGCGCGGAACTGGAGGAGGGCCTCGAAGGGGACGGCTCCTTGAGCGCTGTGTTGGCGCAGGCGTACTTCCTATTCCTCGAAGGAAACATGGACGACGCGGTGATGGCCCTGGGTTCGGTCACGGGGGTACGGCCCGACGTGGCGTGGGGCGCTGCCGCATGGTTCGGCGATGCGCGCTTTCTCGGCGCGGTGAGCTCCGAGGCGCTGGCCGAGGCATGTCTGCGGACGTTGGACTACGGCCACGACCTGGACACCGACGAGATGCGTGAGCGATTCGCGCCCTGGTTTCATGCCATCGACGTGGTGTCCGAACGGAGTCCCGCGCCGGAGTCGCTGGCCGCCATGGCCCGGCTGCCCCGGGCCTGCGGCCGCTACGAGCTGTCCTTCGCCCTGTGCGACCGCGCCGATGCCACTGATCGGGTCATGTGGACCGCGGTCGCACGAGCGGCCACCTGGCGCGTGATGGGCGACCTGGACCAGGCTGCGGCAGCCTTCGAAGACGCCCTACGCCTGGACCCTGCCAACTGGTCCCTCTACCTGGACCTTGCCGACGTGCGTGCCGAACAGGGCGACTTCGCCACGGCCGTGGGCCTCGTCGAACGGGGCCTGGCACACGCACCGCACGAAGTCTCCCTGCGCGCGGCGGGTGCCGCCTACCGCACACGCCTGTCCGGCTCGTCCGACGACCTGCGGGCCCTGATCGTCCTGGCGCCGGAACTCGCGAACATTACCTACCGGAAGCTGCTGATCGACTACGCATGCGCGGGAACGGGGCTGCCACGGGGACTCGTGGCCAAGGCCCGCCGTATCCGCGAGAACTGAACACGCACCCTCTGGCAGGACGCTCAGGGACTGATCTTCAGCACGAAGTACAACGAAAAGGACCCTGGGACGATCTCCCAGGGTCCTTAACCTGTGTGCACTCGGCAGGATTCGAACCTGCAACCTTCTGATCCGTAGCTCAAAGCGGAGCGGTCATCTACGGCCATTGCGGTTGCTTCCGCGCCTCGGAAAGTCGAGACCGGTCGTGATCGGGTGCTGTGGTTGCGGTACTTCGCTGCGGTACTGCCGTCACGGCCCGTGCAGCTCGGTCTCCCAACGCTCGAACGGTGGCTCCACTAGGTAGCTCGGATCGCAGTACGAGCGGACCCACTGCGCGGCACGGTACTGGGCGTCCCCTTCGTTCAGGACTTCCCCGTTTTCGTCCACCTGAAGGACATTGGCGAAGATCGCAAAGACTTGCTCCAACGGAGAGCCGAACGCCATGAGCTGAGGCCGGTAGTCGATCCCCTCCAAGAGATCCACGTCGAGAGTGCCATTCGCGATGTAGAAGGCGAAGAAGCGCAGTGCTGCGCGTACGTCTACGAGAAGGTGATCCACGAGGACATCATCTGTTGGGCTTGGAGCCTCATCCTTATCAGGTCGATCACCGGGGAGCGTCGACGCCGACCAACCGGGCCTGCGCCTCGGCCGATCGTCCACTGAGGTCCGGCGTCGACCGCTGCTGTTCACGCTTGTTAGTGTCAACCGCTGGTGTCGGCCGCCGCGCGCGATCTTGACAGGAGCGGCTTTTCTTTCCGGCCTGGAGCACAAGTTTGGTGGTTCTGTCCGCAGTTCCGTGAACGAAGTAGATCGCAGGTCAGCGATTGGCTGATGGTTCGGGCCAGGGGTGCCCGTCGGGTGAGTGGCGTGCTGGGCGTCCGGCTTCTACGAAGTCGCTGTACTCGTCTTGGACCATGGTGGTGTTGACCCATCGGCTGCGGACCGCCCCGGTGAGTTCTTCGGCCGCCGTCAGCGCGGCCAGCGGGTCATCGGTGATGGACACCAGGCGGCCGAACTCCTCTTCATCGTTGTCAGGGTCGAGAGGTGGAAACTCGACGAGGTCCATGAAGGTCTCGTGACCGACGTCCTCGACGGTGTGGAGGAGGACTTCGTATCTCGATGTCGTCGCCCTGACCTCGACATAGCGGATACCGGGCCGTTCAGGTGATCCGGTCGGGCCGAGGAACTGCTCCACCGACTGGCCACGTCTCAGGGCTCCAAGGGCGAAAGCTTCTGCCAAGTAGCGCACGTGGGCAGCGTAGAGGATCGACTCATGCAGTCACCGAGCCGACGGCATGGACCTGGTGGATCCTGATGCTGACGCCGGGGAACAGAACAGCTTGGATTGAGCAAACCTCCAAGACCAGGGCCTGCCCTGCCGAAACGATGGGTCATCGCACCGTGAACATGGCTTTCACGGAACTGCGGACAGAACCCGCCAAGTACTCAAGAGCAACCTGCTCCCGCTCGCTTCACCCACCACTCTCCGGACCGGCCGTGTCTGCCACCGCGTCAACGACGAAGCCTCCGCCAAGATGGCCCTTGGCGACATCGCCCCCGAAGCGGTCTCCGCCGCGTGCGCCATCGCCGCCGAACGGCCCGGCCTGGCCGTGGCCGGTGACACCTCCGGCGGCTGGTCCCGCATCCGCACCCCATACCTCCCCCTCGGCGACGCCGCCGAGATCTGCCGCGAGTCGGCCAACCTGATGCCCGACCTGCCCGCGCTCAAGCGCTTCCGGCCCGACATGCCAGTACGGCCCGTCGAGACGGCGACGGCCCCGGCACTCCAGCCGCGCCCCGTCACCGACTGACACTCGCCCCCTCCCCACCCCGGTCGGCGTGACCGTCGCGCGCCAACTCCCTACCCCTGCCATGCCTGAATCCGGAAGGAGCCGCAGCATGCGCGCCCAACTGGCCCGTATCGACGCGGTACTCGTACAGGCGCTCATCGCCGCAGCACTGTCCTTCGCCCACCTGCACGACGTCGCTTCGGCGGCCGGTCAGGACGGGTGGAAGGCGTGGGCGTATCCCGTCTCGGTCGACCTGCTGCTCGTCGCGGCCTGGCGCCGACTGCGGACCGGCGACGCGAAAGCGGCTGGGTGGTGCTGGTTCGTCATCGCGCTCATCTCGTCCCTCGGGGCGAACGTCGCCACCGCCGGACTCCTCGACCTGGACCAGGTGCCGGCATGGCTGCGCATCCTCGTCGCGGGCTGGCCCGCGGTCGCCTTCCTCGGTGGAACACTCCTCGCCCACTCGGCCCCAGCCCCACACGAGGACACCGAGGAGCAGGACGACCAGGGGGACGCGCCCGATCCCGCCCCGGAGCTCCCTGCACAACCGGCTCCCGGGCCGACCCCGGCTCCGCTTGCCGTAGCCGTCCCGGCTGCCCTGGTCGAGCACGCCCGCAAGGTGGCCGCCGAGCACCGGACCCGTACAGGAGCGGTTATCGACACCCCGACTCTCCGCGCCCGGCTCGGCGTCCCCGCTCCCATGGCCGACGCCATCGCCGCCCACCTCTGAAAGGAGACCCCCGTGACCCCTGACCGGCGCTTCCGTGACGTCACCCGCATCGGCCCCGTCCAGGTCGGCACCGCCTACGACAACCGGGGACGGGAGAAGCACACCGCCGCCTGCACCGCCCCCCGCTGCGGCTTCTCCGCCGACTACGACAGCCGCGCCGCCGCCGAACTCGCCGCCCGCACCCACCGCTGCCCCGTCCGCTGAAAGGACCCGCACCACGTGACCGTCAGCCTCCCGCTCGTCCTCGTCCTCGGCTTCATCGCCTGGGGAGCGGTCAAGTTCCTCGGCGTCCGCACCTGGATCGTCGTCGTGATCGCACTGTTCGGCTTCCTGCTCTCGCACACCTTCATGGCCCCCGCCATCGACTCCGGCACACGTTCCGGCGTGGGCATTGCCAACGGCTCACATGACTAGACGAGTAGATAAGGAGAGTCCCGCCGTGTTCCTGCCCAAATACCCCGACAACCCGACCCCGCCGCCCGCACACACCCACGCCCCGGCCGATCCGGCACCCGTACGACGCACGCTCCCGCAGATCTCCATCAGTCCTGGCGCGGTCGCGACCGTCCTCGTCGGCGGAGTCGTCCTGACCGCGCTCCTGGCCGCCGTCGCCGTCACGGCCATATCGGTCGCCATCGCCGCCGTGGTCCTGCGCTCGATGCTCCGCGACCACCACCGGCGCTGAACGGCGCCTGATGCCCCGGGGCGGTTCGACACGGCCAAGCATCCACCGCCCCGGGGCTCATCCCTCCTGACCAGCGCAGCAAGCCAGCCAGAAGGAGAACGCCATCTTCACCCGCCCCACCCCGCCCCCACTGCCCGAACTCGCCAAGCTCGCCCAGCACGGCACCCTGCCCGGTATCCTCCGCCAGCTCTCCGGACTCGGCGGCTGCACGACCCCGATCCGCCTCGACGGCCACCGCACCGAATACGACGTCAACACCCGCACCGGCGAGATCGGCAACGTCCTCCACCGCCTCGACTCCTCCACCCTCCCGGCCGGTCACCTCCTGGTCCGCTGCAACAACCGCCGCACCACCCGCTGCCCGGCCTGCGCCGAGGTCTACCGCCGCGACACCTTCCACCTGATCACCTCCGGCCTGCGCGGCGGCAAGGGCATCCCGGAACGCGTCGCCGCCCACCCCCGCGTCTTCGCCACCTTCACCGCACCCAGCTTCGGCCCCGTCCACAACTGCCCCTCCGGCTCGGCCGGTTCAGTCCGCCGCTGCCGCTGCGGCGTCCTCCACGACCAGGACGACGCCGAGCTTGGCACCCCGCTCAACCCGGACACCTACGACTACGAAGCCGCCGTCCTCTGGAACGCGCACGCCGGTCCGCTCTGGCGCCGCTTCTCCACCTACCTGCGCCGGGAGGTCGCCAAGCGCGCCGGACTCTCACAGCGCGCGTTCCGCGAGTACGCCCGGGTGTCCTTCGCCAAGGTCGCCGAGTACCAGAAGCGCGGTGCCGTCCACTTCCACGCCGTCATCCGCATCGACGGCCCCGAGGGCGGCGACACCTCGCCACCGGCCTGGGCCACCGCCGAGCTGCTTACCGATGCCATAAGCGTCGCCGCTGCTCACGTCCGCGTGGACGGCCCGGTCATCGACGGACGCGCACACACCTTCGCCTTCGGCCGTCAACTCGACGTCCGCACCATCCGATCTGCCGACTTCGAGGGCGGCCAGGAGCTGACCGAGCGGGCGGTTGCCTCGTACATCGCCAAGTACGCCACCAAGGGAGCCGGGACCGCCACGGGAGCTCTCGACCGCCCCCTCAAGTTCCTCGCCGAACTCGCCCAGCTCGACATCACCGACCATGCCCGCCGGATGATCCGCACCGCTTGGACCCTCGGCGCACGCAAGGAGTTAGAAGATCTCCGGCTCCGCGCCTGGGCTCACATGCTCGGCTTCCGCGGCCACTTCTCCACCAAGTCCCGCCGTTACTCCACCACCCTCGGCGCCCTCCGCACGGCCCGCGCCGAATGGCGCCGCGCTCAAGCCGCAGCAGCCACCGAGGGCGAGACCGAAATGACGACCCTCGTCCTCGCGCACTGGGTGTTCGCCGGTACCGGCCTCAGCAGTGCCGAAGCCTGGCTTGCCGCATCCCTCGAATCCGCCCCTGGCACGGAAGGAGAACCGACGTGGACCCGCGTCGCGACGAGCTGATGACCGTTCGCCAAGTCTTGGATGAGCTGGGTGGCGTCTCTCGCCGGACGTTCTACCGCTGGCGTGAGTTGGGATACGGGCCGGCCGCGTTCAAGCTGCCCAACGGGGAGCTCCGAGTGTGGCGGAGTGACTTCACCACGTGGCTGCGACAGCTGGAGGCCGCAGCGTGAAGTCTCTCGACGTGAAGGTCTGGGCTGTGCGCAAGCGCGATACCAAAACGCCCTCATACGGCGTCCGCTGGTCCGTGGCGGGCAACGTCTTCTCCGACTCCTTCCGCACCAAGGCGCTTGCCGACCACTATCGCGCGAAGCTCATGCGCGCGATGCGCGATGGTGAGGAGTTCGATAAGGAGTCCGGCCTCCCGGACTCGATGGAACAGAAGAAGTCGGCCGTGTCGTGGTACGACTTCGCCCTCAGATACCTCGCGATGAAGTGGCCCCACGCCGCTCCCAATACGCGGGACGGCATCAACGAATCGCTCACGAGCGTGACTGTGGAGCTCCTCGACGAGCGGGCTGGACGACCGTCCGACCAGGCCATCCGTAAAGCGCTCCGCAACTGGGCCTTCGTGTTGCCGGGGCCCGATGACCGAGAGGTCCCGGACGATGTACGGAACGTCCTTCACTGGGTGTCCAAGGCATCGCGGCCACTCGCCGATCTCGCTGAGCCCGCCACGGCCCGTGCAGTGCTGGACTCGCTGAACTCAAGCTCGACGGCACGGCCGCAGCCGCTGAAACCGTGCGGCGTAAGCGGCGGACGCTCGTCAACGCTGCCAACTATGCGGTCGACCTGGGGGAGCTGCGCGAGAACCCCATCACGGCTGTCCGCTGGCAGAAACCGAAGGTGTCCAACCAGGTCGACCCGCGGGTCGTCGCCAACCCGGAGCAGGCTCGCAATCTCCTGGCGGCCGTTTCCTACGTGGGCGGCTACAGGCGTGCTCGTGGCCGGCGCCTCGTGGGCCTGTTCGCTGCCATGTACTTCGGCGGGCTCCGGCCGGCTGAGGCGGTCGGCCTCGTTGAGACGGATCTAGTCCTTCCCGAGCAGGGCTGGGGATCGTCTTTGCTCCATCGGACTCGCCCGTCGGTCGGCAAGCAGTGGACCGACTCGGGGGAGACCCACGACGACCGCGGGCTCAAGAACCGACCGACCGAGGACGTCAGGCGGGTTCCTATCCCGCCGCACCTCGTAGCCGTATTCCGCGAGCACCTAACCACCTTCGGCACGGCGGATGACGGGCGACTCTTCTTCAGCGAGAAGGGTTCGGTCGTCCCGTCCTCCACCTACTACCGGGTTTGGCAGGAGGCTCGGCTCCTTGCCCTCCCGCCGGCCGCCGCGTCCTCGCCGCTCGCAAGTCGCCCGTACGACCTTCGGCACTCGGCGCTGTCTACGTGGCTCAACGCTGGCGTCGACCCAACCGAGGTGGCGGAGCGAGCAGGGAACAGCGTTGAGGTCCTGCTGACCCGCTACGCGAAGTGCCTCGACGGACGGCAGGACGTCGCTAACCGGCGTATCGAGGACCTGCTTCGCGAGTACGAGTGAGACGTCCTGCATCGAAGCGAGGCCCTGGGCATATTGCCCGGGGCCTCCCTCGTCTTTTGGGCCTTACCTGCTCCGATGCTTCAAACGGAGGAGCGAACTGCGCCGCGTCGAGCGCCCTGCGGTCTTGTGGCGGCGTCTCTCTTGCTGTTGCCATGTCGACATCGTCGCTGCAGGAACAGAGGGGGCCCCGTGGAGCTGAAGGTCACGCGCTGGCAGCGGTTCGGACATGATCGCCTGTATGCCAACCTGCCTGATGGCATCGCGGTCGGCTGGGCGGACCTCAAGACGGGGGACATCACGGTCTTGCGCGCCGAGAACCGCGACGACGTGATCGCTGTACTGACGAAGCACTTACCGGACTACCTCGGAACGGTCCGGCCGGCCAGAGCGCCCGAGGCTGAAGCGCGGCCGACGCTGCCGCGGCTCACGCCGGCCGACGACTTGGCCACCAATCCTCCTGGGGAGTCCCTGCGCCTTCTGCTCGCTGGGTCTGGCCCGGGTCTATGGGAGCGAGCCGTGTCACGGCTGTTGCGGCGACCAACAGAGTGGGACTCGTGGCGAAAGGGATTGGCGGGGGAGAGGCGGGTGGGAGCCGAGCTGAATCGCTTATCGCGCCACGGCTGGCGTGTGCTGCACTCCATACCCTTGGCTGACAAGGTCGACGTCGATCACCTGCTGATCGGGCCGGGTGGGGTGTTCAGCATCAATACGAAGCACCACCACAAGAAGGCGGTGTGGGTCGGCGATGAGGCTGTGAAAGTCGATCACGGAAAACCGGCGCCCTATGCCCGTAAAAGTCGGGCGGAGGCTAAGCGAGTGGTCCGAGTGCTTGAACGCTACTGCGACTTTCCTGTACCGGTTGATCCAGTCCTCGTCTTCGTAGGCGTCACAGATCTGAAGGTGGTTGCCACGCAGCTCACTGTGCGGGTGTACCGGGAACGCCAAGTAGCGGCACTGGCACCGCTCTCAGGAGTGCTGACGGCCGAGCAGGTCGAGCAGGTGTACGGCGTTGCTCGTCATCGTCAGGCTTGGCGCCAAGCCTGATCCCGTGAGCCACGGTGTGGTGCTGGCCTTCCCTACTGGAGCCGCGGGCGTCCCACGGCGTAACGATCGTCCGGGCCGGGTCGCCAGGCGCCGGAACGGGACCTCGCCATTTTCCCGGGCTCACCTGCGGCAATGGCCCAAGATCCCGTCCACGCCTCGTCCACGGACCCCGACATACGGCCGCTTCGGGCGGCATCTGGCTGCACATACGCGAAGACCCCGGCCTCAGCGTATCCGCTGGTGACGGGGTCTTTGGGCACCTCATAAGGGGTGCCCCCGGCAGGATTCGAACCTGCGCACACGGCTCCGGAGGCCGTTGCTCTATCCCCTGAGCTACGGGGGCGTGTCGGGCGCGGTGTTCGCGGCGACGGGTAGAACCCTACCAGCTCTTTCGTGGGGGACTGGCATGGGTTTATGTGGGGGCGGGGCGGTGTTCGAGGGAGGGGGAGTGGAGGCGTCCGCGAGGGGCGTCGTGGGGGTGGTCGGGACCCCCGCACGGGGGTGGAAGTGGGGAAAACCCGGACGGCGCGGTGGGCGCGGACCTACTCTCGAGTTGTGCCAGGCGCGTCCGGCCGGGTGCTTGTTGTGGACGACAACAAGGTCATCCGGCAGCTGATCAGGGTCAACCTCGAGCTGGAGGGCATCGAGGTCGTGACCGCGGCCGACGGTGCCGAATGCCTGGACGTCGTGCATCACGTGCGGCCCGATGTGGTGACCCTGGATGTGGTCATGCCTCGGCTCGACGGGTTGCGTACCGCCGCCCGGCTGCGTGCCGACCCCCGGACCCGGAACCTTCCCCTCGCCATCGTCAGTGCCTGTACGCAGTACGAGGTCGAGAGCGGGCTCGACGTCGGCGTTGACGCCTTTCTCGCCAAGCCCTTTGAGCCCGCCGAACTCGTGCGGGTCGTAAGGGAGTTGATGGAGCGGAGGGGGAGCGGGGGCGGCGGTGGCGGTGCCTTTGGTGGGGAAGCGTTCGGTCCCGATGCGCTTGGCGCCGAGGAACTCGGGGCCGAGGAGGCCCAGCGCGCCGGTCATTGAGCGGGCGCCGCGCCGCTGAGGGTGAGGAGTCGGCGGTGGGCTCCCGTGCGAGCGCGTGTCCGTCCATGTGTCGGTGATCCGTCTGTCGGTGATCCGTGTGTCTGTGATCGGTGTTGCGTGAGAGTGGTGGGGTGTCCGTCGCCCGGATGCGGCCGTCTTGCGTTCCGGCGCCACTTCGCCGGCCTTCCCGCACTCCGTCCGCGTTGCCGTACCCCTTACTCCGCTTGCTCGTCCACGCCGTCACCCGTGCTCCGACACCACGGTCGACGCTCACGACGTGGACGGCGACCCCTCTGTCAGTGAGAACACCCTCGCCCTCCGTGCCCCGTCCACATCCCGGACCCTCGCTAAACCGAGTCGCCTACCCACCCCCCTCCTCCCCTACGCTTGTCCCGTGACCCCCGTCGAGCTCTCCCGTACCGTGCTGCGCGCGGTGCGTCGTGCCGTGGACGAGGGTGAGCTGAGCGTGGTCGTGCCGGTGCGGGCGGTGGTGACGCCGCCGGGGCCGGGTGGGTGTGGGGACTACGCCACGAACATCGCGTTGCAGTTGGCGCGGCCCGCCGGAAGGCCGGCTCGGCAGGTCGCGGAGATCCTGCGGCCCCACCTCACCCGCAGCGAAGGTGTCGCCGATGTCGCGATCACCGGGCCGGGGTTCCTCAACATTCGGCTGGGGGGTGGCGCGGGCGCCTCACTCGTACGGGAGATCCAGCGCCGACGTGACGCCTATGGGCACGGCGACATCCTCGCCGGGCAGATCGTCCCGCTCCGGGTCCCGTACGACATCAGGGCCGAAGTCGTCGCCGACACGCTCGTACGGATCGTGGCCACCCAAGGCGGCCGTGCGGAGGTGCACCACATCCATATCCAGCCCTCGCGCGCCGAGCCCGCAGGCACCGAGCCCGCGGGCACCGACCTCTCGCGCGCCGAGCCCGCCGGCACCGACCTCTCGCAGGCCAAGACAGTCGGCAATGACCCCTCGCCCGCCGAGCCCCCACGAACCAACGCGCCGCAGGCCGATCCCGCGCGCCCCCACCGTCTCCACCGCCCGCGCCCCCAGATCACAACCCTGCGCCCCACCCCCGCCCCGGAAGACCCCACCCCCC
>LRTP01000807.1 GCA_001550305.1 Streptomyces diastatochromogenes
GGGTGTTCGGGGGACTCGAAGGCCGCGGTCCGGCCGGCGGCGGACCCGGGCCGGGGGTTCCACAGCGCGGACGGCCCCGTGTCGTGGTCGAGTGGGTTCGTGGGCGGGGTGAAGACCGTGACGTCGGGGAGGCAGGGAGAGCGTGTGGTGAGGGAGCGGATCGACTACCGGGCGCTGTTCGCCGCCACGCCCAGCCCGTATCTGGTGCTGGGCCGCGACCTGGTGATCGTGGACGTCAACCGGGCGTACCTCCTGGCGACCGGCCGCACCCGGGCGGAACTGGTCGGGCGGTATATCTTCGACGCCTTCCCCGACAATCCCGCGGACCCGGGCGCCGACGGGGTGCGGAATCTGAGCGCCTCCCTGCACTGGGTGCTGCGTTCGAAGGAACCGGACACCATGGCGGTGCAGAAGTACGACATCCCCGTCACCAGCCGTCCGGGTGCGTTCGAGGAGCGCTGGTGGTCGCCGATCAACACCCCGGTGCCCGGGCCGGACGGGCAGGTGGAGTGGATCATCCACCGGGTGGAGGACGTGACCGAGTTCGTCCTGTCCCGCCTTCCGCGCGCGCAAGGGGCCCGCGTGCTGGGCGAGCGGGAGGCGATGGAGGCCGAGCTGTATGCGCGGGCGCGCGAACTGCAGCAGCTGAACGAGGAACTGCGCAAGGCGCACGCCCGGGAACGCCAGATCGCCGTCGCCCTGCAGGAGGCCATGCTGCAATCGCCCGACCTGGCGGCCCACCAGAACATCGCGGTGCGCTACATGCCCGCCGCCGGGTCCCTGAACGTGTGCGGCGACTGGTACGACGTGGTCGATCTGCCCGGCGGCTTCGCCGTGGCCGTCGGCGACGTCGTCGGACACGGCCTGGAGGCCGCCGCGGCGATGGGCATGCTCCGCAGCGCCCTGTCCGCGGCGGTCCGCGCCCTGCACGAGCCGGCCAGAGCGCTGGAGGTGCTGGGCCTGTATGCCCGCTCGGTGGAAGGGGCGCTGGCCACCACCGTGGTCAAGGCCGTCATCGACGACCAGGGCCACCGCATCCGCTACAGCAGCGCGGGCCATCTCCCGCCCGTCCTGGTGCACCCCGGCGGCTCCTTCGACCTGCTCGACCAGGCCACCGACCCCCCGCTGGGCGCCCGCCCCCGCCACGTGCCCCGCCCCCAGGCCGAGCTGCCCTACGTCCCGGGAGACACCCTCGTGCTCTACACCGACGGGCTCATCGAACGCCGGGGAGAGGACATCGACGTCGGTCTGCGCCGGCTCACCGACACCCTCACCCGCCACACCCGTCTTGCTCCTGAACGCCTGGCCGACATGCTGCTCGCCCGCCTCGGTGTCAGCAGCGGCGGACGCGACGACGTCGCCCTGGTCGTCGTGCGCCTTTAGCGGCCGCGGCCCCGTGCGGGCGGCGGTCAGCCGGGGGAGAGGGACTGCTCGGCCCAGACGGTCTTGCCGGTGAGGGCGTGCCGGGTGCCCCAGCGCCGGGCGAGCTGGCCGACCAGCAGCAGGCCCCGCCCGCCCTCGTCGAAGGTCCGGGCGCGCCGCATGTGCGGGGCGGTGCTGCTGGAGTCGAAGACCTCGCAGGTGAGCGTGGAGTCCTCGTGGATCAGCCGCAGCTGGATGGGCGGCCGGCCGTAGCGGATGGCGTTGGTGACCAGTTCACTGACCGTCAGTTCGGTGATGAAGGCGGCGTCGTCCAGCCCCCAGGCGGTCAGCTGCTCGGTGGCGTGCTTGCGTGCCCGGGCGACGACGGCCGGGTCGGAGGCCAGGTCCCAGGCGGCGACCCGGTCGGCGTGCAGGGCCCGGGTGCGGGCGACGAGCAGGGCGATGTCGTCGTCGGGACGGTGGGTCAGCATGGCGGTGAGGACTCTGTCGCAGACCGTGTCGAGGGTCTTCGCGGGGCGGGCGAGGGCGGCGAACATCTTGTCCAGCGCCTCGTCGATGTCGTGGTCGCGGGCGGCGAGCAGACCGTCGGTGTACAGGGCCAGGAGGCTGCCCTCGGGCAGTTCGGTCTCGAAGGTCTCGAAGGGCAGGCCGCCCAGGCCCAGCGGCGGGCCGGCCGGGACGTCGAGGAAGCGGACGGCGCCGTCCGGGGTGACCGCGGCGGG
>LRTP01000808.1 GCA_001550305.1 Streptomyces diastatochromogenes
CCGCCCGCCTGGGCGTCCACCCCTCGGCGCTGCAGGAGCGGCGCGGTGACGCGGACCGCTGGTCCCGGCGGTCCGCGCCGGCCGGTGTACGGGTCCTGGTGGAGCTGGACCGGTACGCCAAGGACCCGGCGGACCACTACCGCTGCTCGGTGTGGCGGCTGCGCCCCGACGGCACCCCGGCGCGCGCCGCCTCGGAGTCCGACCGGCCGCGCACCGGACGGGAGATCGCCCGGCTGATCCGGGAGGTGGCCTGGGGCGCGGAGGGCGCCGGGGACGGGGTCGCGCTGGTCGCCGTGTCGGTGCCGCCGGACGCGCTGGAGCTCGCGCTCGACGAGTGGGACGGGGCGGGCGCCGAGGAGTACATCTCCGCGCGGCTCGGTGAGGACTTCCACCTCGTGCTGCGCTGCCCGAAGATCCGGCGGCGCTCGCGCACCGGACCCGCCGATCTCAAGCGACGCTGGAACTCCCGTCACCAGAGCGACACCCTCCTCGCGGACCACAGGATCGGCGGCAGGGCGGGACTCATCGGGCTGCTGAAGACAACCCATCGGGACACCGCGCGCGTCCTTGTGCACGGAAGCACCGAGCACCGCGGCGAGTTGCTGCCCGTGTGCCTGGTGATGGGGGTGCCGGTCGTGCTCTGGGACCGGGCCGCTCCCGGTCCGGACGACTGCGCCCCGCTCGACGCCCTGGCACCGCACGGTCCCGTGGACGGACTCCCGGAGCGCGTACGGCACTTCAGGGTCCGCGCCTACGCGGACCGGGTGGTGCCCGCGCGTCCCGCCCTGGTGTGGGAGGACATCGAGCTGCCGCTGCCCGACGAACTCCAGCTCGCCGACCCCTCGGAAGGAACGGAGCGGACAGGATGACCCAGCAGACACCGGACGGGTGGCGACTGTTCCGCGGTGACCGCGTGGCCCGTGAGGTGGAGTTCCCCGAGGCGCCGCCCTGGCGGCAGTTCGGCGACGGGCCGGGCGGCCGCCCGCGCCACCGTCCCTATCTGATCGGGCGCACGGAGGCGGACGTGGTCAGCGCCGCCCTCCATCTGCGTCGCCCGCTGCTCGTCACCGGGCACCCCGGCACCGGCAAGTCCTCGCTGGCGCACGCCATCGCGCACGAGCTGTCCCTCGGACCGGTGCTCCAGTGGCCCGTCAACAGCCGCTCGGTCCTCAAGGACGCCCTGTACGGCTACGACGCGATCGGCAGGCTGCGTGAGACGCATCTGCGCCAGGAGCGTGGGGACCCCGAGCCCGACATCGGCACCTATGTGCGGCTCGGGCCGCTCGGTACCGCCCTGGTGCCGCGCGACCGGCCGCGGCTGCTGCTCGTGGACGAGCTCGACAAGGGTGACGTCGACCTCCCGAACGATCTGCTGACCGTGTTCGAGGAGGGCGAGTTCGAGATACCCGAGCTGTCCCGGCTGCCGGAGACCCAGTCCGAGGTGCCGGTGCTGACCCATGGCTCGGGCGGCGAGCGGGTCACCGTGACGCGCGGGGTGGTGCGCTGCCGGGAGTTTCCGGTCGTGGTGATCACCAGCAACGGCGAACGGGACTTCCCGCCCGCCTTCATGCGCCGCTGCGTACGGCTCGATCTGCCGGACCCGGACGAGGCCCGGCTGCGGGACATCGTCGCCGCGCATCTCGGTGAGGACGCGCTGTCCGACGTGGACGACCTGCTGCACGCCTTCCTCAACCGCCGGGCACCGGGCGAACTCGCCACCGACCAGCTGCTCAACGCCGTGTTCCTGCGCAAGGGCGGAGTCGATCTGGACGCCGAAGGGCTGCTGGACGCCGTACTCCACCGCCTGGGCGGGATGGTCTAGCGTGCGCGGGGGCGACGGGGGCGACGGGAGGAACCCGCGTGACGCCGGTGGCGGGTCCGGCGGCTCGCACGTCACGGGTGCCCCGCCGATCCTGCCCCCGTTGAGCAAACTCGGCCGGCTGGCCGGTCACGAGCTGTCGATCCATGAACTGCTCGACACCCTGTGGCTGGCGACGCGGCTTCCCCCGGGAGCCACGGCGCCGCTCGCGAGCGCGCTGACCGCGGACGCCGTGCCGCCACCGGGCGCCGGCACGGGAGACGCCGAGCGCTCCACGGC
>LRTP01000081.1 GCA_001550305.1 Streptomyces diastatochromogenes
CCGGTACGCCGGCTGCCGCGCCCCGCGCGCCGGAGCGCGGGCGCCCGCACCCGCCTGTTCGTGCACTCCCTGGGACGGCGTGGACCGCCGCTCTCGGCCGCTTTCGCCTGAGCCATCGCTTCTGCGCGACAGCCCTTGAGCACCGGCAGTCCCCCATACGTATCCCGCGTACCACGTGTGCGCGTCCCCCATGGAGATCACCAACATGAGCAAGCGAAACAGCCAGGCGGCGAAGACGGCGGCCCGCGAGAAGCTGCGCCTCGAGCGCGAGCGCCAGGCCAAGCGCGACAAGGTCAAGCGCCAGGCCATCGTGGCCGGCTCCATCGTCGCCGTCCTCGCGATAGCCGGCGGCGTCGGTTACGCGGTCGTGCAGAACAACAAGCCGAGCTACTGGGCGGGCCTGAAGGACGCCAAGGTCGTCGCCCCGGCCAACACCACCGGCACCAAGGGCACCACCGTCGTCATCGGCAAGAGCACCGCCAAGAAGACCCTCAAGGTCTACGAGGACCCGCGCTGCCCGGTCTGCGCCCAGTTCGAGCAGACCGTCGGCTCGACCGTGAAGAAGGACATCGACGACGGCAAGTTCAAGTTCCAGTACGTCGGCGCCACGTTCATCGACGACAAGGACAACGGCCAGGGCTCCAAGAACGCGCTGAGCGCCCTGGGCGCCGCGCTGAACGTCAGCTCCGAGGCGTTCCTCGAGTACAAGACCGCGCTGTACTCGGCGAAGTGGCACCCGGACGAGACGACCGACAAGTTCAAGGACGACGCCTACCTCCTCAAGGTCGCCGACACCGTTCCCGCGCTGAAGGGCAACAACGCGTTCCAGAACGCGGTGAAGAAGGGCACCTACGACGCCTGGGCGATGGCCATGTCGAAGACCTTCGACGACAACAAGGAGGGCGTGACCGGCACCCCGGGCTTCGTCATGGACGGCAAGCAGCTCAACGGCGGCACCCCGCTCCTGACGGTGGCCGACTTCGACAAGGTGGTGGACGCGGCTCTCAAGGGCTGACGCCGGCGGGGAATCCGGCCTCCGCGTGAAGAGCGGGCGAACTTTCGAGGTTCGCCCGCTCTCGCACGTACCGATCAGTAACCTGTTCGGTCGTGACCAGTCGATACAGATCATCCGAGGCGTCCCAGGGCCTCAACTCTCCCTCGCCGCGCCGCCGTACGGTCGTCAAGGCCGCGGCGGCGACCGCTGTCCTGGCCGGCCCGCTCGCCGCCGCCCTGCCGGCCC
>LRTP01000809.1 GCA_001550305.1 Streptomyces diastatochromogenes
GCGAACAGCACCACGCGCGGGTGCTCGATCGGCCGCACCGGCACCGCGGACTGCGCCGCCGCCAGCCACTCACCCAGTTCGTCGAGGCGGCCCAGCGCCCCGGGCGGCACGATCTGGCGCTCCCGGCGCGCCTCGGCGTCCCGGCGCACGCCTCCGTCGGGGCGCTCGATCAGATCGGTGAAGTCGTCGAGATTAAGCGAGCTCATTCGCCGAACAGTACCGGCAGCGATCGAACACGTCCGCGCCACGTCGGTGCACCCCGGATCACGATCCGCTACGTACCGTTTGTGTCGGATTGTCGTACGGCTCGTTCGCGTGCCCCGCCGTCCCCCCACCCTGCCGTCCCCAGGAGCGTCCATGCCCCCCACGCCACCCCCGAGCGCCGATCGCCGCGCCGCCTACGCGGCCGAACTCGCCCAAGGCACCGACCGGTTCCACGAACCGCGCCGGGAGGACTGTCCCTGGTGCGGCTCGAAGCGGCTGCGCACCCGGCTGCGGACGCCGGACCAGGTGCAGCGCAAGCCCGGCACGTTCGTCGTCGACGAGTGCGCGGAGTGCTCCCACGCCTTCCAGAACCCCCGGCTCAGCGCGGAGGGGCTGGCCTTCTACCACCGGGACTTCCACGAGGGCCTCGACGGCCTCACCGACCGGCTCCTGGGCGCCCGCGGCAGCAGAGGGCGCCACCGGGCCGCCGCCCGCGCGCTGCTCCGCCACGCCGAGCCGGAGAGCTGGCTCGACGTCGGCACCGGGCACGGGCACTTCCCGGCCGTCGCCCGGGAGGTCCACCCGTACACGTCCTTCGACGGCCTCGACCCCACCCGGCGGGTCGAGAAGGCACGGGCGGCCGGGCACATCGAGGAGGCCCACCGCGGCCGGCTCACCGACCCCCGGATCATCGGGCGGCTGAGCGCCCGCTACGACGTCGTGAGCATGTTCCACCATCTGGAGCACACCCGCGACCCGCGCGAGGAACTGCGCGCCGCCCTGACGGTCCTGCGGCCGGGCGGTCACCTCCTCGTCGAAGTGCCGGACCCCGACTGCGCGTTCGGCGCGCTGCTGGGCAGGTGGTGGGTGTCGTACGGCCAGCCGCGCCATCTGCACCTGATGCCGCTGTCCAACCTGCTGGGCGAACTGGAGTCCCTCGGCTGCGAGATCGTCGCGACGGACCGCCGCGAACCGCACATCCCGTACGACCTCGCCGGCGCCCTCGCGCTGGCCCTCGGCCGGGTCCTGCCCGACCTCGACGCCCCCTGGCGCCCCACCCCGCCGACCCAGTTCCAGCGCGCCCTGCACACGGTCCTGGCCCGGGCGAGCGTCCCGCTGCTCGCCTCGGCCTCCGCCCTGGACCACGCGATGGCCCCGGTCTTCCGCCGCACCCGCTTCTCGAACGCCTTCCGGATCATCGCCCGCAGACAATCCTGAGCCCTGGTCAGCTCTGGGTCAGCCCTGGTCGGCTCCGGTCAGCCCCGCAAGGCCAGCGCCTGCCCCGCCACCACCAGCAGCACGTGCTCGCACTCCGCCGCGAACCCCGCGTTCAGGCGGCCGAGTTCGTCGCGGTAGCGGCGTCCGGAGGCGGTGGCGGGGACGATGCCGGAGCCGACCTCGTTGGAGACGGCGACGAGGGTGCGGCGCGTGTTGCGGACGGCGGAGGTGAGTTCCTCGACGCGGGCGCGCAGCGCGCGTTCGCCGCCGCCGGCCCACTCCGCGTCGTCCCACGCGTTCACGGAGTCCATCGCGTCCGTGAGCCAGAGGGAGAGGCAGTCGACGAGGAGGGGAGGCCCGGAGCCCTCCAGGAGCGGCACCAGGTCGCAGGTCTCCACCGTCCGCCAGGAGCCGGGCCGCCGCTCACGGTGGGCGTGCACGCGCGACGCCCACTCGTTGTCCCCGTTGCGGGACCCGCCCGTCGCCACGTACAGCACCCCGGGGAAGGACTCCAGACGCCGTTCCGCCTCCACCGACTTGCCCGAGCGCGCCCCGCCGAGCACGAGGGTGCGGCGCGGTACGTCGGGTACGTCCTCGTAGACGCCCACGTCCAGCGTCGTCCCGTCCGGCACCGCCCGCGCGCCCGCCGCCGCGAGCCGCCGCCGCAGTTC
>LRTP01000810.1 GCA_001550305.1 Streptomyces diastatochromogenes
GGTCAGGGCCGCCTCCGCGTCGAGGAGCGCCGCCAGCAGCGCGCCGTCCGAGGTCGCGGACGCCGCCGGGGAGCCCGCCCACCCGGGGGCGAGCAGTCCGGCATCGGCATCGGACTCGGCATCGGACTCGGAACGGACCGGGCCGGCAGCTGTCACTGGAACTCCAGGAAGACCGTTTCGCCTTCGCCCTGAAGGCGGATGTCGAAACGGTACGTCCGGTTCGCGCCCTCGGCCGCGATCAGCGTGGCGCGCCGGTCGGCAGGGAGCAAGTCGAGCAGCGGGTCGGCGCCGTCGGCGAGGTACGCGCGGGTGAAGAGGTGGTGCACCAGACCGCGCGCGAACACACACACGCTGATGTACGGAAGCCCGGCGTTGCCCGGCGGCAGGGTGTGCAGCGCGTACCGACCGTCGGCGTCCGTGGCGACCCGGCCGAAGCCCGTGAAGTCGACGCCGTTGCGGCCGAGGAAGCCGCCCGTCGACGGGTCGCGGCGCAGGGAACCCGGGGCACCCTTGAGGGAGCCGTCGGGCGCCGCCTGCCAGAAGTCCAGGAGGGCGTCCGGGATCACCTCGCCGGCGCCGTCGAGCACGTACCCGTGCAGGGTGATCGCCTCGGGGTGGCCCTGCGGCGCGACCTGACCGCCGTCGGGAAAGGGCAGCGCGTGCCCGTAGAAGGGGCCGATGGTGTGGGACGGGGTGGGGAGCAACCGCTCGGTCATGCTCAACGGCCTTCCTCGATCCAGGTGGCGGAGGGACCGTCGAGGACGATGTCCCACTCGTAGCCCATGGAGAACTCGGGCCGGGAGAGATCGTGCTGGTAGGTGGCGATCAGGCGGTCGCGGGCCGCCCTGTCCGTCACGGACTGCAGGATCGGGTCGTAGCGGAACAGCGGGTCGCTCGGGAAGTACATCTGGGTGATCAGCCGCTGGGTGAACGCCGTGCCGAAGACCGAGAAGTGGATGTGCGCGGGCCGCCACGCGTTCGTGTGGTTGCCCCACGGGTAGGGGCCCGGCTTGATCGTGGTGAACCTGTAGCGGCCCTGATCATCCGTCAGGGTCCGCCCGACACCGGTGAAGTTGGGGTCGAGCGGCGCCGGGTGCTGCTCGCGCAGATGGGCGTAACGACCGGCGGCGTTGGCCTGCCAGATCTCGATGAGCTGACCGCGCACGGGACGCCCGTCACGGTCGAGCAGCCGGCCTGAGACGGTCATGCGTTCGCCGAGCGGCTCGCCCCGGTGCTGGATGGTGAGGTCGCTGTCGTGCTCGGTGATGTCGGTGACGCCGAACACCGGACCCGACAGCTCGACCGTCTCCGGGTCACCGCCGTCGACGGCGACCAGCGGCTGCTTGGGGTGGCGCAGCAGGGAGCTGCGGTACGGGGGGTAGTCGCGCGACGGATGGTGGCGAACCGGCGCTCCGCCGGCGACCGCCTTGTCGTACGCGTCCTGGAGATCCTTGATCTCGACGTCGATGTCCGACTGGGTGAGGGCCATGGTCGACTTCCTATCGTTCGAGGACGAGGGCGAGGCCCTGGCCGACGCCGATGCAGAGGGTGGCGATACCAACTCCCGTTCCTTTGCGGGCGAGTTGGTGGGCGACGGTGCCGGCGAGGCGGGCGCCGGAGGCGCCGAGGGGGTGGCCGAGGGCGATCGCGCCGCCGTGGGGGTTGAGGATCTCGGGGTCGAACTCGGGCCATTCGGCGAGGCAGCCGAGGACCTGGGCTGCGAAGGCCTCGTTCAGCTCGAGCACGTCGAGATCGGTGAAGCCCTTGCCCGCTTTGGCCAGGGCGCGGGTGACGGCTTCGACGGGGGCGAGGCCGAAGTGCTGGGGGTCGGTCGCGGAGACGCCGGTGGCTCGGATGCGGGCGAGGGGTTCGCGGCCGGTGGCCTTCAGTCCTTCCTCGTCGGTCAGGAGGAGGGCGGCGGCGCCGTCGTTGAGGGGGGAGGCGTTGCCCGCGGTGACGGTGCCGTTCTCGGTGCGGAAGGACGGCTTGAGCCTGGCCATGGCGGTGGGGGAGGTGTCGGGGCGGACGGATTCGTCGGCGGCGAGGATGACCGGG
>LRTP01000811.1 GCA_001550305.1 Streptomyces diastatochromogenes
GTGTCCGGCACCGCCGTCGGGCCGGCCCGCCCCGCCGCTCACGCGAGCGACCCCGGCGGCTGGGAGGCCGACGTGCCGGGGGCGGAGCGCTACGAGGTACTGCTGTCGCTGGTGTGCGGCGCGGTCGCCGGCCTGCTCGGGATCGACGAGGCCGACCTCGATCCGGAGGACGGTTTCTTCCAGCAGGGTCTGGACTCGCTCATGGCCGTCCGCCTGCGGCAGACGCTGGAGCGGGAGTTCGACCAGACCCTGCCGACCACGCTGCTCTTCGAGCAGCCCACCGCGGCGGCGCTCGCCGCCTTCCTGGCCGAGGAGGTCGCGGTGACCCGCGCCGACGGCGTCACGGCCGGGTCCGGCGCCGAGCGGCTCCCCGCGCGGGAGGCCGACGGCACCGGGGACGCCGGGGCGACGGAAGCCGACCCGGACGGAGACGAGGAGGCCGACATACTCGCGCTGCTGGAAGCGGAGATCGACCGTGCCCGCACGGTCCGGGAAGGGATGACCCGCTGATGACCACGACCACGGACCAGGACAAGCGCGTGATCTCGCGCGCCCTCACCGAGATCACCCGGCTGCGGACGGCGTTGGAGGACAGCGAACGGGCCCGCAGCGAGCCGATCGCCATCGTCGGCATGGCATGCCGGGTGCCGGGCGCGGAGGACCCCGCCGGGTACTGGGAACTGCTGCGAGCCGGCACGGACGCGGTGACGGACATCCCGGCCGAGCGTTGGGACAACGAAGCATACCGGGCGGCTGGTCCGGACACGCCGGGTACCATACGGACCCGACGGGCCGGTCTGGTCGCCGACGTGGACGGGTTCGACGCCGCGTTCTTCGGCGTGTCGGCCCGCGAGGCCGCTCACATGGACCCGCAGCAGCGGCTGTTCCTGGAGACCGGCTGGGAGGCGCTGGAGAACGCGGGCATCGCCGCACCGGATCTGGCCGGCAGCCGCACCGGCGTGTACGTGGGCGTGACCGGCAACGACTACTGGCAGTCCCTGATGAGCCGACTGCCGCTGCCCGACCTCGACGCGTACGCGTTGACCGGTCACGCCTCGACCTTCGCCGCCGGGAGGCTGTCCTACTGGCTCGGGCTGTCCGGGCCGAGCCTGTCGGTGGACACGGCGTGCTCTTCGTCGCTGGTCAGCGTGCACCTGGCGTGTCAGAGCCTACGGGCGGGCGAGAGCGACCTGGCGCTCGCCGGCGGTGTCAACGCCCTCCTCGCGCCGGAGGCGTTCGTCGTGCTGTCGCAGGCGAAGATGCTCTCCCCCGACGGACGGTGCGCGACGTTCGACGCGTCCGCCAACGGCTACGTCCGCGGCGAGGGCTGTGGCGTGGTCGTCCTCAAGCGGCTGTCCGACGCGCAGGCGGCCGGCGACCGGATACTGGCCCTGGTGCGCGGCTCCGCCGTCAACCAGGACGGCCGCAGCAGCGGGATCACCGTGCCCAACGGCAACGCCCAGCAGGAAGTCGTCCGGCAGGCGCTGGCCCAGGCGCGGGTGGAGCCGCGACAGATCGGCTACGTGGAGGCGCACGGGACCGGCACACCGCTCGGCGACCCGATCGAGGTCCGAGCGCTGGCCGCGGTGCTCGGCGCCGGCCGCGACCACCGTTCCCGGCTCGTCATCGGCTCCGCCAAGGCCAGCGTCGGACACCTGGAGGCGGCGGCCGGGGTGATCGGGCTGATCAAGACCGTCCTGGCGCTGCGGCACGAGGAGATCCCCCCGCAACCGCACCTGCACGAGGTCAACCCCGAGATCGACCTGGAGCGCCTGCCGGTGACCTTCCCGCGGGAGGTCACCCCGTGGCCCCGGTCGGCACAACCCCGGTTCGCTGGCGTCAGTTCGTTCGGCGCGAGCGGTACCAATGCCCATGTGGTGCTGGAGGAGGCGCCGCCGACGGACGGTCCGCCGCCCGTCCCGGACCGTCCGGAACACCTGGTGACCCTGTCCGCGCGCTCCCCCGAGGCACTGCGCGACCTGGCCCAGCGATGGGTGCGGGCGCTGACCGCCGACCCCGCCGCCGAGGCCGCCGTCGCGAGGGACG
>LRTP01000812.1 GCA_001550305.1 Streptomyces diastatochromogenes
GCACCTGGCGCCGACCGGGTGGTCCGGGGCGATCGGGCCGCCGGTGCCGCTGGCCGACGCGGCGAAGTCGCTGCGCTGGGCGGATGCGGCGGTACGGCTGATGGAGCGGCGGCTGCTGCCCGCCGGGGAGGTGCTGCACTGCACCGAGCACACCGAGGCCCTGGTGCTTCTCCAGCCCGAGGAGCTGATCGACGACCTCGCCCTGCGCTGCCTGGCGCCGCTCGCGCACTGCGGGCCGACGCACGGGCGGCGTCTCGCGGAGACGTTGCTGGCATGGCTGGAGACGCGCGGCGGCGCGCCGGAGGTGGCCGCTCGGCTCGGTGTCCACCCGCAGACCGTCCGCTACCGCCTCCGCCAGATCAGGGAGCTGTGGGGTGACGAGATCGACGATCCGGACCGGCGGTTCGAGCTGGAGCTGGTACTCCGCGCGCAGCGTCTCCGCGGTGAGCTGGGTGATCCCCACCCCCGCCGCTGACCTCCCGTCCCGTCGCGCGCGGCCGACGCTGCCCGCACGCCCGTGCACTGTCACCCCCCGCACCTCACAGATACCCACCCATTGCCCGTGCAAGAGCACTATGAGTAGCCTGTGTTCGTCATGCCGATCGGCTGTTGAAATTTCGAACATAGGGAGGGGGCCGGTTGTGGGACGCCTCGTACCTGCCGTGACC
Source organism: Streptomyces diastatochromogenes (assembly GCA_001550305.1). Taxonomy (GTDB): domain Bacteria; phylum Actinomycetota; class Actinomycetes; order Streptomycetales; family Streptomycetaceae; genus Streptomyces; species Streptomyces mirabilis_D. Next base: position 669 of record LRTP01000812.1, read on the forward strand.
CGAGCTCTCGACATACTCGAGCTCTTCCTCGACGGGGACGGGACGCTCTCCGCCCCCGACATCGTGCGCAAGCTCCAGCTTCCCCGGACGACGGTGCACGAGCTGGTCACCACGCTCGCCGCCCGCTCGTACATCGTGCAGGTTCCCGGCCAGCCGGGACGCTACCGCCTCGGGGTGCGCCCGTACCAGCTCGGGAGCAGGTACGCCGAGCAGCTGGACCTCGCCGCCGAGGGCCAGCAGGTCGCCCGGTCCGTCGCCGAGACCTGCGACGAGACCGTCCACGTGGCGATCCTGGAGGGCACGGACGTCATCTACATCGCGAAGGTCGACTCCACGCACGCCGTGCGCATGGTGTCCGCGGCGGGCCGGCGGCTGCCCGCCCACTGCACCTCCGTCGGCAAGATGCTGCTCGCCTCGCTCCCCGACGTCGAGCTGACCTCGCGTATCCCGGACAACGCGGATCTGGTCGCGATGACGCCGAACAGCATCACCGAGCCGGGCGCCCTGCGCGAGGCCCTCGCCGAGATCCGCAGCCGCGGCGTCGCCGTGGAGAGCCGCGAGTCGAACCCGGACGTCAGCTGTGTCGCCGCCCCGGTGCGCGACCGTACGGGCCAGGTCGTCGCCGCTCTCTCCATCTCCGTACCGATGATCCGCTGGAGCGACGAGCGCCGCGTGGAGCTGGAGCAGCTCGCCGCGAAGGGCGCCGTCGAGCTGTCCGAGCGGCTCGGCCACCGGAGCGTGGGGGGATGACCGGGGCGAGCGGGACGGCCGGCGCCACGGGCGGCACGGCCTTCGACGTCGCGATCCGCGCCGAGGCGGCCCTCGGTGAGGGCCCGACCTGGGATCCGGACGCACAGCGGCTCATCTGGGTGGACATCCTCGGTTCCCGGGTCCACACGTACGACCCCGTCTCCGGGCGCCGCACGGTCATGGTCACCGAGCAGCACGTGGGCGCCGCCAAGCCCCGTGCGGGCGGCGGCCTCGTCGTCAATCTCCGGGACGGCGTGGCGACGTACGGCGGCGCCGAGGGCTTCCGGTGGCTGCACCGCGACCCCGTCCCCGGCCGCCGCGCGAACGACGCCGCGGTCGCCCCGGACGGCTCGCTGCTCTTCGGCACCATGCGCTACGACGAGGCCCCGGGCGGTGGCACCCTGTCCCGGATCACCGCCGACGGCACGGTCACCCCGCTCCTCGACGACGTCGCCGTCAGCAACGGAACGGGCTGGAGCCCGGACGGCCGGCTGATGTACTACGTCGACTCCCCGACCCGCCGCGTCGACGTCTTCGATGTGGGTGACGGTCAACTCCCCCTCGACAGGCGTCCGTTGGTCGTGATCGAAGAAGGCGCGGGCTGGCCCGACGGGCTCACCGTCGACGCCGAGGGTTGCATCTGGGTGGCCCTCTGGGACGGCGGAGCGGTCCGCCGCTACACACCGGACGGCGAGCTGGACCGGGTCGTGGAACTCCCCGTCCCCCGCCCCACCGCCTGCGCCTTCGGCGGCGCGGACCTGACCGACCTGTACATCACCACGGCGCGTACGGGCCTGGAGGCGCCGCATCCGCTCTCCGGCTCGGTGCTGGTCGTCCCCGGCGCGGGGAAGGGCCTGCCGCAGCCGTCGTTCGCCGGCTGACAGTTTTCCCCTCGTAGGTCCCCGTCTTTCCCCTCGTAGGTCCCCGTCCGGTCGTCGACCACCGGACGGGGGCCTTCGATTTTTGTGCAAACCATTGACGAGAAAGCGCTTCCTATCTACGGTCCCGTTCGAAGTTACGAGCGATCAACGAAATTTCGAACAGCGAATCTCGAACAGCGAGGGCAGGGCATGGGACGACCTGACCTGAACGACGGGTATCCGAACCGTGGAGACCTGAACCGCAGGAACGTTTTGGCGGCGCTCGGCGGCCTGACCGTCGCCGGCAGCCTCGGCTTCGCCGCGCTCGGCACCGGCGCGGACGCGCTCGCCTCCAGCGCGCGCACCCGGGTCCGTTACTGGAACCTCTTCCAGGGCGGCGACGGCACCAACCAGGTCGCGATGGTGGACGCCTTCCGCAAGGAACATCCGGACATCGCGGTCAAGGACTCCACCCTGACCTGGGGCGGCCCCTACTACACCAAGCTCGCCATGGCCGCGGCCGGCAACCGCGCACCGGACCTCGCCGTCATGCACCAGGGCCGCGTCCCCGGGTTCGCGCCCGGCCGCCTCCTGGACCCCTGGGACATCGACCTTCTGGCCAAGTACGGCGTGCGGGAGACCGACTTCAACCCCGTGCTGTGGAAGCGCGGCGTCGTCGGCGGCAAGCTCTACGCACTGCCCCTCGACATCCACGTCCAGCTCTGCTTCTACCGCAAGGACGTCTGCAAGAAGGCCGGACTGCTCGACGCCGACGGCCGGCTGCCGACCGCCGGCTCCACCGACGAGTGGTTCGGCATCCTCAAGGCGGCCAAGAAGCAGCTGAAGAACGGGCAGCAGACCCTCGGCCTGCACGCCAGCGACCAGAACTTCGCCTGGTGGTTCTTCGTCGCCTTCTACCAGCAGCTCGGCGGTGGCTACTTCAACGACGACCAGACCGACGTCACCTTCGACACCGACAAGGCCACCGAGGTCCTGGAGTTCTTCCGCAAGCACGTGACCGACGGCTACGTCACCGTCGGCGAGGCCGACGGCGAGGCCTTCCTCGCCGGGTCACCGTTCACCTGGGAGGGCAACTGGTCGGTGCCGTACTTCAACGGCGAGAAGCTCGACTTCGGCGCCCAGCCGCTGCCCCCGGTGTTCGGGAAACCGGCCACCCACGCCGAGTCGCACTCGTTCATCCTGCCCCACCAGTCCGGCCGCGGCGGCGCCGCCGACGAGGGCGCCTACCGGCTCGCCGCCTACATGGTCACCCACGCCACCACCTGGGCCATCGGCGGCCATGTCCCCGCCTATCTGCCCACCTTCAAGGACCCCGCCTACCTCAAGCTCAGCCCGCAGAGCGAGTACTCCAGGCCCGCCATGGAGCACCCGGCCACCGAACCGCACATCTGGTTCGCCGGCTCCACCGGCGTCCTCGCGCAGCGCGTCGGCCCCATCGTCGCCTCCTCCAACCTCGGCTCCGCGAAGCCGGCCGCGGCGGCCCGCCGTATGAAGTCCGCCCTGGAGCAACTGCTCGCCATGAAGAACCCCATGGACGGCAGGACGGCCGCCCAGGAGCTGAAGGGAGCAGGCGCATGAGCAGCGCCACGAGCACGGTCGCCGCCACCACCCTGCGCCCCCGCGCGACCACTGCCGCCGACTCCGCCCGCGTGCGCTGGGGCCGTCGCTTCCAGCACGGCGGCTGGTTCGTCGCCCCGTTCTTCGTCCTGTACGGGCTCTTCGTGCTGCTGCCGGTCGTCCGCGGCCTCTACCTCAGTTTCACCGACGCCAACATCTCCGGCGACCACACCAATTTCGTCGGCCTCGACAACTACCGCGAGGCCTTCAAGGACGACCTGGTGTGGAACTCGCTGTGGCACAGCGTCCAGTTCACCCTGTACGTCGTTCCGTGCATCGTCGTCGTGGCCCTGCTGATGGCGCTGATCGCCCACCACACCGTGCACTTCAAGTGGCTGTGGCGGCTGTGCTTCTTCGCGCCGTTCCTGCTGCCCTCGGCCGTCATCGGCAACCTGTGGTGGTGGCTGTTCCAGCCCACCAATGGCATGGTCAACCACGTCCTCGGCCTCACCACCCCCTGGCTCACCCAGAGGTCCACGGCCCTGCTCGCCGTCGTCGTCGCGACCCTGTGGTGGACGGTCGGGTTCTCCTTCCTGCTCTTCCTCGCCGCTCTCCAGAACATCCCCCAACACCTCTACGAGGCGGCGGAGTTGGACGGCGCGAACGCCTTCCAACGCATGCTCCACATCACCGTGCCGAACCTGCGCAACATCACCGGCCTCGTCATCGCGCTGCAGATCCTGGCCTCGCTCCAGGTCTTCGACCAGGCGGTGGTCATGTACCAGTTCGGCCCGGGGCCGGAGGAATCGACCCGCACCTTCGTCCAGTACACCCTCGAACAGGGCTTCACCAGCTACCGCGTGGGCTACGCCTCCGCGATCTCCTTCGTCCTGTTCCTCATCATCGCGGCCGTCGCCCTCGGGCGGATGTGGCTGCTCCGCAGCCGAGAGGAGGGCATCTCCCGATGACCACGCCGTCTCCCACCCTCCGCAAACCCCGCAGCACCTGGACGCCCGCGCAGATCGCCCTGACGGTCGTCGCCCTCGCCCTGTCCGTGATCTGGATGGCGCCGCTGGTGTGGGCCCTGTCCACGTCGCTCAAGACCCCGGCGGAATCGGTGGCCTCGCCGCACTGGATCCCCGAGGACTTCACCCTCGACTCCTGGCGGAAGGTCTTCGAGGCCGGCAACATCCCCAACTGGTTCGTCAACTCGCTTGTCGTGTCGGTCTGCGTCACCTTCATCGTGCTGCTGGTCGCCTCCCTCGCCGGATACGGCTTCGCCCGCACCGAGTTCCGCGGCAAGTCCGTCCTGATGGCCGTGACGATGGCGGGCCTGATGTTCTCCCCGGCGATCCTCGGCGTCCCGCTCTTCACCACCGTGCAGTCGCTCGGCATGGTCGACACCTACTGGGGCATGATCCTGCCGCAGTGCGCCCCCGCCGCGATGGTCTACATCCTCTACAAGTTCTTCCAGTCGCTGCCCCGCGAGCTGGAGGAGGCGGCGTTCATCGACGGGGCGGGCCGCTGGCGGATCTTCTTCACCCTCGTCCTGCCGCTCTCGAAGCCCTCGCTGTCGGCCGTCGGGATCTTCACCTTCATCGCCTCGTGGAACAACTTCCTGTGGCCCTACATGGTCACCAACAACCCCGACCTGATGACCATGCCGAACGGCATCGCCACCGTGCAGAACGCCTTCGGCATCGTCTGGCCGCAGCTCATGGCGGGCGGCCTGATCGCGGGACTCCCGCTGATCGTCGTGTTCGTCTTCTTCCAGAGCCAGATCGTGCGCGGCGTGGCCCACACGGGTCTGGCCGGCCAGTAACAGGCATGACAGGCACAACAGCCATGAGGAGAGAGTGAGTTGAAGCGCCTCAGACTCGCCGCGCTGCTCGCCGCGGCCACCATCGCCCTGCTCCCGTCCACCGCGTCGGCCGACGTCACCCACCCCGACCCCCTCCCGCTCACCGGCCAGCAGATCATCCACGACCCCACGGTCGCCCACCTCAGGAACGGCCGCTACGTCGCCTACTCCACCGGCGGAGTCATCGGCGCCCGCCTCTCCACCGACCTTCACCACTGGGACGACGCGGGCAACGCCTTCACCACGCCGCCGAGTTGGTGGTACGACTACAACTCCACCGCCGACCCCTGGGCCCCCGACCTCTCCTATCGGGACGGCCGGTACTGGCTCTACTACGCCGTCTCCTCCTGGGGCACCAACCACTCGGCGATCGGCGTGGCCACGTCGAAGACCGGCATGCCCGGCACCTGGACCGACCACGGTCCGGCCTTCACCTCCCGGACCACCGACGCCTGGAACGCCATCGACCCGGCGGTGATCCGGGCCGACGGCAAGCTGTGGATGGCGTTCGGCTCGTACTGGACGGGCATCCGCATGGTCGAACTGGACCCCAGCACCGGCAAGGCGATCGCCGACACACCCGTGGAGCACCTGGCCACCCGCCCGGACGCCCCGTACGCGGTCGAGGGCCCGTACATCGTCAAACACGGCCGCTACTACTACCTCTTCGCCTCCTACGACGCCTGCTGCGCGGGTGTGAACTCCACCTACAAGATCCGGGTGGGCAGGTCGACGACGGTGACCGGCCCCTACACGGACAGCACGGGCAAGCCGATGCTGGAGGGCGGCGGCGACCTGTTCCTCGCTTCTCACGGTCGCTATATCGGTCCCGGTGGTGAGTCGGTCTTCCGTGCTCACGGCGAGGACTGGATCGCCTATCACTACTACGACGGCAACGACTCAGGCACCCCCAAGCTGGGGCTGAACAGGCTGAACTGGACGAGGAACGGCTGGCCCGTCGCCGGTTAGGGGCGCGGGGAACTGCGCGACCAGCCCCACCAAACCCGCAGACAAAACTGAACCCCCGGAAGGAAAGAATGCATACCGCCCGCTTCGCCCTGGACCCCGCCTTCACCATCGGTGAGGTCAACCCCCGCCTCTTCGGCTCCTTCGTCGAACACCTCGGCCGCTGCGTCTACACCGGCATCTACGAACCCGACCACCCCTCCGCCGACGCCGAAGGCCTCCGCACCGACGTACTGGAACTGGTCCGCGAACTGGGCGTCACCGCCATCCGCTACCCCGGCGGCAACTTCGTCTCCGCCTACAACTGGGAGGACGGCGTGGGCCCCGCGGAGGAACGGCCCCGCCGCCTCGACCTCGCCTGGCGCTCCACCGAGACCAACCGCTTCGGCCTGTCCGAGTACATCGCCTTCCTGAGGAAGATCGGCCCCCAGGCCGAGCCGATGATGGCGATCAACCTCGGCACGCGCGGGGTCGCCGAGGCCCTGGAGCTCCAGGAGTACGCCAACCACCCTGGCGGGACGGCCCGTTCGGACCTTCGGGTGGCGCACGGCGACAAGGAGCCCTTCGGCATCGGCCTGTGGTGTCTGGGCAACGAGATGGACGGGCCCTGGCAGACCGGCCACAAGACGGCGGAGGAGTACGGCCGTCTCGCCGCCGAGACCGCCCGCGCGATGCGCCAGATCGAGCCGGACCTCGAACTCGTCGCGTGCGGATCGTCGGGGCAGAGCATGGAGACGTTCGCCGCGTGGGAGGCGACGGTGCTGGCGGAGACGTACGACCTCGTCGACTACATCTCCCTGCACGCCTACTACGAGGAGACCGACGGCGACCGCGACTCCTTCCTCGCCTCCGCCGTCGACACCGAGTCCTTCATCGAGAACGTGGTGGCGACCTGCGACCACGTGGGCGCCCGGCTGAAGTCGAAGAAGAAGATCAACCTCTCCTTCGACGAGTGGAACGTCTGGTACCAGAGCCGGCCGAACCCGCATCCGGTCGAGGACTGGCAGGAGGCCCCGCGCATCCTGGAGGACGTCTACAGCGTCACGGACGCGGTCGTCTTCGGCTCCCTGCTGATCGCGTTGCTGCGGCACGCGGACCGGGTGACCGTCGCCTGTCTCGCCCAGCTCGTCAACGTCATCGCGCCGATCATGACGGAGCCGGGCGGCGCGGCCTGGCGGCAGACGACGTTCTTCCCGTTCGCGCAGGCGGCGAAGTACGGGCGCGGGGAGGTCCTCGACGTCCGCGCGGTGTCGCCGACGTACGAGACGAAGAAGTACGGGGAGGTCGACCTGCTGCACGCCACCGCCGTGCGTGCCGAGGACGGCTCGGTCACCGTCTTCGCGGTCAACCGCAGCCAGACCGAGCCGCTGCCGCTCGAAGTCGCGCTGAACCGGCTGGGGTTGACGACGGTCGTCGAGCACAGCGCGGTCGCCGACGCGGACCCCGACGCCCGCAACACCCTCCAGGACCAGGAACGGGTCACCCCGCACCCCGTCGAGGGCACCACCCTCCAGGACGACGGCACCCTGACCGCCGTCCTGGAGCCGTTGTCCTGGAACGTGATCCGGCTCAGCTAGCGCGCGTGCGCGCGGCCGGGGGAGTCCACCGGTGTCACCGGTACCCCTCCGGCCGCGCTGCCCATCAGCGTCAGCGTCACCTCGCCGGGACCGGCCGGGGTGGTGCCGTCGGACAGTACGGCGAGGGCCAGGGTGTTGGCGCCCCGGGTGCGCAGGACGCCGCCTGGAAGGACGAAGGTGTGCTGGGGGCCGACGTCGTTGATGTACTGGCCCATGTTCCAGCCGTTCAGGAAGATCTGGACGCGGTAGGCGCGGGCCGGGTCGTCGGTGAGGGTGAGCCCGATCGAGGCGTCCACGCCCGGGTCGATCGCGAGCCGGAACCCGGTGCGGTACCAGGCGACTCCCTGCCCACCCGCCGCCCGCGGGAGGTCCACGGCCTTCCAGCCGCCGTCGGCGAACCCCGGCAGATGCCAGCCCTGCCGTTCCCCGTACAGTCCGCCGTGGTTGAGCGGTCCCCGAACCGGGTCGGGCGCCGCCTCGCCCTGGATCCGCCAGGTGACGGCCGGGCTCGCCCCTGCGAACGTCACCGCCGTGAGGCCCCGTGCGGCCTTGTGCGTGTCCTTCGCCGCGCCGTCCATGTCGTGCTGCATCCGGCGTACGAGGACGGAGAGGACGTGCGCGCCGTTCGCGTACCGCACGGGGAAGGTGGCCGTGGCGGACCAAGTGCCCTTGCGTACCGTCGACTTGTCCGGCACCGGCATCCGGTGTGTGCCGAGCGGTTTCCCGTCCAGCCACGCCATCAGCAGCCCCTGTGTGCCCGTGACGTACGAGAGGGACACCGACTCGGCGGCGCCCGCGGCCCCCGCTTCCTCGAATCGCCCCCGGTACCAGACGTCTCCGTAGTGGAAGCCGTAGTCGTCGGCGAAGAGGACGGGCTGCCCGGCCGGTACGGGGGTGGTGCTGTACGAGGAGGTCCTGTCCGCGACCTTCCAGGCGGAGTCGTCGAACCCGGCGTCCGACTCGGGGTTCTCGGCGTGGAAGCGCCAGTTGTCCAGCGCGGGCAGGTGGACCGCCGCGACCCCCGGCAGCCGCCGCTCGGCCCGCAGGCTCCCGGAGGTGGTCGCCCGGGCCTTCAACCTGCCCTGGTTCCACACCACTTCACTCAACCCGCGCGGCCCCCACACCTCCAGGTCGGCCGCCTCGACGGTGTCCCCGGTGAGATGGACGGTCGTGTCGCGCAGGGCGGCGGTGCGCAGGAGCGCCGGGCCGTACGCGAGCACGGGCCCCGACGGGGTGTCGTGGCGCCACAGCCGTACGGACGTCTCGTCGTCGGCGAGCAGCAGGAGGAAGGGGGCGTCCGTGCCGCCGCCCTCCACCAACACCCTGGTCAGACCGTCGAGTTCGGCGTCGACGCGCAGTGCGCCGGACGTGTACGCGTGGTCGGCCTTCCCCTCCAGCACGGTGACCGTGGGCTTGCTCGCGCACTCGACGGCCGTCTGTGTCGCCTCCCCCTTGCGCCCCGTGAACACGGCGATGTCCTGCCGTCCGGCGGTGAGCCACAGCATCGGCTGGGCGCTGGAGTACCTCAACGTCCGCCGCCCGAGCGGGAGTCCGGTGGCGAGCAGCCTGGCGTCGAGGGCGGGGACCGGCACCGGTAGCGGAACGTCCACTCCCGCGAGGGGGACGGCGGCGAGGACGTCGTCGGCCCGGTCGTTGCGCAGGATGTGGAAGTGCGCCTCGGTGTCCGGGTTGACCAGGTGGTACGCCGTGATCCCGGCGGCCTCCCCCGACGCGCCGCCCTTCGCGTCGACCTGGATGTCGGCCGCCCGGTCCAGCTTGGCGAGGTCGGGCACGGAGTGCAGGAGCTGCCCGAGCTGGTGCATCGGGACCAGCTTGGGGGTGGGTCTGCGGGCCTCGTCGAGGGCGGCGCCGTAGTCGTACGAGGTGTAGACGACCGGCGCGGGCAGCCAGCCCCAGGAGGTCCCCCCGAACGTCATGTAGACGTTGTGGACCTTGATGCCGTTGGCGAGGTTGGTGAGGTAGAAACGCCGCTCGTACGCCGCGTCACGGGTCCGCGCCGACTCCGCGTACCCCTTCCCGTCGAACTCCACCCCGCCCCACGGATCGAACCAGCCGCCCCCGAACTCGGCCAGCAGCCCCGGGGTCTCGGGACTCGCCGTCGAGCCGCCCTTCGTACCGCCGACGCCGTAGTAGCCCCAGTCGGGCGGCGGTGCGAGGGGCGAGGGGTAGCCGTCGAAGCCGTACAGATAGCGGCCGCTCTCGCCGCCCGTGTCGAACGTTCCCGGCGCCCAGTACCCGTTGCGCCCCTTGTCGTTGTGGAAGAGCGGCACGTCGATGCCGTCGGCGCGGACCTTGGCGTAGAGGTGGGCCATGTAGTCGCGCCCGCGGGGGCTGGTGATGTTGTTCGCGTACTCGTTCTCCAGCTGGTAGAGGACGACCGTGCCGTCGCCGTGGGTGTAGAGGTGCCGGACCGCGATCCGGTTCACGGCGGTCAGCCACTCGTCGACGTACGACAGATAGGTCGGGTCGGAGGTGCGGGCGGTGCCCCGGGTGGCGGTCAGCCAGCCGGGGAAGCCGCCCGCGTCGACCTCGGCGTTGATGTAGGGGCCGGGCCGCAGGATCACGTACAGGCCGGTCTCGGCGGCCGTGCGCAGGAACAGGTCGAGGTCGCGGACGCCGGTGAAGTCGTACTGTCCGGGCGCGGGGGAGTGGTAGTTCCAGGAGACGTAGACGCTGATGGTGTTGTAGCCGTGGGCGCGCAGCTTCTCCAGGACGTCCCGCCAGAGGGAGGGGCTCGGCAGCCGGAAGGGGTGGACCTCGCCGGACCACAGGACGACACGGCTGCCGTCGACCAGCATCGAGTACTTGTCGAAGCCCACGGTGTGGCGGGTGCCGTCGGCGCCGGGCGGGTCCGGTGCCGGGCCGGTGGGGGCACTCGCGCGGGCGAAGGCGCCGCCGCTCCCGCTGAGCGTGAGTCCGAGCGCGGTGGTGCCGGCGAGTGCGCTGAAGGTACGTCTGCTCCACACCATGCGGGGCCTTTCGGGGACAGCGATGGGCGTCCCCCCCCTTGTTCGAGCGAACCCGAGAACTTGGGGGAGGATGCGGCCATTGTCCACAGCGGTGCGTCTTCCCACGGCCGTATGAGGGGCTCGGCGCGGGCGGATTACGCGGTACGGCCGGTACGGTCGGGGCGGATGGGTCAGGAGGGCTTGGCCGCCGAGAGGGCGGTGACCGTCACCTTGTCGTCGCACTCGGCGATGACACCGTCCGTCAGCGCGACCTGGTGCGCCCCTGCACCCGGGACGCCCACCACCAGCGTCGGGTAGCTCGCGGGTGTGGCTCCGGACTTGCAGTAGCCGTCGGCCTCACCCTGGACCTGCACGAACGTCAGCTTCGTCCACGCCTTCCCGCCCGCCGCGACCTTCACCGTGGACGCGCCCCCGGTCGTGGTCACCGTGAGCGGCCGGTTCTTCGCGGGGGAACCGTTGCCCGCCCCCGCAACGGTCGGATACCCCTGGACGGTGCACGCCTTGCCGGACACGTTGGTGAACTCGACGATCGCCGCGCCGGTCCCGGTACCGTCCGGCCGCACCGCGGCCTGGTACATGGACGCCTTGAGATCCGGCAGGCCGCAGGCCTTCGCACCGGTGGACGGCGTCGTGGTGTGCGCCGGAGAGCCGGACGTGGCGGATGCGGCGGGGGTGGAGGGTGTGGAGGGTGTGGAGGGGGAAGCGGAGGTGGAGGTGGACGCCGCCGGCTTGACCGGAGCGCCCGACGGCGAAGAGCCCGCCCCCGCCGGGGTCCCGCCCGGCTGACACGCGGTCATGAGCAGGGTGGCCGCCGACGCGGTCACCATGGCCGTCGCGACTCTGCGGATACCGATGCCGTACATGAAATCCCCCGAAGTGGTTCAGGCGCCGGTCTCTCGCCGACACTCGTCGCTTCAGAGCGCGTCATCGGCTTCCGGGGTTCACCTGCCGGGCTGTCTGTGACATGACGGTGACACAGCAGGTCGCACTGTGCATTTCGGGACAGCTAGATCGCCGACGGCCCGCATGTTCGATCAACGGCCCGCATGTTCGATCAATCGAGCGGCGGTCGGGGAGCCGCCCACAGGAGGTCGCGGGTCAGTTCGAGCACGCTCGGTGTGCCGGTCAGGCTCATCGCCTCGACGAGTTCGTCGGTGAGGTCGTCGATCAGGCGGGTCACGCCGGCGGCGCCGCGGACGGTCAGCGCCCACAGGACGGGCCGGCCGATGAACACGGCACGGGCACCGAGGGCGAGGGCGGCGAGGATGTGGGTGCCGCGGCGCAGTCCGCCGTCGGCGTAGACCTCGGCACCGGTGCCCGCCACCGCGTCGACGACCTCCGGCAGGGCCCAGGCGGTGGGCACCAGCCCGTCCAGTTGCCGTCCACCGTGGTTCGAGACGATGAGGCCGGACGCTCCCGCGGCCACCAGTTCCCGGGCGTCGTCGCCGCGCAGCACGCCCTTGACGACGATGGGGAGGCCGCGGGCCCGTTCACGCAGCCAGCCGATGACGTCGAGGGTCAGATCGGGTGCGCGCTCGGCCGCCTCGGGCGAGGGAATCCCGGTGACGTTGCCGTACAGGTCCTCCGGTCCGACGAAGTCGTCGACCTGCGTGCCACGTTGGCCCCGCGACCCGTTGACCGGCGGCGTGTCGGCGGTCAGTACGACCGCCCGCGCCCCGGCGGCGAGGGCCCGCTCCAGCGTCTCGATGGTCAGTACGGGGTCCCGGGCCACGTACACCTGCACCCACCACGGTGCCCCGCTCGGCACCAGGTCCGCGAACGGCACCGCGGTGTTCGAGGTCACCGCCAGCAGCGAACCCGCCGCCGCGACGCCCCGCGCGGTGGCGGCCTCCCCGTCCGGGTGGGCCTTGCGCTGCAGGGTGCTGGGCGCGACGAGTACGGGGGTACGAACGGGCGTGCCGAGTACGGTCGTAGACGCGTCGCACGTCGAGACGTCCCGCAACAGCCGTGCCCGGAAACGGAACTGGTCCCAGGCCGAGGTCGCCTCCGCGACGCTCATGCCGCGACCGGTGCCGCGCCGGAAGTACGCGTAGACGTCCTCCGGCAGCACCTCGGCGGCCCGCTCCTGAAGACCGTCCATCCAGCGACCGATGTCTGTCACCTGACATCCCTTCGTCGTACGGTACGACGAAGCAAGGGTGCCCCAGGCACCCGCCTCGGCGGTCTAATTCGCTCGACACCGAGGGGCGGGACGGTGATGCTGCACCCCTATGACGCGAACCGATACGCCCACCGCCTGGGACGAACGCACCCAGCTGACCACCTTCCTCGACTACGCCCGTGCCACCGCCCGCGCCAAGTGCGAGGGTGTCTCGCCGGAGGGCGCGCGGCAGGCCCCGCTCCCCGGATCTCCGCTGATGACGCTGTGCGGGCTGATCAGCCACCTGCGCTGGGTCGAGCACTACTGGATCCACGTGATGTTCCTCGGTGAGGAGGACGACGGGCCGATCGCGGCCGCGACGGAGGAGGATCCCGATCCGGAGATGCGGATCGCCGTCGACGTGCCGTTGCCCCAACTCCTCGACGAGTACGAGGAGCAGAGCGCCCGCTACCGTCTCCTGGTCGCCGAGCACGACCTGGACACCAAGGCCAAGCGTCCCTTCCGCGACGGCCGGTACATGGACCTCCGCTGGATCCTCCTCCACCTGATCGAGGAGACCGCCCGGCACAACGGCCACCTGGACATCGTCCGGGAACTGGTCGACGGCGAGAAGGGAGCCTGAAGCCATGGGCGAGTCGGCGGGGCTGAACCCGACCATCCGCACCCTCACCTTCGACTGCACCGGCGATCCGTACGATCTCGGCCTGTTCTGGAGCGAGTTGCTCGGCCGCCCGCTGGACGACGACGACAAGCCGGGCGACCCGGAGGCGTTGCTGCGCGACCCGTCCGGCGGCCCGACGCTGCTTTTCGTGCGCGTCCCCGAGGGCAAGTCGGCCAAGAACCGCATCCACTTCGACCTCCAGCCGCAGGGCCGCACCCGCGCCCAGGAGGTCGCCCGTGCCCTCTCCCTCGGCGCCCGCCAGATCGCCGACCACACCCGCCCGGACGGCGGCGGCTGGGTCACCCTCACCGACCCCGAGGGCAACGAATTCTGCGTGGAGCGCGGCGAGTTGGGCTGAGCGCGCGCCAGTGCTACGCGCGCGTCACCCCGTTCAACGGCACCCGCCGTGCCTCCACCCTCCGCCGCGCGATGCGCCACGCCCCATCACGTCGCACCACGACGTCCTCGTACGACACCGATCCGCACCGGCCGTCCGCCATGACCCCCAGTCCTTTGGACCGCACCCGCGCGCGGCCGTCCCCGAGGTCGTCGGTGATGACGATGTTGGTGACGTGATGGGCGACGGGGTTCGCGGCGCCGAGGACGAGGGCCGCGTCCCGGATCGCCGCGATCCCGACCAACTCGCCCTGTCCGAAGGCGGACACGTCGTAGACGACGTCCTCGGTGAACAGTTCCGTCAGTTCGTCGAGGCGTCCGTCGTCGAAGAGATGGCCGTGCAGGGAAACCAACTCGGCGATGGCCAGGCGGTCTTCGGTGGCGAGTGTCATGGCGGGGCCTTCCCTGCGCGTACGTCGCGTGCGGCATGAGGTGTGACGGGCGTCACGTTCTTGGGTTCGAACTTTTGCGCTTGCCGTGCATCTGGTCGGTGTCGGGTCACTGGGTGGCTTCGGAACAGCACATCTCCGTAGCCGTCCATTCCATTTCACCGAGGAACTTTCATGGGCTATCTGCGCGGATTCATCCCCTGGATCGTCGCCGGCGTCGTCTCGTCCTTCGACTGGCGCTGGGGCGCGATCGCGGGCCTTGTGTCGGGGCTCCTGCTCCTGCTGCAGGACCGCCTTCGCGGGGTCGGCCTCGACGCGCTGATCCTGGAGATCAGCACCGTCGTGTACTTCGTCGTGGTCGGCGCCGTCGCCGTCGCCGACCCGGGCTCGGCGCTGGCGGACCACACGGACGTCGTCTCCTTCGGCTGGCTGGCCGCCACCGCCTGGGGGACCCTGGCGATCCGGCGCCCCTTCACGCTGGGCATCGCCAAGCGCCAGACACCCCCCGAGTACTGGGACATGCCGGAGTTCGTCCGGGTCAACAACCACATCACCAGTGCCTGGGGCGCCGGCTTCACCTTCATCGGCGTCAGCCTGGCCGTCTGCGGCGCCGTGGACGCCCCGGCCTGGGTGGGCATCGCCGCCCATGTCGCCGGTCTCGTCGGCCCCGCCGTCTTCACGAAGGTCTACCCCGCCCGGGCCCAGGCGCGCCTGCTGGCCGCCCAGGCGCCGGTCACGGCCGTACCCCGATAGACCGTCCCCTGCGTACGAGAAGGAGCAAACACATCGTGACCACCACCCCGGAAGCAAAGAACGTCGTTCTCGTCCACGGCGGATTCGTCGACGGATCGGGCTGGAGGGGGGTCCATGAGCTGCTGCGCGCGGACGGCTGCACCGTCAGCGTCGTCCAGAACCCCACGCTCTCGCTCGAAGGCGACGTCGCCACGACCCAGCGGGTACTCGACGCCCAGGACGGCCCGACCGTACTGGTCGGACACTCCTACGGCGGCGCGGTGATCTCCCAGGCGGGCAACCACGAGAACGTGTCCGCACTCGTGTACGTCGCGGCGTTCGCACCCGACAAGGGCGAGTCCGTGAACACCCTCATCGCCGACCCGCCGCCCGGAGCTCCCGTCCCGCCGATCCTGCCCCCGAACGACGGGTTCCTCTTCCTCGACCGGGAGAAGTTCGCCGCGTCCTTCGCCGGTGACCTGCCCGCCGACGAGGCCCGGTTCCTGGCCGACTCCCAAGTTCCCTGGGGCCTGGACGCGTTGGGCGGGACCGTCACCCTCCCCGCCTGGCGCACCAAGCCGAGCTTCTACCTGGTCGCCACCGACGACCGCATGATCCCGCCCCCGGCCCAGCGCGCCATGGCCGAGCGGGCGGGCGCGACGGTGAGCGAGACCGGCGGCAGCCACGCCGTCTACGTGTCCAAGCCCGGCGAGGTCGCCGCGCTCATCAAGAAGGCCGCCGCGGGAGCGACCGCGTGACGAACGAGACGGCTCTTCCCTTGTATCTCCGGGGCCGCTTCGCCCCGGTCCCCCAGGAGCACAGCGCGGCCGACCTCACCGTGCGGGGCTCCCTGCCGCCCGACCTGGACGGCCGCTATCTGCGCAACGGCCCCAACCCGCTGCCCGGCCAGGACAACGGGCACTGGTTCACCGGTCCGGGCATGCTCCACGGCATCCGGCTGCGGGGCGGACGCGCCGAGTGGTACCGCAACCGGTGGATCCGCACCCGGCAGCTGGACGGGCACCCGTTCATCCGCGCGGACTCCACCGTCGACCTGGCCGCGACGCCCGCCAACACACACGTGATCCGGCACGCCGACACCGTGCTGGCCCTGTGCGAGGTCGGTCTTCCCCACTGGGTCACCCCCGAGCTGGAGACCGTCGGACCGTACGACTTCGGCGGGCGGCTGACCACCGCGATGACGGCCCACCCCAAGGAGGACCCGGTCACGGGTGAACTGCACCTGTTCGGGGCCGGGTTCGCCCCGCCGTACCTCACCTATCACCGGGTCACCGCGGACGGACGGCTGCTCGACAGCCGGCCGGTCGAGGTACCTGGCCCGACGATGATGCACGACTTCGCCATCACCGAACACCACATCGTGTGGATGGACCTGCCGGTCGTCTTCGATCCCACCCTGGCCGGTTCCGGCGGCGGCATGCCCTACCGGTGGGACGAGGAGTACGGCGCGCGGCTCGGCGTCATGTCCCGTACGCCCGGCAGCACCGACGTGCGGTGGTACGACGTCGATCCCTGCTACGTCTTCCATGTGGGCAACGCCTACGAAGATGGCCGGGGGCGCATCGTGCTGGACGCGGTGCGCTACGACCGCGCCGGCTTCCAGCACACCTGGTCGGACATCGGCGGCTCCACGGGGGCGAGCGGTCTGGTCGGGGTGAGGGAGCCGGGCCACTCCCAGGCCTCCTCCGTCCTGCACCGCTGGACCCTGGACCCGGCCACCGGCCGCGCCTCCGAGTCCCCACTGGACGACCGTGACGTCGAGTTCCCCACGCACAACGAGACCCTCACCGGGCGCGCGAACCGCTACCTCTACACCGTCTCCGGTGCCGGCATCGCCAAGCACGACCTCGCGCGCCACACCAGTCACGCCTACGAGACGCCCGGCAGCCGCTACGCGGGCGAGGCGGTCTTCGTACCGGCGGCGGACGCCACCGGCGAGGACGAGGGGTGGCTCCTGTCGCTCGTCTCGAACGACGACGGCGAGGCCGGGGAACTGCTCGTCCTCGACGCCGCGGAGATGAGCGTCCAGGCAGTGGTGGAACTGCCCCACCCCGTCCCGGCGGGGTTCCACGGAAGCTGGCTGCCGGAGCCCGGCCGGCGGCCCTGAAGGGCCAGGGCTCTCACGACCCCAAGTGCGAGGTCTATCCTGCGCGCATCGCCATCGCGACGGAGGCGTTCGGACATGATGCCCCTCACCTCACCCACGGACGAGGAACTCACCCGCCGGGCGCAAGCCGGCGAGACCGGAGCCCTCGGGCTGCTGCTGGCTCGTCATCAGGCGCCGATGCGCGCGGTGGCGATGAGCCTGCTCGGCTACGGCCCCGACGCGGAGGACGTGGTGCAGGACGCCGCACTGACCGCGCTGCGACGCATCGGGGACGTACGGGATCCCGCGGCCGTGGGAGCCTGGCTGCGGGCGGTCGTGCGCAACGCCGCCCGCATGCGGCTGCGTGTCGCCCGGGAGACGCCAGGGCTGGACGGCCTCGACCACCTGCACCCGTGTGATCACGAGCCGTCGCACCCGGAGCGGGTCGTCGAGCAGCACGCGATGCGGGACTGGATCTGGGACGCGGTGGAGGAACTGCCCGAGCAGTTGCGGCTGGTGCTGATGCTGCGGCACTTCAGCGGCATCACCTCGTACCAGGAGATCGCCGCCGCCTGTGAGATACCGGTGGGCACGGTGCGCAGCCGGCTCAACCAGGCCAGGGCGAAGCTGGCCCAGGTGCTGTTGTCGACCGCCGCCCAGGCGCACGACGACGCTTCCGTTCTCACGGAGGGCAGCAGGCAGGAGGCCCTGGAGACCCTGGAGGGTGCCGCGCGTGGCAACCTGCCCCGGGAGATAGCCGAGCTGTGGCCGGCCGAGACCGAGCTGGTCGGTGCGCTCAGCCGAACAGGAGAACGCACCCACCCCTTCCCGGCCATGCGGCAGAACCGGGAATCCGGGGTGCGCCAGCACCTGCGCCATGTGGTGGCCAGCCGGGACATCACCATCTGGGAGATGGACGTCATCAATCCCGTCGGCGCCGTCAGCCCCTGCCCGCCGACCCTCGCCTGGCTCATGTTCCGGCGGGACAGAAGAGTGCAACGACTACGGGTGGTCTTCCCCGAACCTCCGCGCTGAGCGTTGTACCGGCGGGGACGGCCGTGACGATCAAGGTCTTGGCTGCTTGGGCCGCCTCAGGGTCTGGCAGGCGTGACGAGGTCCGTGGTGGGGCGAGATCTGGCCGACGAGTTCCCGGAAGCAGATCAGGGCGGTGATGGGTGGGATTCCGACGACGACCATCGCCAGCAGGGAGCGCGGGGACTGGCCGACGCAGAGGGCGACCGCCGTGGCGGAGGCGATCAGCATCACGGACCAGGACCGTCTGGCGCTCCGGTGCTGAACGGACGCCCGAAGAATGGACAGACCCGCCACGAGCCACGGTCCGTACACCATCAGCGGCCACCATCGCGCCAACTTTGCCGAAACGACCAGTAGTGAAATGCCGCGCAGTTGGTTGTATGAATAAGAGACGGACCATCCCAGCATCATCACTGCGGATACAATGATCATTACGACCAGGAAAACAACCGTGATGATCCTGTGTTTAGCTGCAATGGCCTGGAATCCCGGTCGGGGCCTGCGCCGGTTGACCGGGCGGCGCGGCAGGGCGTGGCTGTGCGGCGGGGCCGGAGCGGCGGGCGTCACGCTCGACGTCGTGTACAGCATCTGCGCCAGCTCTTCGTCCGGATCCCACGCGTCCGGCTCGATCGCGGGCTCGGGGACGTGCCAGAAGTGTTGCGTCCCGAGCGGATCGGCGCCGGTGAACGGGGGGTTCAGCGGATCGTAGGCGGTGGCTCGCGGATCGAGCTGAATGTCGCGGAGGGTGGGATCGTCCTGAGTCCAGTCCATCTGTCTGCGGCTCCTTTGCGCCCTGGCTCAGCGGGATCCATCTGCGGTGTGTCCGTCCCACGTGGCCCGCAGGTATTCGCTTTCCATGCGGGTCATGGCCTTGAGGAACTCCTCGAGCAGGTCCGCGCAGTGCTCCAGGCGTGCCCTCCCGTCGGCGGTATCGAGCCAGTCGTTTGCGTGCATATCTTTTGTCGTCACGGCTGAATAACGAGCACCATAGGGCGTAAGGCATTCGGTCATTCAGGGGAATGTGCGTCCATAGATCCATAGATCAATTGAGATGATCGTGGTGTTATCGAGGCGAGGGCCCCGCCGGTCTCCGGCGGGGCCCGTTGTGGGGATCCCTGGGTCGGACGTCAGCTCGTTGCGACGCCGACCGTCAGCGTGCCCGTGTAGCCCGACGCGGCCGTGCTGCCCAGGGCCGTCAGGGTGAGGAGGCCGGACGCGGCGCCTCCGTCGTCGTAGATCGAGTCCTGGGCGAGGGTGGTGCGGGTGACCGTGTTCGTGGAGTACGGGGAGATCCTGGCCACCGCCGTGGTGATCGTCTCGTCGAAGAAGAGCTGTCCGGTGTGGAGTTCCCGGCCGCCGGTGAAGCTGCCGTCCGAGGTGAGCGTGACTCCCGTGTGCACCTTGAGGTGGATGTGGATGCAGCGGCCCCGGTACCAGCCGGGGTAGATCGTGGTGAGGTTCGCGACGCCGCCGGTGTTGGTGAGGACGCCGCCCCGCAGGAACGAACCGTCGTCCGGTTCGCTGTGGCCGTTGTTGCCGACGAAGCCGGAGTACTCGCCCAGCGCGTCGCAGTGCCAGATCTCCACGAGGGCGCCGGAGAGCGGGGCGCAGGTGCCGTCGTCGACGACGGTGAGCGCGAGCTTGAGCGGGACGCCCGGCTTGCTCTCGGTGATGTCGGCGCGGACCAGGGCGCCGTCCAGGTAGTAGGGGCCTTCGGTCATCTCCTTGGTGAGGGTGCAGACGGCCGCCGCGGCGACGGGGGCCGAGTGCACCGCGTTCGTCGTGTCGGTTGTGGGGGCTTCCGGTGCGGCGGCGCCCACGGCCAGGGTGGCGGCCGTGGCGCCGGTGGCGATCAGCACCGTACGGCGCCCGATCGGGTGGGCTGCTCCTGAAGTGTCTGTCATGGACACGGCAGATTAGGAACGGATGCTGTTGGTCAGCTGTCAGTACGGCAAAGTGATGAGCCGTCAAGTTCCTTGTAGGACAGGTGAACCGGGTCCGGTTCGGGTTGGCTCAGACGGTCGCTTCGAGGGTCACGTCGATGTTCCCCCGGGTGGCGTTGGAGTAGGGGCAGACCTGGTGCGTGGTCTGTACGAGCCGGTCGGCGGTCGCCTGCTCCACGCCGGGCAGGTGGACCGAAAGCTTCACGGCCAGGGTGAAGCCCCCGTCCTCCTTGCTGAGCAGGCTCACGGTCGACGTGACGGTGGAGCCGGGCACCTTTACGTCCTGCTGGGCCGCGATCAGCCGCAGTCCATTGTGGAAGCAGGCCGCGTAGCCCGCGGCGAAGAGCTGCTCGGGGTTGGTCCTGTCGCCACCCGGGCCGCCCATCTCCTTCGGCACGGCGAGGACCTCGTCGAGGACTCCGTCGAGGCTACGGACCTCCCCGTTGCGGCCGTCGCCGGTCGAGAGGGCCTCGGTGGTGTAGAGCGTGGTGGTGGACATGGTGTCTCCTTCTGGTTGGACTTGGGCAGGTTTGAGTAGGCATGCGTGGGCATGCCGAAGAGAGGGGTGAGGGTCACCCCGGCTACTGGACGGAAACGGAATCCGTGTCGACGGCGGTCCGCGTGCGCGGGGCGGTGACCTGGGCGAGCAGGGTCAGCGCGGCCTGTGAGGAGGAACCCGCCGCCGCGGTGACCGCGACGATGCGCTGTCCGGGCTCGTTCGGGACCGGCATCGCCTGCTGGACGACGTCCATCGGGCCGACCAGCGGATGCCGCATCCGGTGTGTCGCGATGTCCCACGCACGAACGCGGTGTTCGGACCACAGAGAAGTGAACTCGCGGCTCTTCATCGTCAGTTGACCGATCAGCTCGGCCAGCTCCGGATCGTCGGGGTGCTCGCCGACCGCGAGCCGCAGCTTGCCCACCGCGTCCCGGGCCTTGCGCTGCCAGTCCTCGTACAGGTCACGCGTGTGCGGATCCAGGAAGACCAGCCGTGCGGTGTTGGGGCGCCGGGCCGGCTGCTCGGGACTGTCCGGATCGAGATGCCCGGCGAACAGCGCGTGCCCGGTGCGGTTCCATGCCAGGACGTCGCTCCGGCGGCCGAGCACGATCACCGGGGTGTCCCCGAAGGCGGCGATCAGCTGCCTCGTCGCCTCGGAGACGCGCTCGGGTGCCGGGCGGCGGGGCCGACTCCTGCCGCTCTTGCGCACCACCCCGGCGAGGTCGTGCAGGTGGCGGTGTTCGGTCTTGTCCAGGCGGAGCGCCCGGGCGATCGCGTCCAGTACCTCCACGGAGGCGTTGAGGGACAGCCCCTGTTCCAGCCGCGTGTAGTAGGACTGGCTCACCCCCGCCAACTGGGCCAGCTCGTCGCGCCGCAGCCCGGGCACGCGTCGGCGCTCCCCGAACGTCGAGAGCCCGACGTCGGCGGGTCGCAGCTGCGCGCGACGCGTACGGAGGAATCGACCGAGCTGGTCCTTGCTGTTCATGGACTCGAGTATGGGCGGGTCCGGCATGGGTAGCCTGCCCCTCCCAGTGACACGTTGTGACTCCGTCGGTTCAGCGGGGGGTGGTCGAGGCGTAGTTGAGGAAGTCGGCCCAGGTGGTGGGGGAGAGGGTGAGGTGGGGGCCGTCCGTGTTCTTGGAGTCGCGGACGTGGATGGTGGAGGGGCAGGTGGCTATTTCGACGCAGTCGTCGCCGTCCCCGCCGCTGTAACTGCTCTTGAACCAGGCCAGTTCGGTGATGCTCATAGTTCTCCTCGCATCCGCTGCAGCAGGCCCACGGAGTTTTCGAAGTTGAGGGCCTGTGCACGCATCCTGGCATAGCGCCGCTGGAGGACGCTGATCTCTTTCAGGTCGGGGATGAGCAGGCCGCCTCGCTGCCCCTCGCAGTAGGCGAACCAGGTGTTCTCCGGGGTCTCCAGTAGCCGCATGGGGCCGTCCAGCCCCGCGTGGGTCTCCTGTACTTGCGGCATGACCTGCAACTCAACGTTCCGCAACTCAGCGAACCCCAGAACGTGATCGATGAGTCCACGAGTCACTTCAACTCCGCCCGTGCGACGCAGAAACAGCCCCTCCTCCAGGATGAAGGCGAACGCCGTGTTCGGCCGCTCCCTCAGCAGCCGCTGCCGCTCCGCCCTCGCGACCCACTGTGCCTCGATCTGTTCGTCGTCCAGGAGGGGCAGCTGGTTCGTGAACAGCGTCCGGGCATAGGCCTCCGTCTGTAACAACCCCGGAATCATGTGGCACTCATACGTGTACAGCGTGATGGCCGTCGTCTCCAACCTTGCCCACTGCCTGAACCACGCCGCCAACCCCGGCTGCCTCGCCAGATGCCCCGCCGCCTTCCGTAACGCCCCGGTGTTGCCCAACACCTCCTCCGCCCGCTCGACGAACGTCGGATCCGGCATCCTCCGTCCCAGCTCCACCGACGCCACCGTGTGTTTGGAGAACCGCACTCGTTCCCCGAACTCCTCCCGGCTCAGCCCCGCATGCTCCCGCAGGGCCTGTACGACCGCCCCGAACGTCCGCAGACTGTCCGACGACTCGGGCTCTCCACCCGTCCCCACCGCACCATCGACCACCATGGGTCACCTCCCGCACCCCATGGTCACGCCCAGTGACCGGTACTGTCCAGTCCGTCACCGCGTACGCTCCCGCAGCGTACGCGGCGCCGACCTGGTGAAGTGGCCGTGATCACCGCCAGATTGGGCCCATGACCGCACCACCCACCCCCCAACATCCGGTTACCGTACGTGTGTTCACGCAGCGACTCAGCGCCACCCCGCGCGGCGCCCGCCTCGCACGTCACCTCGCCCTGCACCAGCTGCACGCCTGGGGCATCCCGCACGGCACGGACGCCTCCGACACCGTCGCCGTGATCGTCGCCGAGCTGGCCGCCAACGCGGTCACGCACGGGCGCGTACCCGGCCGGGACTTCGAGCTGCGGCTGTCGCTCGTCACGGGCAGCGTCCGCGTCGAGGTCACCGACACGCGCAGTGGGCCGCGTCCGCCGGGACCCGGTGACGTACCGGCCGCCCGTCCCCTCGACGAAGGCGGCCGGGGCCTCGTACTCGTCGAGGCACTCGCCGATCGGTGGGAG
This sequence comes from Streptomyces diastatochromogenes, assembly GCA_001550305.1. Taxonomy (GTDB): domain Bacteria; phylum Actinomycetota; class Actinomycetes; order Streptomycetales; family Streptomycetaceae; genus Streptomyces; species Streptomyces mirabilis_D. The sequence goes on from LRTP01000812.1 coordinate 23,733, forward strand.
GTGCTGGACCGGGAGCCGCCCGGCAAGACGGTCCGCGCCGAGGTCGACCTGCCGGGGTGGCTGTCCCTGGTCAGGAGGTCGAGCGGGTCGCCTTCCCGATCGACGACAGCACCGCCTCCGGATCCCCGCCCGGAGCCACCGACCTGCCGATCTCTGCCCTGATCGAGGCCACCACCTGGGACCAGTTGGTCTCGGAGAGGGGGTAGAGCTCCATGTTGCCCAGGGCGTCCAGGCCGTTCCAGAGCTTGCTGTACTGCTTGTCCTGGCGCATGGCGGCGCTCGCCGCGGTGGTGACGGGCAGGAGCTGGTACTCGGCGGCCTGCTGGGTGACGTACTTGTCGCCGTAGAGGAAGTCGAGGAACTTGCCCGTCGCCTCGCGGTGACCGGCCGAGCGGAAGGCGATCGTCCAGTCGGCCGTGCCCATGGTCGGCACGGTCCGGCCGGTACGGCTCGGGAGCGCGACGGTGCCGTAGGGGACGCTCAGGGTCGAGTCCTCGATCTGGCGCATCAGCGAGAGCGGGGCGTTGACCATGGCCGCCTTGCCGTCCATGAAGGCCTGGAGGGCGGCGCCGCGGTTGAGCTTGCCGGGGAGGGTCGGGCCCGTGAGGCCTTCGGCGACGAGGGAGGAGCGCAGCCACTTCAGCGTGGAGACGTTCTCCTTCGAGGTGAGGGCGTAGCTGCCGCTGTTGTCGGTGTAGCCGCCGCCCCCGGCCAGCAGCCAGGTCAGGGTCTCCGCCTCCGCCTCCTCCGGGCCGAGAGGCAGCGCGATCGGATACGTCACGCCCATGGCCTTCAACACGCGGGCGTCCGCCAGGAGTTGCTGCCAAGTGGTGGGGGGTTTCAGGCCCGCCCGGGAGAAGAGGTCCTTGTTGTAGTAGAGGAGGCGGGTGCTCGCCGTGAACGGCAGGCCGTACTGGACGCGGCGCACCTGCCCGGCCTCCGCGAGGCTCGGTACGAAGCTGCCCTGGGCGGAGATCGACAGCAGCTCGTCCGCGCGGTAGAGCATGCCCTTGGCCGCGTACTCGGCGTAGCTGTCGGTCTGCACGACGTCCGGCGCCCTGCCCTGCTTGACGAGTGCGGCGACCTTCGCGTCGACCTCGTCGGCCGGGTAGACCTTCGTCTCCACCCGGATGTCGGGATGGGCGGCCTGGAAGGCGAGGCCGACGCGGTCCCAGAAGCCGATGGAGTTCTTGTGGACGCTGTCGCCGTAGTTCGTGGCGACGACGGTGAGGGTCGTGGTCTTCGCCCCCGACCCGGAGTCCGTGCCGCAGCCGCTCACGCCCACCGTGAGGCCCAGCGCGGCCGTCATCGTCATCATGATCCGGGCTCTACGACGCACGGCACCCACCCCTCCTGGACGAAGAGCGTTGATCGTAGGCCGGGAGGGGCGGTGGCCACAGGGCCGCGGCCATTGCGTTTTGGTTCCGGTGGTGTGACGGGACAGGTGATCTCATGGGCGCCGTCAACGACTCACAAGGAGATCGACCGTTGGTTGCCAGCAATCTTGTCCTCATCTCCAACGCCGGTGACGTGGGCCGCACGGTCCTCGACCAGCTGCGCGCGCAGGACGTGCCCACGCGGGTGATGGTCCGCCGCGACGACGCGCGTGCGGCCGAGTTGCGTGTGCTCGGCGCGGAGGTCGTCATCGGCGATCTGACCCGGCCCGAGACCGTCGCCGCCGCGCTGGAGGGTGTCGGGCGGATGTACTTCGCGATGCCCGTGTCGCCGGACCAGCTGCTCGCGGCGACCGTGGTGGCCAGCGTGGCGCGCGAGCACGGGGAGCTGGACGGCCTGGTCGACATGTCCCAGATGACGGTGTCGCAGATGACCGCCACCAGCACCGAGGAGTCGGACCAGCAGCGGCTGCACTGGCTGTCTGAGCAGGTGTTCGACTGGTCGGGCCTGCCGGTGGTGCACGTCCGGCCGACGGCGTTCCTGGACAATCCGCTGTTCACCACACTGGCGGCGCGATCGATCCGGGACAACGGCACGATCGCGCTGCCGTTCGGCACCGGACGCACCTCGCCGATCGCCGTGGACGACGTCGCCCGCGTCGTCGCCACCGTGCTCCGCGACCCGGCCCCGCACATCGGGCACGTCTACGAGCTGACCGGGCCACGCACGGTCGACATGAACGAGATGGCCGAGGAGTTCTCACGGGCGCTGGGGCGTCCGGTGTCCTATGTCGACGTGCCGCTGGACCGGTGGCGCACCGAGGTGTTGTCCAAGGCGGGCCTGCCGCCGCACACCGAACAGCACATCGCCACGATGGCCCGACTGCACCGGGAAAACCGCTACGACCGCACGTCCGACGACGTCGAACGCGTCACGGGCGTGCCGGCCCGGACGATCGAGGCGTTCGTGGCCGCGCGCAGGGACTTCTACCTGGGCTGAACCCCGCGCACGCCGTGACGGACAGGTCCTCGGACAGGGCCTGAGCGGGCCCGGCGAAGTCCGCTGCGGTTCGGCAGCGCCCTGAAGGGGCGCGGGGAACTGCGCGACCAGCCACGACGGACTCGCAGGTGGCGTACCGCACTTTCAGCGGAGCGCTCAGCCGACCTGGTTGTACATCGCGCCCGCCGCCGGCCAGCCCGTGGGCTGGGGCGCGGGTGCCGGTTCCGGCTCGGTGCGGCCCCGTACCTGGGCGGCGGTCAGGCCCCGGTTGCGCAGGCCCGGC
>LRTP01000813.1 GCA_001550305.1 Streptomyces diastatochromogenes
CGCGGGGCGGGAGCGCCGACGGAGCGCGCTCGACGCGGTCGCCGAACTGCGCGAGCTGACCGCCGACGCCGGCGCCCGTGACGTACGCCTGCTGCTCGCGCAGGCCTCGACCGACCTGCTGCGGACGCCCGCCTCCGAGATCGAGGCGTGGGTCGACTTCGAGTTGCGCTCCGCGGAGTACTACAGCCAGCTCGCGGAGGTCTGCGAGCACCGTTCGGACGTGGCGGCCGCCGAGGGCTTCCTGCCGTCGGAGGTCGCCGAGCGGGTGCACGCCCAGACGCTGGACGACACCCGGCGCCGGGTCTCGCTGCGCGGCTACCAGGACTTCGGCGCCCGGTTCGCGCTCGCCCAGCGCCGGGTCGTCCTCGGCGACGAGATGGGGCTCGGCAAGACCGTGCAGGCCATCGCCGTACTCGCGCATCTCGCGGCGGACGGACACAGTCACTTCCTGGTCGTCTGCCCGGCCAGCGTACTGATCAACTGGACGCGCGAGATCGACGCGCGCAGCACACTGCGGGCCCTGCCGGTGCACGGCGCGGAGCGGCTGGACGCCTACGAGGAGTGGCGGGAGCGCGGGGGCGTCGCGATCACCACGTACGACATGCTGCACCGGCTGCCCGCCCCGGACGGCGAGGGCACGAAGCCGGGGATGGTGGTCGTCGACGAGGCGCACTACGTGAAGAATCCGGACACCCGCCGCTCCCGGGCGGTCGCGGCCTGGACGGGGCAGTGCGAGCGCGTCCTGTTCCTCACCGGGACACCCATGGAGAACCGGGTCGAGGAGTTCCGCACCCTCGTCCGCTACCTCCAGCCGGCCCTCCTCCCCGCGCTACGGCACACCACCGCGGCCGCCGGCCCGCACGCCTTCCGCAAGTCCGTCGCCCCCGCCTATCTGCGCCGCAACCAGCGCGACGTCCTCACCGAACTGCCCGCGCTGGTGGAGGTCGACGAGTGGGAGGAGTTCAGCGCCGCGGACCGGGAGGCGTACCTCAAAGCGGTCGCGGACGGGAACTTCATGGCGATGCGCCGGGCCGCGTACGCCGACGCGGAGAAGTCCGCGAAGCTGGGGCGACTGCGCGAACTGGTGGCCGAAGCGGCGGAGAACGGCCTGAAGGTGGTGGTGTTCTCCTACTTCCGCGATGTGCTGGCACTGGTCCGACAAGCCTTGGGAGAGGGCGTGTTCGGGCCGGTCTCCGGTGCCGTGCCCGCCGCGCGCCGGCAGCGTCTCGTTGACGACTTCACGGCCGCTCCCGGCCACGCGGTCCTCCTCTGCCAGATCGAGGCCGCCGGAATCGGCCTCAACCTTCAGGCCGCGTCCGTGGTCGTCCTGTGCGAACCGCAGGTCAAGCCCACCATGGAACACCAGGCCGTGGCCCGCGCCCACCGGATGGGCCAGGTCCGCCCCGTCCAGGTGCACCGCCTCCTCGCCACCGACAGCGTCGACCAGCGCCTGCTGCACATCCTCAAGAACAAGACCCGCCTCTTCGACGCCTACGCCCGCCGCAGCGACACCGCCGAACAGAGCCCGGACGCGGTCGACGTCTCCGACAGCGCCCTCGCCCGCCGCATCGTGGAGGAGGAGCAAATACGGCTGGCGGGCGTCGTGGGGCCGGGACAGGGTGGTGCGCGGGAGCCCTGAGGGGCTTGTCTTTCGACGGCCGGCCCCGCGCCTACTCCCGGGCCAGTCCCGTCTTCACGCCCGCCCCGCACAACGGCACCACCGCCGTACGTCCTCCGAGCACCCCCTCCCGTGCCCCCTCCCGTACCGCCGCCCAGCACGCCACTCCCGTCGACTCGACGTACAGACCCCGTGACGCCAAGTCCCGCTGGGCGTGGCGGATCTGGTCCTCCGTCACCGTGAGGAACGTGCCACCGGAGTCGCGTACGGCGCGCAGGATCTGGCGGGCCCGGGGCGGGCGCGGGATGGCGATGCCCTCGGCGAAGGTGGGGGCCGAAGGGGTGACGCCGACCAGGTCGTCCGCGCCCTCGGCCCAGGCGTGCGCGAGCGGCGCCACCGCGGCGGCCT
>LRTP01000814.1 GCA_001550305.1 Streptomyces diastatochromogenes
GGCGGCGCCGTGGCGCGCCGGCCGAGCCACCGCCGGGCCGTCGCAAGGGGCGCACGAAGCCGAAGAAGTCGAAGGCGAAGAAGATACTGTTGTGGACCGGCGGCTCGATGGCCTTCGTGCTGGTCGCCGTCTCCGCCGCGGGGTATCTCTACCTCAAGCACCTTGAGGGCAACGTCAGCACGACGGACGTCGGCAGCGCGGGCAAGAAGGGCTTCAGCAAGGACGAGGCCTTCAACATCCTGATCATCGGCACCGACAAGCGCACCGGCAAGGGCAACGAGGGCTACGGCGACAAGGGCAGCGTCGGGCACGCCGACACCAACATCCTGCTGCACGTCTCCAAGGACCGTACGAACGCGACCGCGTTGAGCATCCCGCGTGACCTGATCGTCGATGTGCCGGACTGCCCGACCAAGCAGCCGGACGGCAGCGAGAAGGTCGTCCCGGGCACGCAGAGCGTCCGCTTCAACACGAGCCTCGGCCAGGACGGCCGGGACCCGGGCTGCACCATGCGCACGGTCAAGGCGGTCACCGGGATCTCGGTGGACCACTTCATGATGGCCGACTTCAACGCGGTGAAGACGCTGACCAGCGCGGTCGGTGGCGTCGACGTGTGCGTGGCACACGCCGTCAACGACAAGGAGTCGCACCTCAAGCTGCCCGCGGGCAAGTCCAAGGTCGAGGGCGAGCAGGCTCTCGCGTTCGTACGGACCCGGCACAGCTTCGGCAACCAGGGCGACCTCGACCGCATCAAGGTGCAGCAGCAGTTCCTGGGCTCGCTGATGCGCAAGATGTCCTCCAGCGACACCCTCACCAACCCGGCCAAGCTGATCAGCCTGGCCGAGGCCGCCACCAAGGCGCTCACCGTGGACACCGGCATAGGAAACGTCAGCACCCTCAAGGACGTGGCCCTGGAGCTGAAGAAGGTGCCCACGAAGAACATCACCTTCACCACGGTGCCGGTGCTCGACAACCCCGCCGAGAAGGTCAAGGCGACCGTCGTCGTCAACCAGTCACAGGCCCCCGCGGTCTTCGACGCGATCAAGAGCGACGTCTCCTTCACCGCCGTGAAGCAGAAGGAGAAGAAGGAGAAGGCCGAGGTCGCGGCCCGCCTCAAGGGCACCCGTTCCGCCGCCGCCGACATCCGCGTCGACATCTACAACGGCGGCGCCCCGGGCGGCAGCGCACAGGAGACTCTTAACTGGCTGCAGAATACTGAGGGCGTGCCCAAGTCCAGTCAGCTCGGTAACGCCGCCGCACCACTGAGCAAGACGACCGTGGAGTACTCCCCCGACCAGGCCGATCAGGCGCGCAAACTGGCGGACCTCATGGGGCTGTCCGCCTCGGCGTTGAAGCCTGGCAAGAGCGAGAAGAACTCACAGGGTCTGCCGGCGATCGTGCTGACCCTGGGCAAGGACTTCAAGGGCGCAGGGGTGTCGTTGACCACTCCGACCAAGGCGCCCGAGGTCGACAAGTCCACGGCGGACAAGACAGTGTGCGCCAGTTGATGACCTAACGGGTCTGTCAGACGTCTAACAGGGCGCGGGGGCGTCCGGGCCGGACGCAAGGGGTGTCCGGCCAGACGTACGCGTCCGATCGGGCGCGGGACGGACCCGTTTGTCAGGCGCAGGGTGGGGAGGGGCAGGGAGATGGCGCGAAGCGGTGTGCGTGGGGAGGGGGCTCGACCACGTGTCCGGCAGGCCGACGATCTGGGCTGGGACGACAGCCTGTACGACGAGAACGGCGATCCCGCCGACGGAGGCGGAGCTTCCGGCGGCAGAGGTGGCGATGCCACCGGTCAAGGCAGTGGCTCCACCAGTAGAGACAACGGCTCCAGCCGCACAGGCGGCGATTCGGCCCACGCCGACGGCCCAGGCGCCGGGAGCGACAGGCGCAACGGGCGTCCGGTCGACAAGGACGGCGACGACACCTCGGCCGAACCGCGGGGGCAGGGCCGGCACGGCGGTGGCGGCGGGCGCCGGGGCG
>LRTP01000815.1 GCA_001550305.1 Streptomyces diastatochromogenes
GCCTCGGCCTCGGCCTCGGCCGTGCGAACTGCCGCGCGCCGTGCCTCGGCCTCGGCCGGTCCCTCCTCGGCACGCGCGAGCGTCTCCTCGGCCTCGGCCCAATCGCCACCGAGCATCATTTGACCGGCCGCGCGGAACTCCTCGTCGTCCGACATGATCAGTTCGCCAATCCGGACCGCCTCGGCGTCGACCGTGCGCGCCACACCGGAGCCGCACCGCGCGAGCATCGCGCACATGATCTCTCGGCAGGCACACAGCCACTCGCCGCACTTCATGCACTCGTCGTCAGCCGTGGCGCGCGCAGTCTCGGCCGCCTCCTTCGCAGCCTCGGCCGCCTCCTCGGCAGTGCCGAGCGTTTCCCGCGCAGTCTCGCGCGCATCCTTCGCGAGCTCGTAAGCGCGGTCCGCCTCGGTTTCGTACAGGGCGCCGGTAGCGGCCTCGGCACTCTTCCGGCACTCAGTGACCGCACGCTGTGCCCGCTGGAAAGCGCGCTTGCACTCGGCGACCGCCTCGGCCGCTCCCTTCGCGTCCGCCTCGGCCTGGTCCGCCTCGGCCTCGGCCTCGGCCCACGTGCGCGCGGCCTCGGCCGCTTCCTGCGCCACCTCGGCCGAGTGCCGGAATCCCTCGGCCGCATCCTTGTGCTTCCGTGCCTCGGCGAGTGCGTCCTCGGCCTTACGACCGGCCTTGACTGCATCGAGGGCAGCACCCGCAGCCATGACACCGGCCTCGGCCTCGGCGACCGTAGCGGCCTCGGTGTCACCGGCCGGAACCTTGACCGGCGCGGCCTCGGCGTCCGGGGTGCCCGCGGCCTCGGACCGGTGGAACGCGAGCGTCTCGCGGTAGCCGTGCGCGTTCGAGGCCGACCACTTGCCCGCGCGCCACGTGTACCGGAGTGCCCGACGGTCGGACGGGGTGGCGAGGATCAGCGTCCACGCGTCGCGCTCCTGGTCCCGCTCGACCATGGCGCCCCAACCTCGACGGGTGGCGGTGGTGGCGAGCGCTCCCAGGTTCCGGGGCGCGCCATTCGCCAGTGCCTCGGCAACGGGCATCGGGAGTGCGTTCGTGGTCATGCGCGATTCCTTCCGGGTTGGGCCCGCCGGGCTGTTCCCCCGGCGGTTGGTGCGGTCCCCACACTAGCCAACTTTCAGCACAACTACAAGTTGAGTTACAAGTTAGTCTGCGAGTCGCATCCCGCGCGGCGGCCGGCACTTCCGGGCCTCGGCCGAAACCGCCACGGGTGCACTCCAGGCACCCCGGACCGGCCCGCGCTCGGCGTCCGATCGCACCCGTGGCGATCACTCGCAAGGGGGCCGCTGTGCGCCCCGTACGGCCGTCTGCCGCGCCGAACGGCTGCGCGCGGCGTAGAGTCCGCACTCGCGCCCCGACGTCGCTACGGGGCGCACAGCGGGTTTCGCCACCGGGTCCGACTTGTGGAAAAGGGGTGCATCACATGGCGGTTTCGGCGTTGACCAGGGGGAACGCTCCCCACGTGACCGAAACCGCCACGGGGTGCACGGAGGTCGGTAAGGGTTCAAACTTTGGTGGCGCTCCTTACTCGAACAGTCCGATGGAAACGGTTTTCAATAAGAGGGTGGCCGAAGTAGCCGTTTCCGCTGGTCAGGGCCGAAACCGCCAAGTGGTGCACCTCCCCCCTTCTGTTCGATTTCCGAAGTGTGGAAAAGGGGTGCACGTTTTGGCGGTTACGGTGATCACTTCGGAAGGGGTTCGAGGGCAGGAATGATCGAAAAACGGCGGTTGACCTGCGGGAATGATGTTGTCCACAGGGGTGCACCGTTTGGCGGTTTGTAACCAAGATCCATCCCTCGACCGGCAGACAAAGGCTGTGATCCGCGAAGCGGATCACAGGGCCCGCGAAGCGGGCCCATAGCAGACAGCGTGAAACGCTGTCAAGGGATCGGCGAAGCCGATCACCGGTTGTACCACGCGCAGCGTGGTACAGACCCGCGCGCGGG
>LRTP01000816.1 GCA_001550305.1 Streptomyces diastatochromogenes
CCCCAGGGCACGCCCCCTCCGCCCGCCGGTCCGCCGGCGCCCGGTTACGGATATCCGCAGCAGCCCGGGCCCTACGCCCAGCCCGGCCCGTACGCACAGCCGCCGCAGCAGCCGGGGCCGTACGCCCAGCCGGGGCCGTACGCCCAGCCCGGTCCGTACGCGCAGCCCGGCCCGTACGGTCAGCAGCCCGCATACGGTCAGCAGCCCGGATACGGGTCCGGGTACGGCTATCCGGGCCAGGCGCAGTATCCCGGCGGCCCGGGTACCCCGCCGCCTCCTCCCGGTGGTTCCAAGAGCCCCTTCAAGGGCCGCCCGGCCATGGTCGTCGGCGCCGCCGTGGCCGCGCTGCTCGTCGTCGGCGGGACGGTCTGGGCCGTCAGCGGCGGGGGCGGCGACGGCAAGAAGCCGGTCGCCCAGGACAGCAAGGGCGGGAAGGCCTCCTCCTCCGCCGATCCGGTCAACCCCGGTGACGGCAGCGGCAACGGTGGCGGGGACCCCGAGAACCTCAACGCGGGCCGCCAGGCCGGTGAGGCGAAGGTGCTCTGGTACAAGCAGGCACCCGACGCCCCCGGTTCCGGCGCCGACGCCCCCGGCCTGTGGATCACCGACAAGGCGGCGGTGAAGGCCGCGTACAAGCAGGTGTTCGCGTACAACGTCGGGGACGGCAAGCCCGCTTGGGACCCGATCACGTTCCCGCAGCCGATCTGCGCGGTCACCCCGCAGAAGACGTCCGACGACAAGGTCGTCGTGGCGTACAAGAGCGGTGCCGGCGACAACGCCAAGTGCAACCAGCTCCAGCAGATAGACCTCGGCACCGGTGCCAAGGGCTGGAGCGGCAAGGTCGCCGACGGAGCGCTCTTCGACAGCACGCTCACCATCGAACTGTCGGTCACCGGCAAGACGCTGATGGTCGGTCGTTCGCAGTCCGGCACGGCGTACGACATCACCAGCGGCAAGAAGCTCTGGGACAAGACGAACTACGGCCAGGCCTGTTACCCGGCCGCGTTCGCGGGCGGCGCCAAGCTGCTGTCCGTCGCCTCCTGCGGTGCCGCCACCGACACCGAGCACGACGAGGTGCAGCAGCTGGACCCGGCCACCGGCAAGGCCAAGTGGACCACGAAGATCCCCAAGGGCTGGACGGTCGAGCGCACGTATTCCGTCGACCCCGTCGTCATCTACATGACGAACAAGGACCAGAAGAAGGTCAACGTCACCACGTTCAAGGACAACGGTGCCGTCCGTTCGCAGCTCAAGAGCAGCGACGCCTTCAGGCCCGAGTGCGGTTTCGCCATCCTCGACCGCGATCTGACGGGCTGTTTCGGCACCGCCGCCGACGCGAACACGCTCTATCTGCCGACCGAGGCGAAGAGCGGCGCCAACGAGATCGTCGCCTTCGACCTGTCGACCGGCAAGGAGAAGTGGCGCGTCAAGTCCCCGGCCGACGAGTCGATGCTGCCGCTGAAGACGGACGGCACGCGGTTGATCGCATACGTCGAGCCGTCGTACGACGCCGGTGGGCAGATCGTGTCGATCCCCACGACCGGAAGCAGTCACCGGCCCACCAAGCTGCTGCAGAACCCGCAGGGCACGGCGTCGGTCGAGAACGGCTTCTTCTCGAAGGCGGTCGACTACGTGGACGGGCGCTTCTACCTCTCCACCACCCGGCTGACGGGCAACGACCAGTCGAAGGAGAAGTTGATGCTGGCCTACGGCAAGTGACGCACGCTCACGCCACCTTCGCCCCGTTCGCCACCGTCTTCGTCGCCCGCATCTCCGTCCCCAACGCATCCGCATCCGAGGTAGACACGTCATGAGCCAGCCGCCGCCCCCACCACCGCCGAACCAGCCCCCACAGGGTGGCTTCGGCGCGCCCCAGGACCCTCCGCCGGGTGGGTTCGGAGCCCCCCAGGACCCTCCGCCGGGCGGGTTCGGCGCGCCGCAGGCTCCGCCGCCCGGCG
>LRTP01000817.1 GCA_001550305.1 Streptomyces diastatochromogenes
CGCCTCGCCGCGGAGGGCGCGGCCGTCGTCCTGGTCGACATCGCCGCCGAACGCGGCGAGGAAGCCGCCGAGCGGCTGCGCAAGGACGGGGCCCGGACCCTCTTCGTCGCCGCCGACGTCGCGAGCGAGGACGACTGGCGGCGAGTGATCACCGCCGCCCACAGCTTCGGGCCCGTGGGCGTCCTGGTCAGCAACGCGTACACAGTGGCCGTCGCACCGGCCCACGAGACCAGCCTCGCCTCCTGGGAACGGCAGCTCTCGGTCAACCTCACCGGCGCCTTCCTGGGGGTCAAGGCCACACTGCCCGACCTGCGTGAGCACCAGGGGGCCGTGGTGCTCGTCTCCTCCGTCCACGCACACCGGGGGATCCCCGGCCACCCGGCGTACGCGGCGAGCAAGGGAGCGCTGCTGTCGCTGTGCGGTCAGCTCGCCGTCGAGTACGGCCCCGATGTTCGCGTCAACGCCGTGCTGCCGGGACCGATCCTGACCGCCGCCTGGGACCGGGTCCCGCAGGCCGAGCGCGAGCTCAGCGTCGCCGAGACCGCGGCCCGTCGCTTCGGCACCCCCGAGGAGGTCGCCGCCGCCGTCGCCTTCCTCGCCGCCGACGAAGCCTCCTACATCACCGGATCGAGCCTGCTCGTGGACGGCGGCTGGAGCGTCAGCAAGGCCTCCGCGTGACGGGACCGACCGCTCCAGCCACCGACCGATCAGCAAGAAAGGCAAACACATGACGCCATACGCGCGCCGCGGAGTGCACGGCCAGACCGTGGAGACCCTTGCCCGCCGGGTGCTCAGCGGCGAGATCCCCGAGGGAGCGACGCTCGACATGGCGGCCCTGCAGAGCGAACTGGACGTCAGCCTGACCGCCCTGCGCGAATCGCTCAAGGTGCTCGCGGCCAAGGGCATGGTCGACGCCCGGCAGAAGCGCGGCACGTTCGTGCGGCCCCGCTCCGACTGGAACCTGCTCGACGCCGACGTACTGCGCTGGCAGTTCTCCGAGAGCGACGGCACCGGCGCCGACCCCGCGCTGCTCCGCAACCTCGGCGAGGTCCGCGGCATCATCGAACCCGCCGCCGTGCGGCTGGCCGCGGCTCGCCGCACCGACGCCGACCTCGAGGCGTTGGAGGCGGCGCTGACCGCGATGGGTCAGGAGGGCGGCGCGAGCGACGCCGTCGAGGCCGACCTCGCCTTCCACCGGGCGCTGCTCGCGGCCACCCACAACGAACTGCTGGAACGCATGGAGATGGTCATCGAGTCGGGCCTGGCCCAGCGCGACCGGCTCGTGCACAGCGCCCCCCACAGTGAGGACCCGGTCCCCAGCCACCGAGCCGTCCTCGACGCCGTGCGCGCCCGGGACCCCGACGGCGCGGAACACGCCATGCGCGCCCTGCTCGACCAGGCGACGCGCGACCTCGACAAACTCAGCGGCCCGTCCACGCCCGAGGGCACGGACGGCTCCATCGACGAGAAGGACGGCCAGGCACAGTGAAGATCGCGCGCGTCGAGACCTTTCTCGTCCCGCCCCGGTGGCTGTTCTGCCGCATCGAGACCGACGACGGCGTCGTCGGCTGGGGCGAGCCGGTGGTGGAGGGCCGGGCCGAGGTGGTCCGGTCGGCCGTCGAGGTGCTGGCCGAGTACCTGGTGGGCCAGGACCCGCTGCGCATCCAGGACCACTGGCAGGTGCTGAGCAAGGGCGGCTTCTACCGGGGCGGCCCGATCCTCTCCAGCGCCGTCGCCGGCATCGACCAGGCCCTGTGGGACATCGCGGGCCGCGCCCTCGGGGTGCCGGTGCACACCCTGCTCGGCGGCCCGGTCCGCGACACCGTCCGGGTGTACGCCTGGGTCGGCGGCGACGAACCCGCGCGGCTCAAGGAGGAGGTCACCGCCCAGGTGGAGGCCGGCTTCACCGCCGTCAAGATGAACGCAGCCGGGCGCACCCCGCCGATCGGCAGCCCC
>LRTP01000818.1 GCA_001550305.1 Streptomyces diastatochromogenes
GGCAGCCGCTGCCCGCCGAGGCCGCCGCGCCGATCGACCCCAACTCGACGCAGGGGCGCGCGTTCAGCGTGCGGACGCTCGGGCAGGGCGTGCCGTTCAGCCGTCAGTCGGCGCCGAACCAGCCGGGGGCCGTACCGGCCCAGGCCCAGGCGCAGGCACAGCAGACCGCCACGCCTCCCCCGCACCAGACCAACGGCTCCGGCCGCCGCCGCAAGCTCGGCACTCCCCCCGAGCCCGCCTCCGAGCGCCCCGAAACGACGGCGCGTCCGCACCCGCAGGCCGGGCAGACCGCCACGGCTCCCGGGCCGAGGCTGCCCGGAGCGACCGAGGGCGCCGGTCGGTCGTACGCCATAGGAGCCCCGGACAAGAACGCCGACGAGGGTCCTGAGCCGCTGGACGGTCCCGGTGGCGCGGTCGAGGTCGCCGACCAGCCGCAGCCGCGGCCCGTGGACGACGAGCTGCCCCCGGAGCCGCTGGACAACCCGCGCCGCCTCCTCGTGTGGCCCGCGCCCGACGTGACGACCCAGCAGGCGCTGAGCGACCGCGGCTACCGGCCGGTCATCGTGAACTCGCGCGAGGAGGTGGACGCGCAGATCGCGGCGTTCCCGGCCGCGCTGTTCGTGGACCCGCTGACCGGTCCGATCACCCGCACCGCGCTGCAGTCGCTGCGCCAGGCCGCCGTCGCCGCCGAGGTCCCGGTACTGGTGACGGCGGGACTGGGGCAGGCGACGCGGGAGGCGGCGTACGGCGCCGATCCCGCCGTACTCCTGAAGGCGCTCGCGCCGCGGGACTCCGAGCAGCACCCGCCGCGTGTGCTGCTCATCGAGGAGCACGCGGAGATCGCGTTGGCGTTGACCTCGACGCTGGAGCGGCGCGGAATGCAGGTGGCGCGGGCGTCCACGGACGCGGACGCCGTCACGCTGGCCTCTCAGATGCGGCCGAACCTGGTCGTGATGGATCTGATGCAGGTACGGCGTCGGCACGCCGGGATCGTGGACTGGCTGCGGGCGAACGGACAGTTGAACCGCACCCCGCTCGTCGTCTACACCGCGGCTGTCGACCAGGCCGAACTGCCGCGCCTCGCCGCGGGTGAGACGGTCCTGTTCCTCGCCGAGCGTTCGACGAGCGCCGAGGTGCAGGACCGGATCGTGGATCTGCTGGCGCGCATCGGCACGAACTGACCCGCTGCGCTGCGGGCCTCGAACCGGGTTCACACATAAGACGGTTGGGGTGCTGTTTCACGTGAAACAGCACCCCAACCGTCATTCTGCCGCCGAGGACCTCAGAGCTGGGTGACGTCCAGCGTGCCCTCCGCGTACTGCCTGCGCAGCACCTTCTTGTCGAACTTGCCGACGCTCGTCTTCGGAACCGACTCGATGATCGTCCAGCGCTCGGGGAGCTGCCACTTGGCGATCTTGCCCTCCTCGGCGAGGAAGGTGCGCAGCGACACGAAGTCGGCGGTGGCGCCCTCCCTCAGGACGACCGTGGCGAGGGGGCGCTCGCCCCACTTGTCGTCGGGGACGGCGACGACGGCGGCCTCGGCGACGGCCGGGTGGGACATCAGCGCGTTCTCCAGGTCGACGGAGGAGATCCACTCGCCGCCCGACTTGATGACGTCCTTGGCGCGGTCGGTGAGGGTCAGGAAGCCGTCGTGGCTGATCGTGCCGACGTCGCCGGTCTTGAGCCAGCCGTCCTCGCTGAACTTGTCGGCGGGGCGAACCGGTTCGGCGCCCTGGCCGCCGTAGTACGCGCCCGCGATCCAGGGGCCGCGCACCTCCAGCTCGCCCGCGGACTCGCCGTCCCAGGGGAGACGTTCGCCGCCGGGGCCGGTGAGTCGGGCCTCCACGCCGGCCGGGAAGCGGCCCTGGGTGAGGCGGTAGGCGAACTCCTCGGCCGTGCCGACGACACTGGCCGGCGGCCGGGCGATCGTGCCCAGCGGGGAGGTCTCCGTCATGCCCCAGGCGTGGCAGACGCGCATGCCCAGCTTGTCGAAGGCCTCCATGAGGGAGGGCGGGCAGGCCGAGCCGCCGATGGTGACCTGGGTGAGCGAGGAGACGTCCCGGGGCTTGGCGTGCAGTTCGCCGAGCAGGCCCTGCCAGATGGTGGGGACGGCCGCGGCGTGCGTGGGCCGCTCGGACTCGATCATCTCGGCGAGCGGCGCGGGCTGGAGGAAACGGTCCGGCATGAGGAGGTTGACGCCGGTCATGAACGTGGCGTGCGGAAGGCCCCAGGCGTTGACGTGGAACTGGGGGACCACCACGAGCGAGGTGTCCTGGTCGGTGAGCCCCATCGACTGGGCCATGTTGACCTGCATGGAGTGCAGGTAGATCGAACGGTGGGAGTAGATGACGCCCTTGGGGTCGCCGGTGGTGCCGGAGGTGTAACACATGGCCGCGGCGGCACGCTCGTCCAGCTCCGGCCAGTCGTACGTGGTCGGCTTGCCCGCGATCAACTCGTCGTATTCGTGCACCTGGACGCTCGCGCCCTCGAACAGCGAACGGTCACCGGGGCCCGAGACGACCACGTGCTCGACCGTCGGCAGATGGGGGAGCAGCGGCGCGAGCAGCGGGAGCAGCGAGCCGTTGGCGATGATCACGCGGTCGGCGGCGTGGTTGACGATGAAGACGAGTTGTTCCGCGGGGAGGCGGAGGTTGAGCGTGTGCAGGACCGCGCCCATGGAGGGGATACCGAAGTACGCCTCGACATGCTCGGCGTTGTTCCACATCAGCGTCGCCACACGGTCGTCGTCCTCGACACCGAGGTCCTCGCGCAGCGCGTGCGCGAGTTGGGCGGCCCGGTCGCCGATCTCGGCGTAGGAACGGCGCTGCGGCTCTCCCTCACCCGTCCAGGTGATCACCTGCGAGGTGCCATGGATCGCCGACCCGTGGGTCAGGATCCTCGAGATCAGCAGCGGTACGTCCTGCATCGTGCTCAGCACGGCGTCCTCCCGGGGCGACATTGCCTACGAGGCGGTAAGGGATGCGCTGATTCTGCGCACATACCACGCGGTATGTCACTAGCTCCGGACGATCGATCAGGTCACAGGGGCCGTTCGGTTCGGACGGGAACTTTTCCGCAGGGGCCGTTCGGCCCGGATCTGCCGAAGGTCAGCGCACGGGTTCCAGCTCCGGGTCCTCGCGCAGCTTGCCCAACGCCCGTGACACCGCCGACTTGACCGTGCCGACCGAGACGCCGAGCACCTCCGCGGTCTGAGCCTCGCTCAGGTCCTCGTAGTACCGCAGGACAACCATGGCCCGCTGCCGCGCCGGGAGCTTCATGATCGCGCGCCACATCGCGTCGTGCAGCGCCTGCTGCTCGGCCGGGTCCCCGGCGGGAACGTCCTCCGGCTCCGGGAGCTCGTCGCACACGAACTCGTCGACCTTGCGCTTGCGCCACTGCGAGGTCCGGGTGTTCAACAGCGCACGCCGTACGTAGCCGTCGAGCGCGCGGTGGTCCTCGATCCGCTCCCACGCGACGTAGGTCTTGGCCAGCGCGGTCTGCAGCAGGTCCTCGGCGTCGCTCGGGTTCGCGGTCAGCGAGCGGGCGGTACGCAGCAGCACCGGCTGGCGGGCCTTCATGTACGACGAGAACGACGGATACGGAAGGGTCCGTGTCCCGCCGTTCGAACCGCTGGTGCAGACGAGTGAGGTCATGGCTCCACGCTAGGAGTGACCCCTACCTTTTCGGATCGGCCGCAGGTCCCGAAGAGGTGTCCCCCTCAGGTTGTAGGAGGGGGGCTGGCCCCACCTCCTGAGGGTGGACGAGCGGCGCCTGCACCCTGAGGGTTCACCCCTGAGAGACCCGTACGGCCGTAGTACGGCGGCTGCCGCCGTACTACCCGGGATGTCCCCGAGGGGCCCCGGGGGCTCCGCGACGCGGGGCGAGTGGGGAGAGCGGGGCGAGCCCCACAGCGTACTCATCCCCCGTCCGCCCCCAGGATCAACCCCGACGTGGGGACCCCGGTGCCCGCGGTGACCAGGGTGCGACCGGCGCCCGGTATCTGGTTCACGGACGTGCCGCGCAGTTGGCGTACGGCCTCCGCCACCCCGTTCATCCCGTGCAGATACGCCTCCCCGAGTTGCCCCCCGTGGGTGTTCAGCCGCAGCCGCTCCTCGGCGACGAAGTCCGCGGCCTCCCCCGGCTTGCAGAACCCGAACTCCTCCAACTGCATCAGCACGAACGGCGTGAAGTGGTCGTACAGGATGCCCACGTCGATGTCCGTGGGGGACAGCCCCGAGGTCCGCCACAGCTGGCGCGCCACGACCCCCATCTCCGGCAGCCCGGTCAGCTCGTCCCGGTAGAAACTCGTCATCTGCTCCTGCGCCCGGCCCGCGCCCTGGGCCGCCGCCGTGATCACCGCGGGCGGATGCGGAAGGTCCCGGGCACGCTCCACGGAGGTGACGACCAGCGCCTGGCCGCCGTCCGTCTCCTGGCAGCAGTCCAGCAGTCGCAGCGGCTCCACGATCCATCGCGAGGCCGCGTGTTCGGCGAGGGTGATCGGTCTGCCGTGGAAGTACGCCGCCGGGTTCGTCGCCGCGTACTTGCGGTCCACCACGGCGACGTGACCGAAGGCCTCGGGCGTCAGTCCGTAGGTGTGCAGATACCGCTGGGCCGCCATCGCCACCCAGGACGCCGGGGTGAGCAGCCCGAACGGCAGGGCCCAGCCCAACGCGACGCCCTCGGCCGACGGCTCCCGCTGCTGCACCCCTGCTCCGAATCTCCGCCCCGACCGCTCGTTGAACGCCCGGTAGCAGACGACGACCTCGGCCACCCCGGTCGCCACCGCGAGCGCCGCCTGCTGGACGGTCGCGCAGGCCGCGCCGCCTCCGTAGTGCACCCGGGAGAAGAAGGACAGCTCGCCGATCCCGGCCGCCTGGGCGACGGTGATCTCCGGGCTGGTGTCCATGGTGAACGTGACCATCCCGTCCACCTCGGCCGCTGTCAGCCCCGCGTCGTCGAGCGCCGCCCGCACCGCCTCCGCGGCGAGCGTCAGCTCGCTGCGCCCGGAGTCCTTGGAGAACTCGGTGGCCCCGATCCCGACGATCGCCGCCCGGCCGCCGAGCCGGTCCCTCGTGCGTACGCTCACGAGGCGCCTCCGGGCGGCAGGGTGACCGTCACGGTCCCGGTCACATGTCTGCCGATGCCGTTCGCCCCGACGACGCGCACGGTCGCGGTGTCGCCCTCGACCTCTTCGACCCTGCCGGTCAACACCATCGTGTCGCCCGGGTAGTTGGGCGCCCCCAGCCGTATGGCCACCTTGCGGAGGGCGGCGTCCGGTCCGAAGTGGTCCGTGATGTACCGCCCGACGAGGCCGTTGGTGGTCAGGATGTTCATGAAGACGTCGGGGGAGCCCCTGTGCCGTGCCAGCTCGGCGTCGTGGTGCACGTCCTGGTAGTCCCGGGACGCGATCGCCCCGGCCACGATCAGCGTGCGCGTGATCTCGATCTCCAGCGGCGGCAGCTCGTCACCGGCCCGCACCCGCTCGGCCGCTCCGGCCCGCACCCGCTCCCCAGCCCGCACGCGCTCGCCCTCTCCGACCCGCACGCGCTCTCCTTCCCCGGCCCTCATGTCTCCTCCTCCCCGCTCGCGATCAGCTCCCCCAGTTCCTGCAGGACTTCGCTCCCGCACCCCAGGTACGCGTCCAGCTGCCGCCCCCACAGGAAGTGCCGATGCACCGGGTGCTCCAGGTCGGCGCCCGTCCCTCCGTGCAGATGCTGGCCCGCGTGAACGACCCGCTGCCCCGCCTCGGACGCCCACCAGGCCGCGGTCAGCGCGTGCGTCGCGTACGCGAGCCCCTCGTCGCGCCGCCACGCCGCCTCGTACGCCGTCACCCGTATCGCCTCGGTGTCCATGTACGCGTCCGCGGCCCGGAGTTGGACACCCTGCTTGGCGGCGAGCGGACGCCCGAACTGTTCGCGCGTGTTGGTGTGCTCCACGGCTCGTGCCAGCGACCCGGCGCACACCCCGGCCTGCAGCCCCGCGAAGGCCGTCCGGGCGGTGGCGAGCACGTCGTCGTAGGCGTCCGTCCCGCCCACCGGCTCCCCCGGCGTCCCGTCGAGCGTCAGCCGTCCCGCCGCCCAGGGCGCCGTCAGCTCGACCGGCGCGCACCGCGCGTCAGCGGTCCGCACGAGCCACAACCGGCGCCGGTCGTCCGCGACGAGCACATGGGTGGCGTCGCGCAGCCACGGCACCACGGGGACGACTCCGCTCAACCGCCCCGCCGCGTCCGCCCGTACACCCCCCGGCTCGAAGACCGCCCCGCACACCACCGCCGTCCCGTCCCCGATCCCCGGCAGCAGCCGCTCCCGCTGCTCCGGTGATCCGTGGGCGGACACCGCCAGCAGTCCGTACACACAGCTCGCCGCGAACGGCACCTGGGCCGTGGTCCGCCCCTGCTCCTCCAGGAGCAGCACCAGGCCGAGGAGCCCCGTGTCCGCGACGGCCGCCACCAGCCCGGCCGCGCACAGCGCCTTCCAAGTCTCGGCGTCGCTGCCGGTGCCGGATGGGGGTCCCCCCTGCTCGAACGAAGCCGAGAGATCGAGGGAGGCGAGCCGCTCCGGGGTGGAGAGGTCGCCGAAGATCCGCGCGGCCAGGTCGCGGGCGGCCGCCTGCTCCTCGGTGGGCGTGAAGTCCATGTCAGCGTCCCCCCTCCGCACCGGCCCGGAAGATCGGCAGCACCAGCTCCTCGTCGTACCGCTCGAACCGGAGCCGCACGGGCATCCCGATCCGCACCTTGTCGTACGGCACCCCGATGACGTTGCTGACGATCCGGACGCCCTCGGCCAGCTCGATCAGGCCCACGGCGTACGGAGGGTCGAAGGCGGAGAACGGCGGGTGGTGCATGACAACGTACGAGTAGACCGTCCCCTCTCCGCTCGCCTCGACCGTGTCCCACTCCGGGGAGCCACACGCGCCGCACCCCGGCAGCCAGGGAAACCGCAGCGTCCCGCAGCCGCCGCACCGCTGGATCAGCAGCTGGTGCCGGCCGACGCCCTCCCAGAACCCGGCGTTGTCCCGGTTGACGACCGGTCGTGGCCGGGCCGCCTTGGACCTGGTGCGCGCCGGGGCGTACTTGAGGATCCGGAACCGGTGCGTCCCCGCCGGCTCCCCGTTCGCCCGTACGTCCATCCGTGTCGTGACGAAGTGCCCGGTGCCCAGCTTGGTGGTCTTGCGCTCGGAGACCGACTCGATCACCGCGTCGAAGGTGATCTCGTCGCCGGGCCGCAGCGGGCGCAGGTACTCCTGCTCGCAGTCGGTGGCGACCACGGAGGTGCAGCCGGCCTCGTCGAGCAGGCCGAGCAGCTCGTCGTACGCGTCCGAGCGGCCCTCGTGCCCGGACAGGCCGCCCATCGTCCATGCCTGGAGCATGGTGGGCGGCGCCACGGCGTCCGGACCCGTGTACGCCGCGTTGGTGTCGCCCATCGCCTCGCACCAGTGCCGGATCATCGGCTCGTTGACCGGGTCCTTGCCCACGCCCGCGACGGCGGCCGCACGCCCTTCGTACGCCTTGAGCCGCGCCTCCAGCTCGGCCGCCCCGTCGCTCACCGCCGCCCCCTCGTCATCCCGAGCCGCATGGTCGCCACGATCTCCCGCTGCACCTCGCTCACCCCGCCCCCGAACGTGTTGATCTGCGCCGCCCTGTTCATCCGCTCCAGCTCGCCGTCCCCGAACACACCCGGCGAACCGGAGCGCACCAGCGCCTGCGCACCCACGACTTCCTGACACATTCGGTACGAAGCGACCGCCGATTCCGTTCCCGCGACCTTCACGCCGCTCGCGTCGCCCGGGGCCAGTCGGCCGGCCCCGACATCCCCCACCAAACGCCAGTTGAGCAGGCGCGATGCCGCCAGCCGGGCATGCACTTCGGCCAGCCGAAAACGCACCCAGGGCTCGTCAACCCGACGACGCCCCGTCACCGGATCGGGGGTGCGTGCCGCCCGCAGCGCGGCCGCGTAGAAGTCCTCGGCCTGCATGCCGATCGCGGCGAGGGCGACCCGCTCGTGGTTGAGCTGGTTGGTGATGAGCTCCCAGCCGCCGTTCTCCTCGCCGACGAGGTTCGAGGAGGGGACGCGGATGCCGTCGTAGTACGTGGCCGTGGTGGTCAGGCCGCCCACCGTCTCGATCGGTGTCCACGAGAAACCCGGCGCGTCCGTGGGCACGAGGACGATCGAGATGCCCCGGTGCTTGGGCGCGTCGGGGTCGGTGCGGCAGGCGAGCCAGATCCAGTCGGCGTGCTGGGCGTTGGACGTGAAAATCTTCTGCCCGTCGATCAGCCAGGACTCGCCCTCCCGCACGGCGCGGGTGCGCAGCGAGGCCAGGTCCGTGCCCGCCGAGGGCTCCGAGTACCCGATCGCGAAGACGAGGTCGCCGCTGAGGACGCGCGGCAGGAAGTACTCCTTCTGCGCCTCGCTCCCGTACTTCATGAGGGTCGGTCCGACGGTGTTCAGCGTGACCATCGACACCGGCGCTCCGGCCCGGTTCGCCTCGTCGAAGAACACGAACTGCTCGTCGGCTCCGCGCCCTTGGCCTCCGTACGCGACGGGCCAGCCGATGCCGAGCAGTCCGTCGGCGCCGATGCGGCGCAGCAGCGCGCGCTGCCTGCCGGGGTCGTCGGCGGGCGGGGGACCGTCGGGCATCAGGTCCCGGAAGTACGTACGCAGTTCGGCGCGCAGCCGTTGCTGGCGCTCGGTGGGGGCGAGGTGCACGGCGGCGGCCCTCCCGGACCTCGTACGAACAAGGTCTTCTGACTGTCCGTCAGATAAGGGAAGCTGTCAAGGTCACGACGGGAGGGGACCGCCGAGGAGGGACGCGCGAAAACGTCTGCGCGACGGCACCGAAGTGCCGTCGCGCAGACGCATTTCCACCCCCAGAGCACCCCACACGGTGCTTCAAGGCCGATGAGCCCGTCGAGAGCGGGCGAATCGGCCCCGGCTCACCAGAGGTTGGTGAAGTTGATGACGGTGTGCGACTGGTCGATGGCCGTGAACGCGGAGTTCTTGACCTGAGCCGTGTTGCTCTGGTTCGAGGCCCCGGAGCCGACCGCCTGCTGTTGCGTGGTGGAGGAGTTGCCGCTGTTGTTGTGTCCGACCCCGCTGCCGCTGACGGTTGCCACGCCCGCGTTCGATCCGTCGTCCGCGAATGCGCCGTTGTCCGCCGCGGCGACACCCGTGAAGAGGGCGGCGGCGAGGGGCAGGGCCGAGACGGCGGCGAGAACACGGGCGGTACGGATGCTTGCCATGTGAATTCCTCCAAGAACCGGATGTACGGACCGGCGCGAACCGGGAAGTACTGCTCGTTCCAAGGCGGTTGGCCGACCGCCCCGGCGCTGCTCACGACGTCGCGAGTCCAGAGTTGCCCACCGAATCCCCGGCGAACCACCCCGGAAGCCGTGATTCGCCCTCAAGCGTGAGTACATGTCGATAAACCCTCTTCATGACAAGAAACCCCAGCTCAGACCGGATCGGACAGCTCGACCCCGGGCGCCCCAAGAGGGGAACCGTTCCGCCACTTTTTGGCCAATCCTCCCTAAATCCCCTTCTCGACACCCCCGCGCCCGGCAGGCCCTTCCCTTTTTCGAACACTCGTACGAACATGGAGGCATGGCCACCATCGACCGGCAGGCCACGACCCTGGCCCTGGCCCACGCCCTGTCCGCCGCCGAACGCGGCCTCGCGGTGATCCCGCTGTCCCGCACGAAGCTCCCGGCCCTGCGCTCCCCCCACCGCGACGACCCCGATCCCGACCCGACGTCCCCTCCCTGCCACGGCGAATGCGGCCGCTTCGGACACGGCGTGTACGACGCCTCCACCGACCCCCGCCGCATCCGCGCGCTCTTCGCCGCCGCGCCCTGGGCGACCGGCTACGGCATCGCCTGCGGCCTCGACCCGCACCGCCTCATCGGCATCGACCTCGACACCAAATCCGGTACGGACTCCTCGGCCGCCCTGCGCGAACTGGCCCTGCGCCACCTGTTCACGATCCCGGAGACGGTGGTCGTGCTGACCCCGAGCGGCGGCCGTCACCTGTGGCTGACCGGACCGCCCGACGTGGTCGTCCCCAACTCGGCGAGCCGACTGGCCCCGGGCATCGACATCCGCGGCGCCGGCGGCTACCTGGTCGGCCCCGGCTCCCGCACCGAGCACGGCGTGTACGGAACGGCCCCGGGCACCGCCCAGTTGGCGCCGGCGCCCTGTCCGCGCGAACTCCTGCGCCTGCTCACGCCCCCGCCCCGCACACACCACCGCGCGCCCCCTGCGACCGGCCAACACGGCCAGGGGCTGGTCCAGTTCGTGCTCGCCGCCCACGAGGGCCAGCGCAACACCCGCCTCTTCTGGGCCGCCTGCCGCGCCTACGAGAACGGCATCGGCCCGGAGCTGACCACCGCACTCGTCGAGGCCGCCGTCCGCGCCGGCCTCACCGAACGCGAGGCCCGCTCGACGATCGCCTCGGCGTCCCGGATGACGTTCCCACGCCCCGGACCACCGGAAAACGGCACGACACCACGAACCGCCCGTCCCTAGGCTGCGGGCCATGGCACTGACCCGCGTCACCCTCACCTCGGGCAGAACCGTCGCGATATCCGACCTGCGTCTCACCTCGACCTACGGCGGAATGCTCGAGGGCTATCCCTTCAAGCGCTGGAACGACCGCATCGTCGACGGCCTGGCCCGGCGCACCGCGGCGGCGTTCCCCACCACCCCGACGCACCTCGTCACACCCCACCGAGACCATCCGGACCTGCCCGCCGGCGGCTTCGGTCCGGTCGAACTGCTCCCCGCCGTGACCTGCGTCGGCCTCTTCCTGTCCAGCGCGGTCGACCCCGCCGTCGACCCCGTCCTGCACCGCTCGGCCCTCGCGGTCGCGTGGTTCCAGGCCACCACCGACATCCCGTCCGGCCACACCGCCGATCCGGCCCTGCGCGCCACCCCCTGGGAGGAGGCCGCCCAGGACTTCGAACTGTGAGCCGTCGCGGGCCTGCCGAAGGGGTGCCCCGAAGCTCCGCAAGCACCCGGCCGCGCTCCGCTCCGCGGGGCTTCCCGGCTGCGCCGACGTCCGCCCACACATGGATAGGACCAGGAACAGGACCAGGGCCAGGCCAGGGCCAAAAGTCGAGCACCGGACGGAGCCCGCCACGGTCAAGAACGATGCCGCGGCGGGGGATCGGCCGACCTACCAATCAGCCGCTGCGCGGCTCCCCTTAAGCGCTTCAAGCGCCTGTCCGCGAAGCCCCGGTACGCCTAGGCTCGGCTGATGACCTTGGAATGGCAAAACGTAATTGTTCACTCGGCAGATCCAGAGGCCCTGGGGCAGTGGTGGGCCGAGGCTCTTGGTTGGGTTGTGGTCCACTCCTCCGATGTGGAGTTCGCGATCCGCCCGGAGCCGGATCGCCGGCCGGGGTTGGAGTTCGTCCGGCTCAATGAGAGCAAGAAGGCCAAGAGCCGACTGCATCTCGACTTCGTGCCTGATGATCAGGACGCCGAGGTGGCTCGCCTCGAGGCTCATGGCGCGCAGCGTGTTGACATTGGTCAGGGTGACCAGTCGTGGGTTGTCATGGCAGACCCCGAAGGCAACGAGTTCTGTGTCCTTCGCCAACGACCTCAGTGAGAACTCCTGAGAGCGTCCACCTTGTGCCCTGTGTTCATGTTCGGCCGACACGTCCGCGGCATGGTCGATCAGAACTGGGGCGATGCCCTCAGCAACCGATCCACACAGAGCTACGGATCAGAAGATGCCGTACCCCTGCCGTGCCCCCGCCGTGCCCGATCCACCGGTAACTGACGTGGAACCACGGAGGTTGACGGACACCGCACATGAGAGCGGCCCCCGACCGATTCACCTGGTCAGGGGCCGTTCACCTGCGGTGGGTGTGGGATTTGAACCCACGGTGACATCGCTGCCACGACGGTTTTCAAGACCGTTCCCTTAGGCCGCTCGGGCAACCCACCTCGGCCCCGCCCACCAGGGGCGGAGCGGGTACAGCCTACCCGGCCCGGAGCGTCTCGCGGGGGCATGGTCCACACGGGGTCCACTGGCCTGTTCCGCGCCCCATGCCCACTGCGCCGATCATCAGCACCCGGTCCGCGGCCCCGGGCCGACGCGGGTGGGCCTAGGGCTGTGCCGGCATTGTCGGCATCCCCAGAGAGAAAGGCCCGGCTGAGCCCTGCGCCCGCGCCCTCCCGCGGTCTCCGTGGAGTAAGAGCGCAGAGAAGACCCAGCAACCGGTCTACTTCTGCGACCCGGCCAGTCCCTGGCAGCGCGGCTCGAACGAAACACCAACGGACTGCTGCGGCAGTACTTCCCTAAGGGCACCGACCTTTCGGTGCACGACCGCGAGCACCTGGACACCGTCGCAGCCGAACTCAACAGGAGCCCACGCAAGACGCTCGACTGGGAAACCCCAGCCGAGCGTCTGCATAAACTGCTCGCCACCACACGTCAATGATCACGTGTTGCGACGATCTTTTGAATCCGCCTTGTATCCAGGGGCGCAGATTCCTCATGACCGTGAGGCTTTGCTTCTCAGAAGCCGCCGACGTTGCAATACAGCCATGAGAACGAGCGGATGTTATCCAGCCTTGTGACTGCCGCCCTTGTAGCCGTTACCCCACGATCCCTTGTCGCCCTTATGACCCTTAGGGCCTCTGTCTCCCTTATGCCCCTTCGGGCCCCTGTCTCCCCTATCGCCCTTCGGACCCTTATGACCCCACGGACCCCTGTCTCCCCTATCACCCTTCGGACCCTTGTCTCCCTTCGGTCCGGGAGGCCCAGAGGGTCCGGGAGGCCCAGAGGGCCCAGCAGGTCCGGTCGGTCCGGCAGGCCCAGAGGGGCCAGTGGGTCCGGCGGGTCCGGTCGGACCAGCAGGCCCAGAAGGTCCGGCGGGTCCGGTCGGTCCGGCAGGCCCGGAGGGCCCGGCGGGTCCGGTCGGACCAGGAGGCCCGGCCGGGCCTGTCATGCAAACCGCCCTCGTGATGACGTTGTGGTCCAGCGTGACCGCGCCATTACGCGCCAGCGCCCGGCCCTCGATCGCCGCGTTGGTGTTCACCGTGATGGACGTCAGGGCCAGGATGTTGCCCTTGAAGAAGGAATTGGTGTCGAGGGTGGCGGAGCTCCCCACCTGCCAGAACACGTTGCAGGCCTGCGCTCCATTGACGAGCAGGACGTTGCTCGCCGGGGCCGTGATCAGAGTGGAGGCGATCTTGAAGATGAAGACGGCGTTCGGGTCACCCTTGGCGTCGAGAGTGACAGTCCCGGTGAGATTCAGCGACGACGAAGCGTTGTAGACGCCGGGAACCAGCGTGAGTCCGCCGATGTTGCCCGGGGAAGTCAGGTTGGTGTTGGTTGCCCTGCTGGCCGCGTCGTTGTAGGCGATGGTCAGATCGGACTGAGCCTGAACGGCGGCGGCATCGGCGACGTGCTGCACTCCGTTGACGATTCCGGGCGGAAAGCCCGTCACCGAGTTCCCGGGGCTGACTCCCAGGTCGCCGTTGACGACCGTGGGGGGGACCGGGGGGACGACCACATTGGTGACCGTTGTACCGGCCAGGACCGCGTAACTCGTGGCGGTCCCCAGTCCCACGGGGGCCTCAGCTGCGCGCGCAAGGTTCGAGATCAAAGTCATCGTCAGTAGCAGCGCGGTCGCGGGCACCATGACGATAGTCGCTCTGAATCTCCATGTTCGCCGCCTGCCCGGAGGAGCGGAGGGGATGGCATCCACTGCCATGGACGAGTCCTTCCTTGTCACCGTTGACCTCATCGCCAGGCTTCCTGGCGGCTGAGGTGAGCTCTGGTCAGGCCACAGGCCGCTGTACGCGCGACGAGATCTCACAGAATCGTGATGTATCGTCACTTGACCACAGAAACTACCTATATCAACGCAAGTAGCACCTGTGAGGCCAAAGAAATTGCGATGGCGTGGAGTTCGCCCTACCGGCGGATGCCGACCGATCAACCGGGCCATCGACGCAGCAGGATGCCGAGCACAATCACGCCGTCGACCGTGTCCCTGGCCGGGTGGTACAGCAGCGCAGTACCACCCAGCCACCGCCCCCGCCCGGCAGCGTCCCTCCAGGGCCACGAAGTGACGGGTATGACCGCCACCGACCGATCCAGATAGAGCTACGGATCAGATGGCTGCACCAGGTGGAGACGGTCCGGCATCGCGCGGGGCCGTCACCAACAGATTTGGAAAGCGGTTTGGGGGCAACCCCTCACGAGTTCGAATCTCGTATCCTCCGCCAGCGCCTCACCAGGCACGATGTCGAAGGGCACCACTGCTCACAGTGGAGCCATTCGACGCCCACGGCGGGCACCCTTTCAAGCCGAGGCCACCAAGGCGAGCCCTGGCGCCCATCTCGTCAAGCTGACGCGAAATCGGCCGAACCTGCGTCCCCCCCTCAACCAGTCTGCGATCCTGGAGACCGATCGAGAGGGGCCGTAGCCATGCAGTGGAAGATCCACGGGGAACGTCCGATCTACGAGAACCCTTGGGTGAACCTGTGGTTGACCGATGTGGAGCAGCCGGACGGGCGCCGGTGGGAGTACCACGTCGTCAAGCTTCGCCATCTGGCCGTGGCTGCCGTAGTCAACGATCGCCAAGAGGTCCTGATGATGTGGCGCCACCGCTTCATCACGGACTCGTGGGCCTGGGAGTTGCCCATGGGCCTGGTCGAGGACGGCGAATCACCGGAGGAAGCGGCTGCCCGCGAAGTCCTGGAAGAGACGGGCTGGCGCCCTGGCCCCATCAAGCCCCTGATCTACGCCGAGCCGGCCAATGGGATCACCGACTCCCAGCACCACGTCTTCCGCGCGGACGGCGCGACCTACACCGGGCCGCCCACGGAGAAGAACGAGTCCGACCGCATCGAGTGGATCCCCCTCAGTGAGGTGAGGGGGATGATCGACCGCCGCGAGATCGTGAGCAGTGGTTCGCTCGTCGGCCTGCTGTACCTGCTCATGGATGAAGCGATCCGCTGACTGGTGGGAGGAGCTCCCGTAGTCGCGCCTCGAAGGCCAGGGCTACGGGCTCTTGCCTGTGCGGGGCCAACTGGTCGTAGAACTCCCTGAGATGACCCGACACTCGCTCGGATGCCACCGCCGACGCGGGCACCAGAGCCTGCGTGGCGGTGTCGCACGCCTGATCAAGCTTCCCCTGGTCCAACTGCGTACGCGCCAGCCAGAACGCGTGAAACGCACGGCCGCGCTGGTTGGTGCGGTCCTCACGCCGTAAAGCGTCCGCGATCAGGGGTTCGGCAGTCGCTGCTTCGCCCAGTCGCCCGTGGGCGATACCCGTGTCCACGATGAGCTTCGGCTCGTCGAAGTAGTTCACCCATGAGGGGTCTGGGTCGCTCACCCCGATCTGCTCGAAATGGCGATGCGCTTCCCCGATCGCCCTGTGAGTGGAGTCCCGGTTGCCGAGAGTGGCATGGGCGAACGCTTCGCGCATGGACAGCATCGACAGGACGCGTGGGGTGGTGCCGAGGGCTGAGCGAGCCTGGTCCTGGGCGGCGGTCACGAATGCGAGAGAGTCCGCGGGCTTGTCCTGGTAGGTCGCCTGCAAGCTCATGCAAGCGAGCACGTTGGCCATGAACTGCCGGTCGTCGCTTTCCTTGGCCAGTTGCAGCGCCTCGGTGAAGTACGCGCGGGCCTGGTTGTACTGGCGGGCGTCGAAGTAGGTCCAGCCGGTGAGGCGTGCCAGCTCGGCCGCGATTCCGTACAAGCCGTTCTGGATGGACGGCGGTCGGCTCTCCTTGAGGAGCCCGACCACATACCGGAGCTGGCCGACGATGGCCGGCCTCAGAGCTTCGCCGCCGTGCTGGTCGTCCCGTCGCCAATAGTCTTCGATGGACGACCGGAAAGCTTCCAATGTTGCTGTGCTGAGGCTTGTCCGGGTGGCCAACGCAAGGATGCTGTCCACGTCTGGCCCCGGTAGAGAAGCGGGTGTCTGCTGGTCTGGCTCCGGCTCTTGCGGTGCCTCGCGCTCGGTGACGACGAGGGCCTGAGGCGTCTCCCAAGATCGCCTGGCAAGCCCAAGCATGTGGCCTGGGATGCGCAAGCCGTCCGCGATGCGCTCGACAACGTCCATGTGGAGCAACTGGCGTCGGCCTGCGATGACTTCACCGACTCGGCTGGGCGTCAGCTCGCATCGCCTGGCGATCATCGATGGGTAGATGCCCGCTCTCGTTTTCACCAGTCGGAAGACTCTGGCGAAGTCCCGTACCCGACACGCATGGAGCATCTCGGGATCGGTGAGCAACCTGGCAGGCAGTTCCTGCGGCCGGTCGGCTTCGGGCATTGGGCAAGCTCCCACACTGCGAGGGCTACGCAACGTCGCTGATTCTCTACTTACCGCGATATTACCCAAGTTGGGTAATCAGCCTGACCTTTTGGCGGCGGCCCCCAGGTCGCGATGCTCCTGTACATGGCGAGCAATCAGCAGACCAGACCAGGCATCGGTGAACTGGCGAAGGACAGTGCCAGGGGACGTATCGGCGTCGTCATGGGTGAGATCGGCGGCCGTGTTCAGATAAGGCCGATCCGCGGTGGCAAGGAGTGGGATGCCATGCCGGACAACGTGGTGGCGCTCAGTGCGCGAGAGGAACTGAGCGCACGTCTGACCGTGAAGAACGGCAACAGTCGGGTCGGGCTGTGATGCGCGCCGTCGGCCGGTACGCCGGGGTCCTGTTCATCATCTGCATCAGCGGTTCGTGCGGCTTGGTGATCGGCATGGCCCTCGGTACCAACCCGTAGACCGGTCGCCCCCGGACGGGCGCCAACTCCCCCCCAACCCGTTCGGGGTCGACCATCCAAGCCCGCCTCCCGGTCGTCTATCAGCCGAGCTCGGCGATCAGGGCGGGAGGTAAATGCCCATGCACCACCTCACACGAGGAGATTGCACATGACGGCAACGGCGAACGATCAGAAGACCGGTCGCGCGGTGGCTGGTGAGGAACTGTTCGAGAGCCTCGCCCACTTCGTGGTCATCCACAACGGGCAGTCGTCCGAGCGTGCCGAGTGGATCGCGGACCAGGCGGTCGCGTTCCTGGTCACGGCGGCCACCGCCACCGTCCCCATGGTCCCGTCGGACGACGTGGACTTCGGCCTCCACGCACTCATCCTGCACACGAAGGAGTACGCCGAGCTGTGCGAGAAGTACGCGGGCCGCTTCCTGCACCACAGCCCGATGCCGGGTGGAGGGGCCCGTGATCCTGAGAAGGTCGCCGCCTCGGCACACGCCATGAAGGCGGCCGGTTTCGCGGTCTTCGACGACCTCTGGACCGTCAACGGCGCGAACCTCGCGCAGTGCGACTCGGACTGTGGCCGACCGTACGGTCGGGCCTAGCACACGACAACAGCGATGCGGCCGGCCTCGCCTCGTGGTCGGCCGCGTTCGCTCGGAAGGAGAAGAGACGTTGCCCGGCTCAACCGCTGAACTGCCGATCGTGGTGCTCGACGCGCTCATGCCCACGGCTCAGCACCTGGTCATCAACCGTCGGGGCTCCACGGTCTGGGAGGTGGAGAGCCCTCGGGGCCACTACGCCGTGAAACTCGGCTACCCGATCGAGGCCACCGCCGACTGGCCTGCCCAGCCATGGACTGCTCTCGCGCCGGCACGCGAGGGTGCCGTGCTGCATCGCCTCGGCTTCGATGAGATCGCGTACGGCGAATGGGAGCGCGGAACGTGGAACTTCCAGCCGTGGCATGAAGGGCCGGACCTGTACAGGCTGTGGGAGCCATGCCGTGGGCAAGACTCGTCCACGGCACCGCACACCAGCGTGGCACTGGGATGTGTGGAAGCGCTGGCCGAGCTCCACGCGAAGGGCTGGGCACACGGTGACGTACAGCCCGCGCACTTCATCATCGGGCCGGAACGGACGCACCTCATCGACCTCGCCCTCGCCCGAGGCGGACAAGTACCCGAGGGGTACGACTTCCCGTTCCGCGGCTGCCTCGTCCACTACGAGGCACCGGAGATCGCTCGCAGCGTGCTCGCCACCGGTGAAGCCGTGCCCACGCAGGAAGCCGACATCTACGCACTCGGCGCCTCCCTGCTCATCTCTGCCACAGGCTGGCGGGCTGTCGAGTACCCGGACGACGCTCCGCGCCCCGTACAGCGAGAAGCAGTGGCGAACGGTCGGCGTCGTCCCGTGAAGGCGCCCGGTGAGCTGGGCAAACTGATCGACGCGATGCTCAGCAACGCTCCGGAAGATCGACCCACCATCTACGAGGTGAGCAAAGCCCTGAGCTGATCCTCAAGCCCTGAATCATCCGTGCCGCTCGTGCGGCGAAGCCAACAACAAAAGACCGGACCACCCCTCAGCCTGGACAGCATTCCGGGTGGTCCGGTCGTGGAATCCCTGATCAGGACCCCGGTGCCGATGGTACCGGGGCGGTCGGCGTGCTCGACTGCGGGTGCGGCTACAACCCTGGCTTTCTGTTGTCGAGTTGGAGAGGAAGACCCTTGCAGTACCGCCGACGGCAAAACGGTTCTGGCCTCAGCCACCGAAAGTCAGCCACAGCGGCGGGGCGCCGAACGAGCACCCGTCACGTGTGTCTCCAGGAGTTCGGCACCGCCGAAGACGGCCGGCTCTTTCGCGCAGCCCAGGGCGGCCATCTCCTGTCCAAGGAGTACGAGGAGGCTGGAAGGCCGCCCGCCTCGCAGCGCTGACGGATTCCGAGGCGGCCTCGCCGCTGGCTGACGTGCCGTACTCCCTGCGCCACGCGGGCGTTTCGCTGTGGCTTGAGTCTGGCGTCTCTCCGGCCGAGGTCGCACGCCGGGCAGGTCACAGCATCGCTGTTCTGTTCCGCTTCTACGCCAAGGCGATTCACCGCAATCAGCAGCGGGCGAACCAGCAGATAGAACGGGCGTTGGAGGCTGCCGACGGCGAATAGGCCGTGCGGTCCGTCCAAACCACAGGCGCCACCCTCACCCATGCCAAGGTGGGGGTGACGCCTTTTGCGCTGTCGGGGGCCCGATCTCCTGCTTCAAGTATGGGGGTACGGGGGGCCAGGGACGTGCTGGAGGCTCCCGGCTCAGGCCGTGGCGGTCTGGTTGCCGCCGGTCACCGAGTGGAGGGTGTAGGTGTCCGAGGCAGCGGGGACGGACAGGTCGACCGCGACGCCGTAGTTGGAGAAGTAGGTGGTCCGGGTGACCTTGGCAGTGGCCGTCTGCATCTGCTCCTGCGCCTCCACAGGCAGGTTCTCACTGTTGACCCAGAGGTCGATGTGAGCGTCGGCAACACCTTGTGCCGCGAGTTGCTTCTTGAAGAACTTCACGTCATCAGGCGTCAGGCCCTGCCTGGTGGCGATCAGCTTGGCCGTGTCCAACGTGCCCGTGTAATGGGTGGTGGTCGCCCCGCGTACCGCCTCCTGGCCCACCTTGCGCAGATCGCCGCTGGCGATCAACATCCGTACGGCCATGGGCGCGTTGGCCCGCTTCAGTTGGTCGGTCGCGGCCTTGCCAGCGGCACCTTGCGCCGCGAGGAGGGCAAGCGGTTCCTTGATCCAGTGCTTGCCGCCCAGCTTGGCCACCTTCTGCGCAGGCACCTTCAGGTACATGGCGTCGCTCCGGACCTTCATCGGCGTCGGAGCAGAGGACTTCACCGACATCGTGACGTTGGCCTGCATACCGTGGGCCCAGTCGACGTCCCCCGCAATCCGCATCTGGCGCAGAGTACCGACCGTGACGGTCCGAACCAGAGTGGCCGAGTGCACCTTGGCTGTGGCGTCCTCCACCTTGAGCAGGTAAGCCACCGGTGAGACAACGACCGCTGACGGCGTGGCGGAAGTGTGTTGGCCCGTCGCCGAGGTGGATTTGCCGCCGCAGGCGGAGACCGTGCCCAGAGTCGCCGTGGCAGCCGTGACCGCCAGAACCGTACGGAACCGCATGCCACGCAAGGGGCGCCCCCTGTTTTCTGTTGTCCGAAGATCGGATGTTCGAATGGTGGGCGCAGATTAGCGTACGGAACCGGCCGGGTAGCGGCGAGGTTGGGCGAACTGTACGGCGCAGAAGGTGCAGGCTGCGATGCCGTCCGGGTGGCGACTCGCGGGTCCCGGCGCCTCAGGGGGACGGTTCATGCCTCGGATCAGACAGGGCCGCTGAGCAGCGGATTTCCAGACCTGGTCCGCTGGTTCTTGGTCCACGCCTGGTCCACACGCACTGATTCACAACGCGACAAAGCCGGATCAAGGTGAGACAGGATCCATGCAGAAGGGGTGCCCCTCAGTGAGAGGCACCCCTTCTGACCAGCACGTCTATGACCTGCGGTGGCGGTGCGATCCGAGCCCACGGGGACGCTTCGCGTCCTCACGTTTTTCAAGACCGTTCCCTTAGGCCGCTCGGGCAACCCACCTGCGCACCCGCCCACCAGGGACGGAGCGGGTACAGCGTACCGGCTCCAGACGATTCGCAGCGGCCGTGGCCCACACGGGGTCCACTGGCTCTGTTCCGCGCACCATGCCCACTGTGCCGGTCATCAACACCCGGTCCGCGGCTCTTGGGAGGCGCCGGGGAGTGGATCATGGAAATCTCGCCTCTTCCCTCATTTAGGTCAGAAGCTGACCTCTAGGGTCTCTAGCGTCCTCCTTGCCCGGCGGAACACAAACCACGGAAGGCAGCGAGCATGAGCGAGACCGTGACTGTCAACGAACTGGCGACCCACGACCCGGCCGATGAGCCGACCGCCACCGGCGAGCGCGCCGAATTGCTGGAGGTGCTGGCCACGCATCGGCGCTTCCTGCGTTTCACCACCCGCGACCTCACCGACGAGCAGGCCGGGCGCCGGACCACCGTCAGCCAGCTGTGCCTGGGCGGCCTGATCAAGCATGTCGCTGCGGTCGAGCGGACCTGGGTGCAGTTCATCCTGGACGGCCCGTCGGCGATGCCCGACTTCACCACCATGACCGAGGCCGACTGGGCCCGGCGGGCCGACGATTTCCGGATGCTCCCCGGCGAGACGCTGGCCGACGTGCTCGCCAACTACGCCGAGGTAGCCCGCCGGACCGACGAGTTGGTCGTCACCCTGCTCGACCTGGACGCCACACAACCGCTGCCGAAGGCCCCGTGGTCCGAGCCGGGTGCGCAATGGTCGGCCCGCCGGGTGCTGATGCACATCATCGCCGAGACCGCCCAGCACGCCGGCCACGCCGACATCATCCGCGAGTCCCTGGACGGCGCCAAGACCATGGGTTAGCCAGCGGCGCGGTAGGTCGCATCGCCCCCACACGGTCGGGGGCGACACGACCTGTGACCCCGCAAACGCCTTACCCCATGATCCGCGGGTCAAGGGCGTCGGGGGAGGCTGGACCGACACGGGTGAGTCGTTCGATACGCGCGGCCTGAAGAAGCGGGCCCGCAAGGAGACCCGGCCGGTGCCGACTCCGCCGGTTCTCGTGCGCCTGGTCCGCGAGCACGTCAAGGAGTTCGGCACCGCCGAGGACGGTAAACCGGCTCGTAGGGGCATCCCTTGTGGGGCGCCTCTCGTGTTTGGGGAAGCGGGATCATTCCCAAGCCGTTTGCCTGCACCCCGCCTTCATGGATCAAGGACTCGTGGCACGCGTGTCTGCTGGCGTCGGCCTTTTGGGTGCGCTCGGTGGTGCGGCCATCGGCGGGGGTAGCCGCTGCCGACGAGCGGCCTGCGTCCTTCGTAGCGTCGTGCTGCCTGCCGTCAGCCCTGGCCGGCCGTACGGCGTCTGCGCGCGATGAACACTGCGCCAGTGCCGACCAGCCACGACCGCGAGACCGACGCCCGCGACGACGGGAGTGCCGCTCGACGCGCTGGTCCTGATCGCGTGGCAACATACGCGCTGCCCAGCGGGGCGATCGCGTTCTCACGCACCGGTACCTTGCGCGCCGGGGCGCTGCTTCTGGGCGTCGACGACGGCCCGCTCCAGCACAGCGGTGCATTCGAGGATCGTGCCGGGCTTGACGTCGTCGACCTGCTTGATCTGGACACCGCGGCTGCCGAGATAGGCGTACGTCTTGCGGTCGAAGATCCACTCGGTGCGATCGCCGCCCTGCTGGTCGACGTGGGCCAGGGCGATGCCCTCGCGTCCCGCGGCGTCCTGGGCATGGTCCACCACCACAACCCCGGGAATCTTGGCCGCGGCCCGGTACAGTGCCGCATTCAGCTTCGCCGGTGCGAGCTGCTCCCTGAGCAGGTCGCCGACCGTGGTGAATGCCTCCTGGTCCGGGGAGTTCCCCTGACCCTTGGTCTCCTTGTAGATCTTCTTCAGCAGGGCGTCCGGGTCGGTGGGCAACGTCTTGAGGTAGTCGTAGGAGGGGGCGTTCAAGCTGCTCCCGACGTCGCTGTTGAGGGTGATGCCGCCCTCGGGCTGGTAGCCGGGCTCGTCCAGCCAGCCCTGCTTGCCGTCGGGGGAATTCCATGCCTCACGGATATGCAGGGGCTGGACCAAGGTCTTGGACTTGTCTGTGTCGGTGTGCAAGACGGAGAGGTAGGAGACCTTGCTCTTGATGTAGATGTACTGGCCCGGGCCGGGTTCGGGCGTCTTGCTGGCCGAGGCGGCGGCGGCGATGTGCTCGACGGTGGAGGCGAGCTGGGCGGTGCTGCCGGGTTCGATGCGGACGACCGGCGCTTCGACCGGGGGCAGGGTGGCAGCGGCCGGGCTGCTGCCCCCGGAACCGGTCAGCGCGGTGAAGGCGAATGCGCCGGCCAGGGCGGCGGCGGTGACCGGGACACCGATCACCAGGACACGGCGTGCCATGCGGCGGGACGGCGCAGGGGCAGGTGCAGCGGGCTGGATCTCGCTCATCAGGTGCTCCTCGAGAAGCAGGTGACGGTCGAGCGACAGGTGCGGGTCTCCCGGCGCCGGCAGCAACCGGGCCAGTTCCGCGTGGCCCAGCGACTCCTCACACCGAGACTTCTTGCGGATCATTCGGACCTCTCCTCGTACGCCTCATGTGACCGGGCCGCGGAAGTGCGGCCGCCCTGTACTTGTCCGTTGCGCGGTAGCGGTTCCGTGCGTTTCCTCAGTTCTTCGTCGGCCAGCTTGCTCAGCCGTTTGCGGGCGCGGGACAGGCGGGAGCGCACGGTGCCGACCGGAACGCCGAGCACGGCCGCCGTCTCCGCGTAGCTGAGCCCGGACCACACGCAGAGGGTGAAGACCTCGCGCTCACTCCGGTTCAGCTTCTTCAGCACCCGCTGGGCGGCAGCCAGTTGGTCGGCATCGGCTATGCGGCCGACGAGTTCGTCGGCGAAGTCCGGGACCTTTTCCTTGGCCGGCAAGCGCTCCAGGGCCCGCTGGTGGCGGCGCGCAGCCCGGGTGGTGTTGCGCAGTACGTTGACGGCGATGCCCATCAGCCAGGGGCGCGGACTGTCGCCCTCGTCCCGCAGCTTGACGCGCAGCCGCCACGCCTCCAGGAAGGTCAGCGAGACGATGTCCTCGGCGACGGTCCAATCCCCGGTCACGCGTACCGCGTGCCGGTGGACCAGTCGGGCGTGGTCACGGAAGAGCTCGCGGAACGCCTCGGGGTCGCCTGCCCGTATCCGGGTGTGCAATGAGTAGTCCACGTCCATCCTTGTCCGCACGGCAGGGCAGGTTCCCGTGGCGTGCGTCACACGGTCAGGAGACATGGGGCTCCGCGGCCAGGCTCGCACATCACGACCGCCGTCTCCGTGGGCTGAGCGACATCTCGGGCGGCAGCGAGTACGGGGCGGCACGGCAGCTGAGCAGCAGGGCGGGTGGCGTTCCAAGGTTCACCTGTCCCGTAGAGCAGGTCACCGGGGGATGTAGAGGGCCGTCGGCGTCCGCCGCCCACCGGGCGTGAACACCTGAAGAAGGTGCCTGGGCCGGTCGCGGCTATGATCCGCATCTTCGAGCGGTTGGGGGCCTGGTGGGGATATTTCGGCGTGGAGAGCGTCGTGACGGGGTGGACCTGCCGCGCGACGGGGAGTTCGCGTTCCTGTCCGAGGCGGAGGCGGCCCGGTTGCGCACCTTCGTCCGCGAGGCCTTCGCGGAGCGCGGCATCGAGGTAACGGTCGAACCGGGACGCGTGACCACGGACGCGGGCTGGCGCTTCGGCCTCTCCAATCTCGCGGCCGTGTGCCACCACGACAGCCGCGGCCCTCGGTGCTGGCGGACGCTGGTGGACGAACATGTCGACCGGGTCATCCGTTCGATGGATGGACCACAGGCTCTCAGGGCCCTGCCGCACGAACGGCTCCTGGCCCAGCTCTACCCCCGCTTCATTCCCAGCGACCCCGCGCTCTTGAAGGCCTTCGGGTACGGTCCCCGATCGGTCCCGGGGCTGCTGGAGGTGCTGGCGCTCGACCTCCCGGAAACCGTCGACATGCTGACCGCGGACTCCCTCTCCGATCTGGGTGACATCACGGCCCTTCGGGACCGCGCGTTCCAGAACCTACGGGCCGTCCGCGTGGACAGGCACAAGGTGGTCAAGGACAAGGACGGCTCCCACTTCGACGTGCTGACGGGAGGCTCGTACTTCATCGCGAGCCTCGCCCTGGTCCTCGACGAGGTCGTACGCCGCTACACCAAGGACGCACCCGCGCCGGACGGAATCCTGGTCACGCTGCCGCACCGGCACCAACTCGCCTTCCACGTCATCCGCGACAGGAGCGTGGCCCCCTCACTGCACGCCATGGCCCGGTTCGCCGCCCTGGGCTTCGAGCAGTCACCGGGCGCGCTGAGCCCTTCGGTGTTCTGGTGGCACGAGGGCAGCTTTACCCAGGTCGCCACACAGGACAACGCCGGCCTGCACATCAGACTCACCCAGGAGGCCATGGACCTGGCGGCACGTTTCGCGGGCGGATAGCCGGGCCTGGCTCAACACACAGCCTTGCGGTCACTTCGAATCGCCACCGGCGGACCACATTTGAGACGACGGACCGCATCCGCGGGCGACGGACCAGATCGCACGAGGGAGCCGTGCCGCCTGCTTCGGGCTTGGAGTCCTTCAAACCATCAGCCCGCCGAAAGCCCAGGTCGCGGGCAATCCTGCGGCCCGACATCCGGTCCACGCCTGGTCCACACACGCTGATCCACCACGTGACGAAGCCGGATCAAGGTGAGACAGACCTGATGCAGATGGGGTGCCCCTCAGTGAGAGGCACCCCATCTGACCAGCACGTCTATGACCTGCGGAGTCAGCGCGATCCGAGCCTGGGGACGAGACCAACCGGTCAGCTGTCGCCGTCGCGCTGTCCGAGGGTGACCTCGGCCGTGTGGGTCTTTCCGTCGCGCGTGTACGTGAGCTTCACGACGTCGCCGGGCTGGTGGGTCCAGATCTCGCCGATGAGGGTCGGGCCGCTGTCGATCACCTGGTCGTCGAGCTTGGTGATGACGTCGCCGGGCTTGAGACCGGCCTTGTCGGCGGGGCCGCCGGAGGTGACCGCCGCGGAGCCGCTCGCGCCCTGCTCGGTGATCTTCGCGCCGCCGGTGCCGTCCTGGAGCGAGACCGAGGCGCCGATCACCGGGTAGACCGGCTTGCCGGTCTTGATCAGCTGCTGGGCGACGTGCTTCGCCTGGTTGATCGGGATCGCGAAGCCGAGGCCGATGGAGCCGGACTGGCTGGTGCCGCCCAGACCGCCGCTGCTCGAGGACTGGATCGCCGAGTTGATGCCGATGACCGCGCCCTGGGCGTCCAGGAGAGGGCCACCGGAGTTGCCCGGGTTGATCGAGGCGTCCGTCTGCAGGGCGCTCATGTAGGAGGCCTTGCTGCTGGCACTGCCGTCACTGGAGGCCACGGGGCGGTTCTTGGCGCTGATGATGCCCGCGGTCACCGTGTTCGAGAGGCCGAAGGGCGCGCCGATCGCGATCGTGGAGTCGCCGACCGCCACCGCGTCGGAGTCACCCAGGGTGAGCGGCTTCAGGTCCGACGGCGCGTTCTTGAGCTTGATGACCGCGACGTCGTAGCCCTGCGCGTGGCCGACGACTTCGGCGTCGTACTTCTTGCCGTTGGGGAAGGTCGCGGTGAGCTTGCCGCCGTCGACCGCGTCCGCCACGACGTGGTTGTTGGTGAGGATGTGGCCCTGGGTGTCGAAGACGAACCCGGTGCCGGTGCCGCCCGAGCCGCTGCTGCTCTCGGCCTCGATGGTGACGGTGCTCGGCAGCGCCTTGGCGGCCACGTTCGCGACCGTGCCCGAGGCCCGCTTCACGTCACCACTGCCGCTCGGCGCGGAGACGGTCGTCGAGTCGGTGGAGTTGTCGTTGTTCTTGGCCAGCGAGTAGCCGATGCCGCCGCCGACGCCGCCCGCGACCAGCGCGGCCACCAGGATCGCCGCGACCAGGCCGCCACGCCGGTTCTTGGGCTTCGGCGCGGGCTGCTCGTAGGAGGAGACCCAGCCGCCCGCGCCCGA
>LRTP01000082.1 GCA_001550305.1 Streptomyces diastatochromogenes
CTCGCCGAGGCGGCGGCGCGTGCCGCGTCCGCGGGGTGCCGTGCCACCTACGCCGAGTGCGACCGCGCCTTCCATCACGCGATGCTCGCCCTCGCCGGCAACGACCAGCTCGTGCAGATCGCCGACGACCTGCACCGCCGCGCCCAGTGGCCCCTCGTCGGCGGCCCCGTCCCGCGTGGCCGCGCGGACCTCATGGCCGACGCCGCCGAGCACCTCGCCCTCCTGGACGCCCTGACGGCCCAGGATCTCCCGGCCGTCCAGTCCCTCGTACGAGAGCACTTCGCCGACGACTAGGTCCGGTACGTCGCCTTCCCCTGGCGGATGTCACGGCTCCATGGGCGCCGAGCAACAGGACGCGCCGCCGGGAACCCGGACGGCCCCGCACGCGTGTCCCCCGGTACCAGCAGCACACCGGGGGAGAAGACGATGCCCGACCCGTCCTGGCAGGCGATGCAGCAGGCGCAGCAGGCCCAGCAGATCCACCAGAACCACGTACGCCACCACCGCGCGGCGCACGACATGGCGCGGGCCCACGCCCGTCACACCGGGGCGCCCCACACGCACCGCCCCGTGCCGCACACCGGCGCCCGGGGCGGCGGTCTGCGCGGCCTCCTGGTCCTGATCGTCCTCGTCGGGGTCGTGGTCTACGTCGCCCACGACCCCGAACTGCGCACCGCGGTGGGGAACTTCGCCCGCGACCTGCTGGCGCACGTCCAGAGCAACTGACCCGGTCCGGTGAACGCGGGGGACCGCAGCGCCCCTTCAGGGGCGCGGGGCCGTGACACACGCGGCTCCGCCGCGCGGGCGCGACCGGCCACGACGAATCCGCGGTCTCCCCGCGACCTCAAGCCGTCGCGGCAGGCGGAGTGAGTTGCCGCGCCAGCCACGTCGGCACACCCCCGAGCAACCGGAACAACCGTCCCGCCTCCGCCCGCAACCGAGTCGCCTCCGGCTCGGTCTCGGCATCCGCGAGCGAGGCCAGTGCCGGAGCCGTGCCCACCAAGTACCCCAACTCCTCCCGGATCCGCAGGGATTCGGCGAACCCGTGCCGCGCCTCGGCCAACTCACCGTCCCGCAGGGCGAGTCCGGCCAGGTGCCGCCAGGTGAAGGAGAGCAGGAGCGGGTCGGCCTGGGCGACGGCGCCCGCGTGGGCACGCCGGTACGCGGCCCGCGCGGCCTGCGGCGACTGCGCGAGGTTCTCGGCGAGCAGCCCGCGCCGGAAGTCCAGCAGCGCCCG
>LRTP01000819.1 GCA_001550305.1 Streptomyces diastatochromogenes
CGCGGGCGCCGTTGCGGGCGGCGGGGGCGAGCCGGCGCAGGCCGAGGACGGCCAGCATGTTGGACTCCACGCCGATGCCCCAGCGTTCGGCGATCAGGCCGTCGGCCAGCAGCCGCCACACCACGACGCCGGTGAACTCGATGGCCTGTCCGGTGGGCGGCGCGCCGAGGAAGTCGCCGAGGTGGGTGCCGCGCCAGGTGTTGTGGATGACGACGTGGTCGCCGTGGGCGCTCATGTCCTCGATGGTCACGTGCAGGTCGGGGAAGCCCTCGCGCAGGCCGGCGATGGTGTAGCGGACGCCTTCGAGGCCTTCGGGGGCGCCGGGCAGCGGCTGGTGGTCGATCATGTGGGGGCTGTAGATCTCGTCGACGACGGAGAAGTCGCCCTGGTTGACGAAGGCGTCGAAGACCCGGCGGATGGTCTTCTTGTTGCGTTCCTCCACGCTGCGGGCGGTGCGCTCCGTCTCTTGTATCGACACGTTCTCTCGTCCTTCGGTCTCGGCGCCCCCGCGGGTGCGGGGGCGCAAGGTCACAGGGGCGGGGTCGGGGGCGCGGGGCGGTCAGTGGCCGGGGAAGGGGGCGTCCCAGGTGAGGGTGAGGCCCGCGTACAGGTAGCGGCTGGCCTCGATGGCCAGCAGCAGGACCGTGTCGCCGGGGCGGATGCGGCCCTCGCGCCAGCCGGCGTCGAGGGCGAGGGGGACGGCGGCGGAGCCGGTGGCGCCGACGTCGGTGAGGTTCTCCACGATGGTCTTGCTCAGGGTGGCCTGGTCGGCGGGCGACAGCCCGGCGGCGGCGTACTCGCTCGCGAAGTACTCGGCGTTGCCCTCGGGCAGCACGCACGCGTCGAGGTCGGCCAGGGCCAGGCCGGAGCGGGTGAGCAGGTCGCGGATGCCCTCGACGAAGACGCGGGGGCCGAACTGGGCGGTGCCGGGGATGTCGAGGCGGATGTCCATCAGACGGGGGCGGCGCTGCTGTTCGGCGAGGGGGGCGTCGGTGCCGCCGCCGACGATGAGCATGCCGGGTTTGCGGGCGCCGCCCAGGGAGCGGGTGGCGAAGACGGGGCGCCGGCGGCCGTGGGCGGAGCCCTCCTCGCCGGCGCGCAGCACCAGGGCGCCGGCGCCGTCGCCGAAGGTGTAGACGGTCAGCCGGTCGCGCATCCGTACGCGTTCGGGGTCGCGGCCCAAAAAGACGGGGGCCAGCAGCGGGGAGACGGCCTCGGCGCCGATGACCAGGGCGGTGGTGTAGGTGCCGTCGGCGAGCAGGCGGCGGGCGATGTCGTGGGCCTGGACGGCGCCCACGCAGCCGGCGCGGACCTCGATGACCGCGCAGTCCTCCAGGCCGAGCTGCTGCTGGACGTAGGTGGCGGCGACGGGCAGGAGGTAGTCGGGGCTGGCGGTGGACAGGACGATCAGGTCGATCTCGCCGGCCTGGACGCCGGCCCGCTCGAGGGCCTGGCGGGCGGCGGCGGTGGCCATCCGCGAGGTGCTGGTGGTGTGGGCGCCGGTGGCCGGGTCGACCATCCAGTGCCGGCGCTTGACCTGGATGCCGTCCAGGACGTCGGCGGGCAGCGGGCCGCAGAAGCGGGCCAGGGCGTCGTTGTCGAGGGCCTCGCCCGGCAGGTGGGCGCCGGTGGCCAGGACCGAGACATGGCGTGCGCGGGGTTCGGCGGGCGGGGCGGGCCGGGTGTGGGGCATGGTCAGTTCTCCGTTGCGGGACGCAGGACGAGGCTGATGTGGGTGCCGCCGAGCGAGGAGCTGTTGATGAGCACCGGCCCCGCCGCCACCCCGTTAGCCGGGGTGGTCCAGGCGGTGAGGGCGAGGAGGGCGGCCATCTGGGCGCCCGCGCCGACCGGTTCGCCCAGGGTCTGTTTGGGGGTGTGCACCGGGCAGCGGGCCTCGGCGGCCAGCCGGCCGGTGGCGAGGGCCTCGGGGGCGTCCGCG
>LRTP01000820.1 GCA_001550305.1 Streptomyces diastatochromogenes
GCGGCCGCCTCGGCGGAGGGGCCCGCGGTCAATTCCAGAACGGGGCGGGCGGTCAACTCCCACCCACGGTTGGCGAGTCCGTCCTCCGGCCGCTTCGCCGGGCCCGTGGGCCGCGCCTCGGCCGGGCGGTTCGGCATCCGGTCGGCCGGCAGCCTGGCCGGCGCGGACGGACCCAGCTGCCTGCGCGCCGCGTCGAACCAGGTCTTGGTGATGTCGTCGAGGGCGGGGTCGCGGCGCCTGCGAGCGGTTTCCGGCGCGGGGTTGACGCGGCTTCGGCTCCCCGTGGTCATCGCTCGGGTCCCGTTGACGAACCCGACGGCGTTCTCGGCCTGGTCGTAGAGGGAGCTGATCCGCTGCTGCACCTCCTCGCGGCTCGGACCGTCCGCGCCACTGAGGGCGGCCGTCGCGCGTGCGGAGTCGGGCAGGCCAGGGAGGCTGTTGCCTCCAGGGCGCGGGGTTCGTTCCGGCGCCATGGGAGCCGTACTCCTTCCGTACTCCGCCTACCGGGCCGGCTGTCGGGTTCGGGCGGAGGATTCCGGAAGGCATGCCCTACGGTCCTTGCCCGATCGGGCAGTTGGGCCGATTCACCCCAAGGTCGGTTGGGTCCCGGTTCCGGTTGCCACGGGGGCGCCGGATTCGGCGGAGGTCGCGCGACCCGGCGAGGTTCGCCGGAGGGAGTCGTGCGGCCTACCGCCAACTTAGCCAATTTGTGTGCCTGGTGTGAAGATTGGAGC
Source organism: Streptomyces diastatochromogenes (assembly GCA_001550305.1). GTDB lineage: Bacteria > Actinomycetota > Actinomycetes > Streptomycetales > Streptomycetaceae > Streptomyces > Streptomyces mirabilis_D. Next base: position 735 of record LRTP01000820.1, read on the forward strand.
GCGAACTGTCCGATATGTAATTGTGACCTTCGTCTACGTGTCCCGGCCGCGACCAGGATGTCGTACGACCGCCGTGCGCCCCATGGTCGCCGCGAGCGTGCGCAACCGGCGCCAGTCCAAAGAGGGTTGGGCTTCCGGAACGCCGGGCCGTTCCTTGGGGACGCGGACGCGCAGCGCGCCGGGTTCGATGCGGCAGTGGACCGGGGCGGGCAGCACCAGGGCCTCACCGTCGATGCCGGCCTCGATCTCCGCGCGGTCGGCGTCGATGACCACCTCACGGGTGGTCAGGACCGCGAGTCCGTCCGGCGCGGGGTCCAGTACGAGCGCGGCGGCCTCGGCCGCGCTGTCCACCGTGATGCCGAGGACACCGAGCAGCCCCGAGTCGAGCCGTTCGCGGCGGCCGAGACCGGCCGGATCGTTGGTGCGGTACGGGTTGTTGCTCACCAGTACGGCCTGCGGGGCGTCGAGCGTCGTGTCCGCCGCGCGAGCGGTCAGCCGCGGCCCGCGCTGGCGGGTGAGCAGGTCGGGCAGGAGGTCCAGGATGGTGCCGATCTTGTCGTCGCGGTACGCGGGACTCTGCACGACCGCCGCGTACGCGCCGAAGGAGGCGTTGTTGACGAACGGGTGGCCGCCGGCGAAGCCGAGGTCCACGCGGAGTTCGACGCCGTCGGTGAGGGCGTCCAGACAGGTCGCCGGGTCCTCGCGGTCGAGGCCGAGGTCCATGGCGAAGTGATTGCGGGTGCCCGCGCAGACCACCAGGAACGGCAGACCGTGTTCGGCGGCGACGGCCGCGACCAGCGCCTGGGTACCGTCACCGCCGGCGACGCCCAGCAGATCCGCGCCGTCCGCGACGGCGGCCCGGGCCAGCGCGGTGACGTCCTGGTGCTTGTCCGGGTCGAGGAGCACGACCTGCGCGCCGAGCCGCTCCGCCTTCTCCCGCAGCCCGAACTTCGCCACCTTGCCGCCGCCGGAGTGCGGGTTCATGACGAGGAACGGGCGCCGCGGCGGTGGCGCCCTGCGTTCCTTCGGGCGCGGGGCGCGCGTCCGGTCGCTCCGCAGGGCGTACCGGCCGCTCCAGACGGCCACGGTCCACAGTGCCAGGGACACGGGAACGGCCCAGAGCAGCCCGGCCACGGCGAACAGGGTGATCACGGCGCCGGGCGCGACGGCCGCCAGCACGGCCGCCACCCAGCGG
>LRTP01000821.1 GCA_001550305.1 Streptomyces diastatochromogenes
CGCCGTCGAGCAGCCGGACGGCGGCCCGGCCGCGCCGCTGCAGCAGCAGGCGCGTGCCGAGGAAGGCCGCCACGACGACGGGCAGGGCGATGAGCCAGGCGATCACGACGCCACCTCCGTGTGCGGTACGGGTGTGTGCTGCACGGGAACCTGCCAGGGACGGAACGGGCGGCCCTGGGTCTCGAAGACCCGGGAGAACAGTTCGTAGAACTCCAGCCGCAGCGCCTGCACCCCGGCCACCAGCGCCTCCAGCGCGAAGGCGAGGGCATTGCCGACGGTGAACACGAGCACGGCCATGAGCAGTGCCACCGGTCCCCTGTCGGCCAGCCCTGTCGTGCCGTGCCACACGATCTCGCCCAGCGCGGCATGGGTGAGCCCGAAGGCCGCCAACCGTGCGAAGGAGACCACGTTCGAGCCGATGCGCACCACGACGTCGAAGAGCTGGACGCCGGTCTGTACGGCCCCGCCGACCCCGCCCGCCGAGGCCGTGAACAGTCCTGAGCCCGCCAGCGCGAGACCGGTGAGCGCGAGCGCGCCGCCTCCCAGCGCGTAGGCGGCGCGGCCCAGGTGGGCACCGGCGACGAGCAAGGCGAGACCGAGGAAGAGCGCAGCACCGGCGATGCCCGACGCGGCATACAGGGCGTTCGCGGGGCCGCCCTCCCGCCAGCGGTTCACGATCCCCACTCCATACGACAGCGCCAGGAGTACGGCGCCGAGCGCGACCGCGGCGGCGAGCAGCCGCATCGGCTGGTCCAGCGGGTTCAGCCAGAGCACCGGAAGCACGCCGGTCGGACCGAAGAACTCCCCGTACGCGATGCCCGCCAGCGTGCTGGCCAGCCCGGCTCCGGCCACGAACGGCCACAGCCGCCGCAGCGGCGCGAGCCGGCGGGGTCGGCCGAGATACAGCAGCAGGGCGGCGAGGAGCAACAGCCCCCCGTGTCCCGCGTCACCGAACATCACGCCGAACATCACCACGTAGACGATCCCCGCGGGCAGGGTCGGATCGACGTCCGCGTAGGGAACGGTCCCGTAGGTGCGCACCAGCGGGGCGAAGGAGCGACGTACCGGTCCGGCGAAGCGCAGCAGCGTCGGAGGGTCGGTACCGCCGGGGGTCGGCAGCGGCACCAGGACGCCTCCGATGTCGGTGAGCCGTGCGGCTGTGGGGTGCACCTCGGCGGCCGGGCACCAGCCTGCGAGGGCCGCCACGGTCCCGCGTCGTACCGCGCCGGCGATCCGTTCCTCCAGCTGTGCCTCGCCCGCCAGCAGGTCGGCCCGACCGGCCTGTTCAAGAGCGTCGAGGTCCGGCGGGGCCGCGCACAGAACGGCGTCGGCGGACTGGGGACGCAGTCGCTGAAGACGGCGGGCGGCCGGACCCGGTGCCGCGTGTGCCGGGTCGTCGATCCGGTCGATCTCGACATTGCCCGCCTCGGCGATGCGGACCAGCGCGTCGCGAAAAGTCGCCTGTGGCGCGACGAGCGCGACGCGCTGCATACGGACCGGCCGCGCGACCTCAGGCCGGGGCATCGAGCACCTCCAGCGATCCGCCGCCACGCGCGGCCAGTTCGAGAGCGGCCCGTACCCGCCACGCGTCGGCCGAGAGCACGGCGACAGCGCCGATGACCGGCGAGGAATCGAGGCCGGAGCCGTGGAGCAGCTCAAGGCCGTCCTGCCGCAACCGCGACCACCACCGGGTCTCCGCCCGCCACAGATCCGCCGGGGTGCCGATGCCGTCCACCGCCCAGCGCGCCGCGGCCGGCAGGTGCCGCAGGAACTCGGCGAACGAGGCCGCCCCCACGGCCTTGGAACCCAGTACCCGAGCGGCGCGGTGTGCGGTCGGCAGCGTCAAAGCGCGGTCGGCGAGGAATACTTCGCGGCCCACCAGCAGGGCGGCCCGGCCGGCCGCCCAGCGCGTC
>LRTP01000822.1 GCA_001550305.1 Streptomyces diastatochromogenes
CGCGGCGCCCGCCGGGCGAGCAGGGCCGCACCGGCGACGGCGACGACGGTCCGCAGCCGGGGCGTCATCCGGCTCTCCTCTCGGCAGCCGTCGCCGCCGGTGACGAGGCGAGATAGGCGACCGCCTGCTCGGTCGACCCCTCCTGGGAGGGGTGGTAGGTGCGGCTGAGATAGCGGGGAATGGACTTGAGCATGTCCCCGGTCGACGGCAGTACACCCCGCTTCCCGCTCAGGTAGAAGTCCTTGAAGCTCGCCCTGCCCGCCGTGAGGGTCGGGTCGTTCTCCATGAAGAACCGCGCCCCGCGCTGCCACAGGAAGACCAGGGCGGTGAAGGCCGTGGCCCAGGTCCGGGCGCGGCGCCGGTAGCTCCCGTCGACGTGGAGGAAGAGTTCGAAGGCCACGGACCGGTGCTCGACCTCCTCCGCGCCGTGCCAGCGCATCAGGTCCAGCATGGTGGGATCGGCGCCGCGCCGGTCCAACTCCTCGGCGTTCAGGATCCAGTCGCCGAGGAAGGCGGTGTAGTGCTCGATCGCCGCGATGATCGCGACGCGTTCCATCAGCCACCACCTGCGGGCCCTGCCCGGCGGCAGGGTGCGGTCGCCGAGCAGCTTCTCGAAGAACCAGTCGACCTGGGCGGTGTACGGCGTCGGGTCGAGCCCGAGTTCCCTGAGGTGGGGGAGTACCTCGTCGTGGGCCTGCGAGTGCATCGCCTCCTGCCCGATGAACCCGATGACGTCCGCACGCAACCGCTCGTCCCGGATGTAGGGCAGTACCTGCTTGTACACGTGCACGAACCAGCGCTCACCGGCCGGCAGCAAGAGGTGCAGCACGTTCATCGTGTGGGTGGCGAACGGCTCCCCCGGCACCCAGTGCAGCGGTGTGTCCTCCCAGGAGAACGACACCTTCCGCGCCTTGAGGGGTATCCGCTCGGACTCGACCGGCCGGGGCAGCCGGGCGGCATGCTTGTTAGACATGCCGTCAATGTACTGACGGGTAGGTGCCGGGAGAACCCCCGTGCGCCCACTTGTTGACGCGAAGGCCGGCCGTGCCACCCGAGTCCGGGCCGGGCAGGACCTAGCGCAGTCCGTCGACCGTCCGTCCGTCCGTCAGGGTGCCCTTCAACCCGGCCTGATCCCCCTGCTTCGTCCGTACGGCGAGCAGCGCGCCCCGGGCCGACCCGCTCACCCTGCCCGTCGTACTGATCGAGGCGGTGTCCTTGCTGCCCGCCGCGAGCAGGTACCAGTCGCCCGTGCCCGACTTCCACAGCACGCCCGCGAGCACATGGGGGTCACGGCTGCCGCACGCGGGCGAGTTCTCGGCCTTCGCCGCGATGGCACCGTACGCCCCGCCCGGGGTGTGGAACTGGGCCAGGACCCGGGTGCCGTAACCGCGCCAGGTGTCGGCCCGGGTGCACACCCAGACGGCCTGCCCGCTCGCGTCGGGCAGCGACTGCTGCGCGTACTGCCAGGCGTTCACGGACCGCACGCCCTGGGAGCGCACGGGGGCCAGGGAGCAGGCGAACGGCGCCCAGTTCCGCAGCCCCGACGGGCCCGCGGCCTCGTGGGGTGCCGCGGGCGGCCCCGAGGTGAGATGGGCCGGGATCAGCTCGCCGAGATCGGCCAGCAGGTGCGGGCCCGAGCTGTCGGTCACCTCCATGACGTTCCACGAGGTGCAGGTGCCGGTCGGGGCGGGGCCGGCCAGTGGCGTGCTGACACCCTCGGCCGACAGGGTGAGGGACGTCGGGCCCGCGGCCGGCTTCATCAGGTCGCGCTCGGCGGCCCTGGTCACCCAGGGGGCGGTCAGATAGCGGACGTTGCTGTCGGCCCGGTCCAGGACCAGCGCCTCCGCCTCGGCCCCGGTCGCCCCGTCGACCCGGGCGAAGTCGACGGCCGCGCCGCCGGTGCC
>LRTP01000823.1 GCA_001550305.1 Streptomyces diastatochromogenes
TCGCCGGACTGCCGACCGGCACCCGGCTGCGCATCACCACCGAACAGGGCGAGACCCGCGCCGCCGCCGAGCAGCTCCCGCCCGGCGTCCACACCCTGCACGCCACCGCCCCCGACGGCCGCACCGCCGAGGCCCACCTCGTCGCCGCCCCCGCCCGGCTGCCCGCGCCGCCCGGACGCACGTACGGACTTCTCGTCCAGCTCTACTCCCTCCTCTCCCGGCGCTCCTGGGGCATGGGCGACCTCGGCGACCTCGCCGAACTCACCGCCTGGGCCGGCCGGGCGCTCGGCGCCGGATTCGTGCAGGTCAACCCCCTGCACGCGGCCGTACCCGGCACCCCCACCGACCCCTCCCCGTACCGGCCCTCCTCCCGCCGCTTCCCCGACCCGGTCCATCTGCGGGTCGAGGACATCCCCGAGTTCGCCCACGTCGACGACCCGGGCCGGGTGGGGACGCTGCTGGAGCGCGCCGAGCGACTGCGCGGATCCGTGCTCCACAAGGGCGCGTTGATCGACCGCGACGCCGTGTGGGAGCTCAAGCGCGAAGCGCTGGAACTGGTGCACGAAGTGCCGCTCGGCCCCGGCCGACGCGCCGCCTACGTCGACTTCCTCGCCGAGGAGGGCGAGGCGCTGGAGGACCACGCCACCTGGTGCGCGCTCGCCGAGGCGTACGGCCCCGAGTGGCAGCGGTGGCCGGTGGGCCTGCGGGACCCGCGCTCACCCGCGACGGCCCGCGCCCGCGGCGAGTTGATGGACCGCGTCGACTTCCACAGCCGCCTCGCCTGGCTCACCGACGCCCAGCTCGCCACCGCCCAGCGCTCCGCGCGCGACGCCGGGATGGCGGTGGGTCTCGTGCACGACCTCGCGGTCGGAGTGCATCCCGGCGGAGCCGACGCCTGGGCGCAGCAGGAGTACTTCGCGGCGGGCATGTCCGTCGGCGCGCCCCCGGACGCCTTCAACGCACGCGGCCAGGACTGGGGCCTGCCGCCCTGGCGCCCGGACCGCCTCGCCGCCTCGGGCTACGCCCCGTACCGCCGTCTCCTGCGCGCCCTCCTCCGGCACGCGGGCGCCCTGCGCATCGACCATGTGATGGGCCTGTTCCGGCTCTGGTGGGTGCCGCAGGGACAGCCGCCCACCGAGGGCACGTACGTCCGCTACGACGCCGAGGCGATGCTCGCGATCCTGACCCTGGAGGCCTCGCGGGCCGGGGCCCTGGTGATCGGCGAGGACCTCGGCACGGTCGAGCCCGGCGTACGCGAGACGCTGCACGAGCGCGGGGTGCTCGGCACCTCGGTGCTGTGGTTCGAACGGGACTGGGACGGCGACGGGAAGCCCCTGCCCCCCGAGCGCTGGCGCCCCGACTGCCTGGCCACCGCCACCACCCACGACCTGCCGCCCACCGCCTCCCGGCTCACCGGCGACCACGTCGAACTGCGCGACCGGCTCGGCCTGCTGACCGGCTCCCTGGAGGACGAGCGGACCGCGGCCACGGCGGACACGGGGGAGTGGCTGGCGCTGCTCGCCCGCCTCGGGCTGCTGCACGGGGCGGGCGACGCGGGTTCGGCGGTGTCGGAGGAGGCCGAGATCCAGGCCGTGCACCGCTTCCTGCTGCGCACCCCGGCCCGCATGATCGGCGTGTGGCTCCCGGACGCGGTCGGCGACCGGCGCCCGCAGAACCTGCCGGGCACGTGGGACCAGTACCCGAACTGGCGGCTGCCCATCGCCGACGCGGAAGGCCGCCCGGTGACCCTGGAGGAACTGGCGGCCTCGCCCCGGCTGTACGCGCTGATCGACGTGCTGCGGGGACGGTCCGGGGGTCGCGGTGGACGTGATGGCCGCGGGAGCGATGACCGCCGCAGCGATGGCCGGGGTGACGGTGGGAGTACGCGTGGGCGTGAGGGAGGCGTGTGAGCGGGCGTGAGCGGGGCGTCCGGGCGGGGGTGCGGCCTCCGTACGGCACCCCGGGCGCGCGACTCATTCAGGTGTTCGCTACGTTTGCACCGTGGACAAGAAGAACGCCCTGCGCGCCGGCGCCCTGGCTTCCGGTACGACGCTGATGATGCTGCTCATGTCGTCCCCCGCGCTCGCGCTGACCCGCGACGACGGTGACGACCCCGGCAAGGGCCTGAGCGTGATCGAAACGCTCGGCCTCTACGTCGTGACGCCGATCGTCCTGTTCCTGGTCATCGCGGGCCTCGTGATGGTCCTGGACAAGTCCGACAAGCAGCCGAAGCGGACCTGATTCCGGCTCGCTTCCTGGAGCCCCGGCCGCGCGCCGAGGCCTGGATCCTTCTCGATCGAGGGAGTCCGCGCACCTACCGGGTGCGGGGACTCCCTCGATGTGTTTTCGGAGTCCCTCGACGTGTTTTCGGGGCCCGTTACGGATGCGGCGCCGTGAGATACCGCTGCACCGTCGGCGCCAGCCACGCCACGACCTCCTCGCGGGGCAGCGCGACGGCGGGCGGGAACCGCAGGACGTAGCGGGCCATCGCCATGCCCAGCACCTGTGAGGCGGTCAGCGCGGCCCGTGCCGGCGCCTGCTCCGGGTCGGGGCACACGCGCAGCGCGACCGGCATGAGCTGGTCCCGGAAGATGCCCTGCATGCGCGCGGCGCCGTCCGGATTGGTCACGCCGACCCGGAGCAGCACGGTGAGGACCTCGTTCTCCTCCCAGAGGTCGAGGAAGTGGCCCACCAGGGCGCGGCCCACCTCGTGCGGGTCCAGCCCGTCCGGGTCCGGCAGCCGCAGGTCGACGTCGAGGACCGCGGCGAACAGTCCTTCCTTCGAGCCGTAGTACCGCATCACCATCGACGGATCGATCCGTGCGTCCTTGGCGATCGAGCGGATCGTGGCGCGCTCGTAGCCGTCGGCGGCGAAGCGTTCGCGCGCGGCGGTGAGGATGGCGGTGCGGGTGGTGTCCGAACGGCGGGCCGCGGGGGACGCGGCGGGTGCGGGGAGTTCCTTGTCGGGCATGCCAACAACCGTAGGCCAACAGTTGTTGACAGTCCAGAGCGGGCTCCCTATCTTGGTAAACAAGCGTTGGCCAACAAATGTTGACCAACGGACGTTGGCATCAGGAGGCCGCCATGAACGGCAAGACGAACGGCAAGGTGGACGGCACCACCGGGTCCCGGAACGTGATCGTCGTCGGCTCCGGCCCCACCGGCCTCCTGCTGGCCGGGGACCTCGCCGCCGCCGGTGTCCCCGTGACCCTCGTCGAGAAGCGCCCGCACGGGATCAGCAACCTCTCCCGCGCCTTCGTCCTGCACGCCCGCACCCTGGAGCAGCTCGACGCCCGCGGTCTCGCCGACGAGCTGGAGAGTCGCGGACGGACCGTCGACCGCATCCGCCTCTTCGGCGGGCTCTCCGTCGCCCTCGACACGCTCCCCTCCCGCTTCAACCACCTGCTCGTGATCCCGCAGTACGAGGTGGAGCGGGCGTTGGAGCGGCGGGCGGTCGAGGCCGGGGTGCGGTTCGTGTACGAGACCGAGGTGACCGGACTGCGCCAGGACGCGGCGGGCGTCACGCTCGAAGTCCGCGGTGCGGACGGGGCGGCGGGGGAGCTGGCGGCCGCGTACGTGGTCGGGGCGGACGGGATGCGCAGCGCGGTGCGTGAGGCGGTGGGGCTGCCGTTCCCCGGGAAGTCGGTCATCCGGTCCGTCGTCCTCGCCGACGTCCTGCTCGCCGAGGAGCCGGAGTCGATCCTCACCGCCAACGCCGTCGGCGACGCCTTCGCCTTCATGGTGCCCTTCGGTGACGGCTACTACCGCGTGATCGGCTGGCACCGCGGTCGCGACGTCCCCGACAGCGCGCCGCTCGAACTCGACGAGGTCAAGGAGATCGTCCGGCTCTCCCTCGGCCGTGACTACGGCATGCACGACGCCCGCTGGATGTCCCGCTTCCACAGCGACGAGCGCCAGGCACCCGCGTACCGGGTCGGCCGGGTCTTCCTCGCCGGTGACGCCGCCCATGTCCACACCCCGGCCGGCGGGCAGGGCATGAACACCGGCCTTCAGGACGCGGCGAACCTCAGCTGGAAGCTCGCGCTGGTCGTCAACGGCCATGCGGACACGGACCTGTTGGACACCTACCAGGCCGAGCGCCACCCCGTCGGCAAGGCGGTGCTGCGCAGCAGCGGCGGGATCGTCCGGCTCGCGATGGCCAAGTACCCCTGGACGCTGGCGCTGCGCTCCGTGCTTACCACGGTCCTCAACGGCGTCGGCCCCGTGCGCCGGAAGGCGGCGGGCCAGATCACCGGCATCGGCTTCGCCTACCGGGCCCCGCGCGGCTCGCACGCCCTCGTCGGCACCCGGGTCCCCGATGTCACTCTGAAGGGGGGCCGCCTCTACGAGGCCCTGCGCGGCGGCCGGTTCGTCCTCGTCGCACCGACGGCGACCGTCCGGGCGTACGGCCTGGACGACCTCAAGGGCCGCAAGGACCGTCTCGCCGTGGAGAGCTGGGCGAGCGACCGGCGTACGACCCTGCTGGTGCGGCCCGACGGATACGTGGCCTGGGCCGCCGAATCCCCCGACGCGACGGCCGTCGAGCGGGCGTTGGCGGCGGCGCTGGGCGAGGATCCGTCTTCGGACTGACCTTGCCCGGGGCGGGAGTGACGCGAGGGTGACCGCCGTTTATATCGGTTTACGGTGATTCCGACCACGCGTTTGACGCATACGCAACACGAGGGTGGTTCGACCGCCCGGGGGAAGCGCGGACCCGCGCCGTCGAACGACGCCTTGGGGTCCGCGCCCTGAGGAACGCATGTACCTGCACGTAAACAGAAGATCGTCACGCTCGCGACCGCCTTGTGCCTGACCGTCGGCGACCTCGGCCAGTAGCGCCACCATCGTCCAAGGATCACTGAAGACGGATCCTGGATCTCAACCCGTGGGTTGAGGCGGAAACCCACCCTCGGCTCCACCCTGGAGCCGAGGTGGTTCCGCGTCGTGAAGCGCAAGCTCATGGGCATGACGACGACCGACTACGTGATCTCCGCATCCCTCATCCTCCTCGTGATCCCGCAGATCCGAGGCGTCCGGCAGACGCTGCACCACACACTGCTGCCGCTCGTGGCCGTCGCCGCCGCAGCCGCCTATTACCTCAAGTCCTTCCCGACCCAAGGGCACGACCTCGGACTCGACATCGCCGGTGTCGTCGCCGGCGCGGTCCTGGGCGTCGCCTGCGGCGCGGCCACCCGGCTGAGCCGCGCCTCGGACGGGATCGCGTTCGCCCGCGCCGGGGCACTCGCCGCGCTCCTGTGGATCGTCGGCATGGCCTCGCGCGCCGGATTCGAGTACTGGGCCACTCATGGCGGTTCCGGGAGCCTGGCACGGTTCAGCCAGGACAACCTGATCACCGGCTCCGCCGCCTGGACCGCCGCGCTGCTGCTGATGGCACTGGCTCAGGTCCTGGGCCGGCTCACCGTGATACGCGTCAGGTCGAGCCGGGTCGTCGCGGCGGGCTGAGGCCCTCAGGGCCGGGCTCGGGGGTCCGCCGAGGCCCTAGGCGCCGGCGCCCATCAGCAACTCGCGCAACAGGGCGGCCAGTTGACCGGCTCGTTCCTCGTCGAGGTGGGCCAGGGCCTCCGTCTGGACGGCGAGCCCCGCGCCTACGGCCTCGTCGATGAGCCGCAGCCCCTTGTCCGTGAGCGTCACCTGGAGTCCGCGCCGGTCGTGCGGGTCGGGGGAGCGCCGTAGCAGCCCCGCGCGCTCCAGCTTGTCCAGGCGCCCGGTCATGCCGCCGGTGGTGAGCATGAGCGTCGCCGAGAGCTGCCGGGGCGAGAGGGTGTACGGGGCGTCCGAGCGACGCAGGGTCGCGAGCACGTCGAACTCCCCGCGCGAGATCCCGTAGGGCGCGTACGCCTTCTCCATCCGGTCGCCCATCGTGCGGGCGAGCCGGAAGACGCGGCCGAAGACCTCCATCGCGGCGGTGTCGAGGTCCGGCCGGACGGTGGCCCACTGCTCGATGATCGCGTCGACCGGGTCCTGGGGCGTCTTCATGGGGGCGAGTATCCGCCGGGGGGTCGATTGCCCGCAAGAAAGTAGCTGACAAGGAAGTAGCTGACGAGGAAGTAGCTTGACCAAAAGCCGCTTAGGGCTAAGCTACTTTCCACTGACCTACTTTGGAATCGGGTGCTCACCATGGCCGCGAACGCGAACCGTCCCGCCCTCATAGCCCTGACCGCGCTGGCCCCCATCTCCTGGGGCAGCACCTACGCCGTCACCACGGAGTTCCTCCCCGCCGACCGCCCCCTGTTCACCGGGGTGATGCGCGCCCTGCCCGCCGGGCTGCTGCTCCTCGCGCTGGCCCGGGTGCTGCCGCGCGGCGCCTGGTGGGGGAAGGCGGCGGTGCTGGGCGCGCTGAACATCGGCGCCTTCTTTCCGCTGCTGTTCCTCTCCGCGTATCGGCTGCCCGGCGGCATGGCGGCGGTCGTCGGCTCGGTCGGGCCGTTGTTCGTCGCGGGCCTCGCGGCGCTGCTGCTCGGTGACCGCCCGACCCTGCGGACGCTCCTCACCGGTATCGCCGCGGCCCTCGGTGTCAGCCTCGTCGTGCTGAAGGCGGCGGGCGCGCTGGACGCGGTCGGGGTCCTCGCGGCGCTCGCCGCGACCGCGTCGATGTCCACCGGCACGGTGCTCACCAAGCGGTGGGGCCGGCCGGACGGGGTCGGTCCGTTGGCTCTCACCGCCTGGCAGTTGACGGCGGGCGGGCTGCTGATCGTCCCGGTCGCCCTCCTGGTCGAGGGCGCGCCGCCCGCGCTGGACGGCCGGGCGGTCGGCGGATACCTGTACCTCGCGCTGGCGAACACGGCGGTGGCGTACTGGCTCTGGTTCCGGGGCATCGGCCGGCTCAGCGCCACCCAGGTCACCCTCCTCGGCCCGCTGTCACCGCTGACCGCGGCCGTCATCGGCTGGGCGGCGCTGGGGCAGTCGCTGACGCCGGTGCAGGTGGCGGGGATGGTACTGGCGTTCGGGGCGACGGTGCTCGGCCAGGTCGGGCCGCGTGGCGGGCGGCCGGCTCCCGCCGGAGGCTTTGCGGGAGGTGGCTGCGGGGCTGGGGGAGCGGCGATAACGTCACGTCGTCCGCGCGTGACGTAATTCCCACGACTCCCCATGCCACGCTCCCCTGATTCCTCGCTCCCCCGATTCCCCGATTCCTGGAGGTTCCTGTGGTCGACGGCGTGTGTCCTGGGTGCGGGAAGCCGCTGGCCGGGCGGACCGGGCGCAAGGGGCGGAGTTCCGTGTACTGCTCGGCCGCCTGTCGGCAGAGGGCGTACCGGGAGCGGCGGGCGGCGCCCTCGGACACCGCCCAGGGGCTCATCGAGGAGGTCGGGCGGCAGGTCCGTGAGCTGGTCCCGGCGCCGCCCGCCGTCTTCTACTCCGGGGTGAGCGAGTTGGCCACCTCCGTGGGACGGCTGCGGCGCATCGCCCGGACGGCCCGCGACACGGCAGGTCCCGGTACGGCGGACCCCGTCACGGCGGACCCCGTCACGGAGGAGCCCGTCATGGACGAGCCCGTCATGGGCGAGCCCGGCGCGGTGGATCTCGTCACGACCGGCCCCGTTACGGAAGTGGCCCTCGCGGAGAGCGACTTCGCCGCGCTCGTCGAGTCCTACCGGCGCGAACTGCGCGTGCACTGCTACCGGATGTCGGGCTCGTACGACGATGCCGAGGACCTCGTGCAGGAGACGTTCCTGCGGGCCTGGCGGGCCCGGGACGGGTTCGCGGGGCGGGCGAGCGTACGGACGTGGCTGTACCGGATCGCCACCAACGCCTGCCTGGACTTCCAGCGGCGCACGGCGCGCCGCCCGCAGCGGTACGAGCCGCTGCCCGGGATGAACCACGGCGGCGCCGAGCCCCCGGCCCGCGTCACCTGGCTCCAGCCCTACCCCGACGACGACCTGCCCTCGACCGAAGAGCAGCCCGACGCGCTCGCCGTCTCCCGGGAGACCCTGGAGCTCGTCTTCCTCGCCGCGATCCAGCATCTGCCGCCCCGCCAGCGCGCCGTCCTCGTCCTGCGCGACGTCCTGGGGCTGGCCGCCGCGGAGACCGCCGCGGTACTGGACATGACCGTCGCCTCGGTCAACAGCGCGCTGCAACGGGCCCGGCCCACCCTGCGCGACCACCTGCCCCGCCGCCGCGCCGAGTGGACCGCGGAGGCGGACGTCCGTGAGCGCGAGATCCTGGCGCGTTACATGGCCGCCGCCGAACGCCTCGACCTCACCGAGGTCGCCACCCTGCTCAGCGAGGACATCACGCTCACCATGCCGCCGAACCCGTTCTGGTTCGTCGGCCGCGAGGCGCTCGTCGAGTTCCTGTCCGTCAGCCTCGACCCGGCCTCCCCGATGTTCCTCGGCCACTGGCGCCACCTGCCCGCCCGCGCCAACGGACAGCTCGCGGCCGGGGGGTACGTCCGGCGCCCGGGTACGACCGTCTACCGCGCGCAGGTCCTCGACGTCCTCCGTGTCGAGGGCGACCGGATCGTGGAGATCACCTCCTTCGAGCCGCATCTCTTCCCGGCGTTCGGACTGCCGCTGCGGCTGCCCGCCGACCGATGAGTGAGAGACGGCGCGAACGTCTGCATGACCGACTCGTACGGCCGACTCGTCCGGCCGATTCATACGGGCCGCTCCGACAACCCACCTCACGGAGGTTCACCATGCTGCTCACCGACAAGACCGCGGTCATCTACGGCGCCGGCGGATCCATCGGCGGCGCCGTCGCCCGTACCTTCGCCCGCGAGGGTGCCCACGTGCACCTCGTGGGGCGTACGGCGGCGACGCTCGACGCGGTGGCCAAGGACATCGAGGCGGAGGGCGGCCACGCCGGGACGGCGGTCGTCGACGCGCTCGACGAGGCGGCGGTCGAGGCGCACGTCGCGTCGCTGGACGCCGTCGACATCTCCTTCAACCTCGTCACCCGGGGTGATGTGCAGGGTGCCTCGCTGCTCGACATGTCCGTGGACGACTTCGTACGTCCGGTCGCCACCGGTATCCGCGCCAACGTCGTCACCGCCCGCGCCGCCGCCCGCCGTATGGCCGAGCGGGGCTCCGGCGTGGTCCTCACGCTCAACAGCGGTTCGGCGCACGGCAGTCCGATGATGGGCGGAACGGGCCCGGCCGACGCGGCGATCGACACGCTGGTGCGCAACCTGGCGATGGAACTGGGTCCGCGCGGGGTGCGGGCCGTGGGCCTGTGGGCGGCCGGCGTGCCCGAGACGCTGACCCGCGAGAAGCTCGCCGCGGTCGACAGCGCCATGGCGCTCGACGAGAACGCCCTCCAGGGCCTGCTCGCGAACCTGGCCGGAATGCGCATGACCCGCCGCAACCCCACCCTCCCCGAGATCGCCGCGACCGCCGCCTTCCTCGCCTCCGACCACGCGGGCGGCATCACCGGCACGTTCGTCAACGTCACCGGCGGGATGTTCCCGGGCTAGGACGACCGGCTGGGACGACCGGCTGGGACGGCCGGCTGGGAGGACCGGCTACGAGGACCGACGGCCGCGGCGGTCGCGCCACCACGTGCGGGCCCACAGCACATGCACCCCGCCGAGCGCGACCACGACGGCCGTCGCGTCGAGGCGCACGGCGGGGGAGTGGCCGGGGCCCAGGTGCGCCACCGCGCGGGCGAACAGCGTGATGTCCGCGGGCAGGGTGACGGTCGCGAGGAACGCGAGACACAGCGTGGTGCCGACGACGAGCACCACGCTGTACGCGCGCACCGCCCGCCGTTCGTGGGCGGGGAGTTCGAGGCTGGGGTCCGGGGCGGTGGTACGGCGCAGCGCCCGCCGTGCCGCGTACTTCGTGTACGCCACCCCGTCCCCGTACAGATCGCGGCAGCGCGTCACGTCCTGGAGCACGAAGTACAGGTCCGTGCGCATGAAGACCATGAGCTGGAAGGGGAGGGGGAGCAGGGCGAGCAGGGCGACGGCGGCCAGGATCCGGCGGGGGGTGCCGTGCGTGGCGCCCGCGGCGAGGGCGGCCAGGGAGGCGACGGTGAGGTTGGTGGCGATCCCGGCGAGGTAGGCGGTCAACCGGTGGCGGCGCGGGGCGAGTTCGATGCCGCTGATGTCCGTCTGCATGACCAGGAACTGCAGGCGCGTGCCGAGACGCATCCGGCCGGGCACGCCGGTCGCCCGGGCGGTCACCAGGTGCGCGCACTCGTGGAGCAGCAGGAGCGTCCAGCCGAGGCCCGCGCCGAGCGCGATCACCGCGCTGCCGTGCGGGCTCCAGAGGAGGGTGCGGTAGCCGAGGGGAACGGGTGGGCGGGTGAGCAGGGTGGTGGTGATCAGCAGGGCGATGAGGACGGGCAGGGCCGGGCTGAGGACCCAGCGCACATGGCGGGGACCGATCCGGGCGAGCGTCGGCTTCGGTGGGGGCGGCGAGGCCACTTCCCGTCCGTCCACCTCGGCGACGAACCCGAGGTCCACCAGCGCCTCGACGAAGTCGGGTACGTCGATGTCGTCGCCGGTGGTCTCCCGCAGCCGCTCCTCGACCTCGGTGGTGCTCAGCCCCTGCCCGAGCAGGTCCAGCGCCTGCTTGCCGACCTCGGGCAGCGCGACGAACCGGCCCGTCGCCAGCCGGCCGACGATCCACTCGTCGCCGTCGGGGCGGGAGTCGAGGGCGTGCAGGCGCACGTGGTTCACGCGCGCTCCCCGGCCGGTCCGGTCGCTCCGCCCGCGCCGGTGGCTCCGTCGTCGGGTCTGTCGCCGCACGCCGGGCAGTCGGTTCGCCGCGGGAATCTCTGCAGCACCGGGTCGCCCGGCAGCATCAGGTTCATCCCGAAACGGAAGCCGGGGTCGAGCGCCGGGACGCCGGTCAGCAGGGCCAGGGCCGCGTGGGCGAGCAGTCCGCCGGACAGGCCCGCGGTGACCGCGGTCGCGGGGTTCCACGGCAGGTGCGGGGAGGCGACCCCGTCGTCCTGGCCGGGCGCCAGGCGCAGCTCGCGGCGGGCCACCTCACCGGCCCGCAGACACTCCCAGCAGGCACCCCGGCCGGGTACGTGGACCCCGGCCGTCACCAGGGGGCCGCGGTAGCCGGCGTCGACCCAGGGCAGGTCCGCGGCCAGACAGACACGGTTCGCCCAGCGACGGATGTCGTCGGGACGGTCGGCGGCGAGGACGAGAAGGTCGTACGAGCTCCGCGACGAGTACGGGACTCCGGGCGTCCCGGCGGGTGTCGGTTCGCTCGGGGCTTGGGGCGTCCCGGCCCGTCTCGGTTCGCTCGGGGCTTCGGGTGCCCCGGTCCGTATCAGCCTCGCCAGGTCCGCCGGGTGTCGTATCTCCCGGCGTTCCCCGGTCACCGTCACGTCCGAGTTCAGCGCCCGCAGGGTGGCGAGCGCGGCCGTCACCTTCGGGCGGCCGAGGTCGGACTCGCGGAAGAGGGGCTGGCGGTTGAGGTTGGACAGCTCCACCACGTCCGGGTCCACGCAGTGCAGACGGCCGACCCCGGAGGCGACCAGGCTCTGCGCGGCGTACCCGCCCGTGCCGCCGACGCCGACCAGCAGCACCCGGGCCCGGCGCAGCCGGAGCTGGGCGTCCCAGGGACTCGTCCGGGGGCCGAGGTCCATCCAGCGCAGCAGCGGCACCCCCCGGCTGTAGCGCAGCCGTTCCCGCTCGGACACCGGCACGGGCGCCGCCGCGTCCTCCACGAACCCGGCGTCGAGCAGGTCCGCCATCGCCTGCCGGGCGTCCTCGGGCGTGAGGTCGGGAAGTTCGGGATGCGCCCTCAGCACCTCGCCGACCACCGCCGCCGGCTCCCGCGTTCCGTCCATCGTCTCGACCAGCGTCCAGACCCAGCCCTGCGGGTCCTCGATCTCGGCGCCGATGCCGTGGATGACGCTGCCGATGCGGACGTTGCCGTCGATCGTGCGGTACGGCCGGTGCTCGGGCTTGATCCGGGGCCTGCGGAGCGTGTCGACCGGCACCGTCACCAGGACCCCTTCCCGTTACAGGTACATGCCTTGACACTCTGGTCCCCCGAGTCGAGCCTTGACAAGACGCGGTCGGCGATCGCGCCCGCAACGCTCAACGTCCCTACTGACGAGAGGAGTTGGGGTGCCCACCAAGATTGTGATCCGCCCGTTGGACAAGAAGGAGACCACGGGCGACAGCAGCGGAGGCAACGGCGGCTGATCCGTTTCGCCGGACAGGAACTCGGCCACCGCAGAGCCCACACAGAGAGGGGGCCACATGGCCGCCAAGATCGTGATCCGTCCGCTGGACAAGAAGGAGACCACCGGGGACAGCAACGCGAACGGCACCTGACCGGAGCCCGGCATGCGGGGAACCCCGTATCCCACCCTCGGTGAGCTGCTGCGACGCGCTCGCGCGACGGTGGCGGCACGGCCCGGTGCACTGCGGTTGCGTGCCGTCGGGACCTCGCGTGCCGGCCGGCCGCTGTGGCTGCTGTCGGCCGGACACGGCCCCCGGCACATCCTCACGGTCGCCGGCGCGCACGCCAACGAACCGGTGGGCGGGGTCACCTCGCTCACCCTGGCCGAGAGGTTCGCGCGGGAGCCCGCGCTGCTCCAGGAGTCCGGCTGCACCTGGAACTTCCTGCTCTGCCTCGACCCCGACGGCGCGAGCCTCGCCGGGCGATGGCTGACCGGGCGGCCCGGCGAGGGGCTGCCTGGCGAGGGGCTGCCCGGCGAGGGACGGGCGGCGGCCGAGGCCTCGCCGACCCTCCGGGGTTACTACCGGCGCTTCTACCGGCCCGCCTTCGCCGCGCAGCCCGAGTTTCCGCCCGTCACGAGTGACCCGCGTCCGGTGATGCCGGAGTCCGAGGCGCTGGTGCGGCTCATCGACGAACTGCGCCCGGTCGTGCAGTTCTCGCTCCACGGCGTCGAAGTGGGCGGATCCTTTCTGCAGTTGACTCGCGCGGTGCCGGGGGCGGCGGCCTCCTACCGTCGGATCGCGGCGGACCTCGGCATCCCCCTGGAACACCGGCCGTTCGACGGCATGGGATGGCTGGCCGAGAGCCCGGGCGTGCTCGTCCTGCCGGACAACGGCCCCACCGAGGAACGGGACCCGTCCGGCTTCACCTCACAGGCGACCTGGCTGTACGCGATGCGGCACGGAACCGTGTCGGCGGTCGTCGAGGCGCCCTTCTGGAGCGTGGCCGGCGTCAGCGATCCTCGGCCCGTCGCCGAGCCCCGGCGCGAGGTCGCGGAGGCGAGCGAGATCCTGCTCGGCCGGGCCAAACAACTGGAGGCGGTGGTCGGGGAGCTCGGGCCCAGGGCACCTGAGACCCCCGAGGAGATCGCCCACTTCACCGCCGCCCGTGAGCTCATGGACATCGGCCCCGGAGTCGTGGACACCTGGAACTCCGCCGAACTCGCCACCACCGTGGGCAACGCCGTCTCGCTCGGCGTCGCCGCCCGGCGCATCCCGCTGCGCGCGGCGGCCATGATGCGGCAGGCCCTGGGCGGCGCCCCCGCGCTGGACACCCTCGTGGAGGCCTGGGCACGTGAGCTGGCGAGCACCTTCGACGCCCGCTGGGTCCCCGTGACCGACCAGACCGAGCTCCAGATCCGCACGATGCTCGCACTCGCCCGCGCCCTGGTGTGACCTCGGGCGCCCACACACGCCCACGCGCACTCACACACGCCCACACGCGCGCTCATGCGAAAGGGGGCTCCCGGCACGACGCCGGGAGCCCCCACTCACGTACGACCGACTACGCGGAAGCCGCCGCCGCGTCCGCCGCCTGGGCCTTCAGCGCGCGCTCGACCCCGGAGCGGGACTCCGAGATCAGGCGCCGCAGGGCCGGGGTGGGCTCGGCCGCGGCCAGCCACGCGTCCGTCTTGGCGAGGGTCTCCTCGGAGACCTGGACGGACGGGTAGAGACCGACCACGATCTGCTGGGCGATCTCGTGCGAACGGGCGTCCCAGATGTCCTTCACCACGGAGAAGTACTGGTCCGTGTACGGGGCGAGCAGCTCGCGCTGGTCGGTCTGGGCGAAGCCGCCGATCACCGCTTCCTGCACGGCGTTCGGGAGCTTGTCGGACTCGACCACCGCGGCCCAGGCCTCCGCCTTCGCCTCCTCGGTGGGACGCGAGGCCCGGGCCGTCTCCGCGTGCCGCTCACCGGCCGCCGTCTTGTCGCGCTCCGCCTCGGCGCCGATCTCCGCCTCGTCGTAGCGCCCGACCGCCGCGAGCCGCTGGACGAACGCCCAGCGCAGCTCGGTGTCGACGGCGAGGCCCTCGATGCTCTCCCGGTCCTCCAGCAGGCCCTCCAGGAGGTCCAGCTGCTCCGGCGTACGGGCGGTCGCCGAGAAGGCACGCGCCCAGGCGAGCTGGTGGTCGCTGCCGGGCTCGGCGGCGCGCAGGTGCGCGAGCGTCGCGTCCGTCCAGCGGGTCAGCAGCGCCTCGCGGGCCGTCGGGTCGGCGTACAGCTCGATCGCCAGCTTCACCTGGCGCTGCAGCGACTGCACGACACCGATGTCGGACTCCTTGCCGATGCCCGACAGGACCAGGGACAGGTAGTCGCGGGTGGCGAGCTCACCGTCGCGGGTCATGTCCCAGGCCGAGGCCCAGCACAGGGCACGGGGCAGGGACGACTCGAAGTCGCCGAGGTGCTCGGTGACGAAGGCGAGCGAGTCCTCGTCGAGGCGGACCTTGGCGTACGACAGGTCGTCGTCGTTGAGCAGGAAGACCGCCGGGCGGCGCTTGCCGACCAGCTCCGGTACGGCCGTCAGCTCGCCGTCGACGTCCAGCTCGACGCGCTGGTCGCGCACCAGCCTGCCGCTGTCGTCGTCGAGGTTGTAGAGGCCGATCGCGATGCGGTGCGGGCGCAGGGTCGGCTCACCCTTGGCACCCTCAGGGAGCGCCGGAGCCTCCTGACGGATCGCGAAGGAGGTGATGACCCCGTTCGCGTCCGTCTCGAGCTCCGGCCGCAGGATGTTGATGCCGGCGGTCTGGAGCCACTTCTCCGACCAGGTCTTCAGGTCACGCCCGGAGGTCTCCTCCAGGGCGCCCAGCAGATCGCTGAGGCGCGTGTTGCCGTAGGCGTGCCGCTTGAAGTACGCCTGCACGCCCTTGAAGAACTCGTCCATGCCGACGTAGGCGACGAGCTGCTTCAAGACGCTCGCCCCCTTCGCGTAAGTGATGCCGTCGAAGTTGACGAGGACGTCGTCCAGGTCGTTGATCTCGGCCATGATCGGGTGGGTGGAGGGCAGCTGGTCCTGCCGGTACGCCCACGTCTTCATGGAGTTGGCGAAGGTCGTCCAGGAGTGCGGCCAGCGCGACTGGGGGGCGTAGGCCTGGCAGGCCGCCTCGGCGTAGGTGGCGAACGACTCGTTCAGCCACAGGTCGTTCCACCACTCCATGGTGACCAGGTCGCCGAACCACATGTGGGCCAGCTCGTGCAGGATCGTGGCGGCCCGCACCTCGTACGCGGCGTCGGTCACCTTGGACCGGAACACGTACTGGTCGCGGATCGTCACCGCGCCCGCGTTCTCCATCGCGCCGGCGTTGAACTCCGGCACGAAGAGCTGGTCGTACTTCTTGAACGGGTACGCGTAGTCGAACTTCTCCTGGAACCACTCGAAGCCCTGCCGGGTGACCTCGAAGATCGCGTCCGAGTCGAGGAACTCGGCGAGCGAGGGCCGACAGTAGATGCCGAGCGGCACGCTCTGTCCGTCCTTCTCGTACACGCTGTGCACGGAGTGGTACGGCCCGACGATCAGCGCGGTGATGTACGTGGAGATCCGCGGCGTCGGCTCGAAGACCCAGGTGTCGTCCTTGGGCTCGGGCGTCGGGGAGTTGGAGATCACGGTCCAGCCCGTCGGCGCCTTCACGGTGAACTGGAAGGTGGCCTTCAGGTCGGGCTGCTCGAAGGACGCGAACACCCGGCGCGCGTCCGGGACCTCGAACTGGGTGTAGAGGTAGGCCTGCTGGTCGACGGGGTCGACGAAGCGGTGCAGGCCCTCACCGGTGTTGGTGTACGCGCAGTCGGCCACGACACGCAGGACGTTGCGGCCCTCCAGGAGCCCGGGAAGCGCGATCCGCGAGTCCGTGAAGACCTCGGCCGGGTCGAGGGGGTCCCCGTTCAGGGTCACCTCGTGAACGGCGGGAGCCACCAGGTCGATGAAGGTCTCCGAGCCGTTCTCCTCGACGTCGAAGCGCACCGTGGTAACGGACCGGTAGGTGCCGCCCTCCTGCGCGCCCGAGAGGTCGAGATCGATCTCGTACGAGTCAACGGTGAGCAGCTTCGCGCGCTGCTGCGCCTCTTCGCGGGTCAGGTTTGTGCCAGGCACGCGGTCATCTCCTCGTTATGTGACGGTTGCGCCATCCTTCCATGGGACCTGCACGGATGCGATGTCCGTTTCCCGCCGGTGCCCGGCACGCGCGGGCGCGAGCCTGAATACATGACGCACACGACGGACGCGACGACGGACATGACGACATACGCGACGACGTACACGGCACGTCCCATCGACCCGGCGGTCCTGAAGGATCTCCGCACAGCTGACGATGCGGACCGTCCGATGGTTCCCTTCGCGGACGAGGAGGGCGGCGCGCCGCTGCGATGCTGTCTGCGGCGCAGCGAACCGGGGGAGCGGATCGCCCTCGTCTCCTACGCGCCGCTGCGCCGCTGGGCCGCCGGGACGGGCGCCGACCCGGGCGCGTACGACGAACAGGGCCCGGTCTTCATCCACGCCGACGACTGCCCGGGCCCCGACCTGCGCGGCCACCCCTTCCCGGGCGCTCACCGCACGGTCCGCCGCTACTCCGCCGAGGGCCACATCCTGGGCGGCCGTCTGGTCGAGAACCCCGAGGCCTTCGACGAGGCCTTCGCGGAGGCCTTCGCCGACCCGGAGGTGGCGCTCGTCCACGTACGGGCCGTGGAGTACGGGTGCTTCCTCTACGAGGTGCGGCGGGCGTGAGAAGGGGCGGTCACCGTGCGGTGACCGCCCCCGGGGCATGTGGCGCGGGCGTCAGCCCTTGAGCTCCGCCGCCACCAGCTCCGCGATCTGGACCGCGTTCAGCGCGGCGCCCTTGCGGAGGTTGTCGTTGGAGACGAAGAGGGCGAGGCCGTGCTCGGCCGTCTCGTCGGCGCGGATGCGGCCCACGTAGGACGCGTCCTTGCCGGCGGCCTCGAGCGGGTTCGGGATCTCGGAGAGGGTGACGCCCGGGGCGCCGGCCAGCAACTCGGTCGCGCGCTCCACGCTCAGCGGACGCGCGAAGCGGGCGTTCACCTGGAGGGAGTGGCCGCTGAACACCGGGACGCGGACACAGGTGCCGGAGACCTTGAGGGCGGGGATCTCCAGGATCTTGCGGGACTCGTTGCGGAGCTTCTGCTCCTCGTCCGTCTCGTGCAGACCGTCGTCGACGAGCGACCCCGCGAGCGGGAGCACGTTGAAGGCGATGGGGCGCTTGTAGACCCCCGGCTCGGGGAAGTCGACCGCGCCGCCGTCGTGGGTCAGCTTGTCGGCGTCCGCGGCGACCTTCAGTACCTGGCCGTGCAGCTCGGCCACGCCCGCGAGGCCGGAACCGGACACCGCCTGGTACGTCGCGACGACCAGCGCCTCGAGCCCCGCCTCCTCGTGCAGCGGCTTCAGGACCGGCATCGCGGCCATCGTCGTGCAGTTCGGGTTGGCGATGATGCCCTTGGGACGGTCGGCGATCGCGTGCGGGTTCACCTCGGAGACCACCAGGGGCACCTGCGGGTCCTTGCGCCACGCCGAGGAGTTGTCGATCACGACCGCGCCCTGCGCGGCGACCTTCTCGGCCAGTGCCTTGGAGGTCGCGCCGCCCGCGGAGAACAGCACGATGTCCAGGCCGGAGTAGTCCGCCGTCGCCGCGTCCTCCACCGTCACACCGTCGAGCACGGTCCCGGCCGAACGCGCGGAGGCGAACAGCCGCAGCTCCTCGACCGGGAACTTCCGCTCGACGAGGATCCTGCGCATGACTGTGCCGACCTGACCGGTGGCTCCGACGATTCCGACCCTCACGGCGACTCCCTTAGCGTGCGTTTTACGTGGTCCAGCGCTTCCATCATGCGTCTGACCCGTCCCCGCGTGTCCAATCCTTTGCCCGTGCCGCCCGAGGAATGGGACACGTCCGCCCCTCGGCATTCCTGCGGCATCCGAAAGAAAACCGTCCGTCGGCCGCCGGGAACCGCAAGCCGTACGGCGTGGGCGTCCTCACCGGCCCCGGCCCGGTGTGACGTACGACTCCTTCGCGGGCGGCCGAACGTTTTGGCCCGCACCGGCGTCGTAGAGGAAACGCGGGAGGGGAGGGGCGGAGTGCTGCGCAGAAAGGCACGCCGGGTCCAGGGGGCGGACGATCCCCTGGACGCGGCCCAGGAACGCCGGGTGCGTGCGGTGCTCGCGCTCGGTGGCGTACCGCAGGCTGACCTGCCGGACGGGGTGCAGCAGGTCCGCCTGCGGTTGCTGGAACGCGCGGCGAAGGGGGACGAGGCGCCGCGTGACGTGTCCGCGTGGGCGGCGGTCGTCGCCTCGAACCTGGCGATGGACTGGCACCGGGCCAAGCGGCGCCAGGAGCGGCTCGGCGAGCGACTGGCCTCGCTGCGGCAGCCCGCGGACGCCCGTGACGAGGACTCCAGCGTGCTCTCGCTCGCCGTGGCGCGGGGTTTGGACGAGCTGCCCGACGCCCAGCGCCAGGTCCTCGTCCTGCGTTTCTACGCCGATCTGTCCGTGCGCGGGATCGCCGAGGAGCTCGGCATCCCGGAGGGCACGGTCAAGAGCAGGCTGCACTCGGCGGTCCGCGCCCTGCGCGCCCGCCTGCACGAGGACGAGGTGGTGTGACGTGGCCGAGTATGAGGGAGTGGACGCGCTGTTGGCCGCGATCACTGACGAGGCTCTGCCCGAAGGGGCCGGCGACGACCCGGAGTTCCTGGCCGAGCACCGGTCGGCGGTGGCCGACGTGGCGCTGCTGCGGGAGCAGTTGGCGGTCATCGGGGACGCGCTGGCGGACCGTGCGCAGGAAGCGAAGCCGGTCCCGGTACGGGCCCCCAGAAAGCGCACCCGCCGCCCCGAAGGCGCCCCCAGGAACCGCGGGCGCCGTCCCCTAGCCCTGGTCCTGGGCACCCTCGTCGCGGCCACCGTGGCCGCGATGGTCGTCGGCATGGGCTGGATCCTCGCGCACAACGGGGCGGGCGCGTCGGATTCCAGCGGGGCCAAGGCGGCCGACAGCGGGACCGCGGGCGGCGGTGCCTCGCTGAGCGCCCCCGGCTATCTGGCCTGCGCCCGGCTCGTGGCGGAGGGCACGGTCGCCCACGTCGAGCCGCTCCCCGGCACCACGGAGAACCGGATCACCCTCCACGTGGACCGCTACTACAAGCCCGAGAAGGGGAGGGCCGAGGTCGTCCTCGTCCTGGACGAGCAGGTGGCTCCCCGGCCGCGTGAGGGCGAGCGGGTACTCGTCGCCGTCCAGGGCGACCCGGCGACACCGACCGGCTGGACCACGGGGGAGAAGGCCATCGCCGACGAACGGGCGTGGATCGTGAAGGCGCTGCCCGCGTCCCGCACCCTCACGTGCCCGTGAAGAAGGCACGTGCCCGTGAAGAAGGCACGTGCCCGTGAAGAAGGGCGGGCGCCCGTTTCCGGACGCCCGCCCCTCGTATGTCAGCCGGTTGCTACGGCGTGACCTTCTCGATCTTCACGCTGCCGAGGCCGGCGGCCGTGCCGCGGGCGTTCACCAGCTGGACCCGGCCGAAGAACTCGCGTCCCTCGGGGGCCGGCGCGGCCGCGGTGACCTCGCCGGACACCGTCGCCGTACCGCCCGTGGCGAGCTTCACCGGCGCCGACTCGTCGACCTTGACCGAGCCGAGCGCGGAGGAGAAGAACACGTCACGGTAGTCGTACGCGGTCGAGCCCGACGGGACCGAGTAGCCCACGACCTCGATGGTGTACGTCCCGGCGGCGGGGTTGGGGATGGAGACCGCCTCCTCCGAGTCGCCGTCCGCGGACTGCGCGACCTGCTTGCCCGCGGAGTCGTACACCGTCAGGTCCAGGTCGGCGGCCGTGTCCGAGACGTTGCCGATGGCGACGTCGAGCGACGCGGCGCCGGCCGGCACCTCGACCGTGCTGGTCTGGGTGGCGCCGCCCGCGATGGTCGGCCGGGCCGTCTTCGAGGAGCCGAGCGGGCCGCCCTTCAGGGTGCCGTCGAGCGCCGCGAAACCGTTCGTCACCTTCCAGGAGGCGGTGACCGGCGTGCCGACCTTCGCCTCGGGGACCGTCACCACGGCCGGGTCGAAGGCCGCGCCGAGCACGGTGGCCTCCAGCTTGTACGGGTTGTCGAGCAGCGGCGAGGTACGGCGCGCCTCGACCTCGACCTCCCAGACGCCGGGCTGCGGGTCCGCGTACGCACGCACGTCGGGCTTGCAGCCGTTGGTGTTCGGGTAGTTGCTGTAGCAGTACGGCGTGCCGGTGTCCTCGACCGGGACACCGTAGGGGTGGATGGAGATGAACCGGGTCTGGCTCAGGTCCCTCAGCCCGCCGATCGCGACCTCCAGCGCCTTCGCGCCCTCGGGCACGGTCAGGAAGTACGACTTCGTGCTGTTGCGCTGCACCGAACTCGACGCGGAGTAGCTGTACTTGAGCGGCGTGGAGACCACGACCGTCGTCAGGATCTGCTTGTCCAGGCCCTCGGTCCGCGGGTCGTCGACCTCGAGGATCGCGCTCTTGATGCCGGCCGAGGAGGCCTTCGCGGCGACCTTGACGGTGACCGGCTTGTTCAGTTCGAGCTTGACCTCGTCGGAGCCGACGATCCGGAAGGTGTCACCGGCGTTGTTCTCGAAGTGCAGCTCGTGGCGGATCGCCTTGTCCGGGCCGGACGTACGCGTGATGGTGATGTCGTACGTCTTCTTCACGCCGACCGTGAGGCCGCCCTCGCGGTCGTAGAGGCCGGTGCCGAAGCCCGGGGTCTTCAGGGCGTAGTCGATCGCGGTGTCGACGGGGGCCTTGACGGTGTAGTCGTGGGCGGTCACGTCGTCCTTGATCGACTTCCACGCGTCCACGATGTTGATGAGGCCCGCGCCCTCCTCGTACGCCTGCACACCCTTGATGTGGTCGGCGGTCGAGGTGAGGGCCGTGCGCAGCTTGGCGGGCGTCAGGTCGATGCCCCTCTGCTTGGCGGCGCTCAGCAGCAGCGCGGACGCGCCGGCGGCCTGCGGGGAGGCCATCGAGGTGCCCTGGAGCATCGAGTAGCCGGCCGGCAGGGAGTAGCCGGCCTGGGCGACCGGGGAGCCCGGCAGCCAGGTCTGCGTGGTGTTGATCGCGGCGCCGGGCGCGGTCAGCGTCGGCGTGAAGCCGCCGTCCTCACGCGGACCGCGCGAGGAGAACGGCATCATCGCGTACTTCTTCTCCACGACGGAGCCGTAGTTGGCGGCCCAGGTGTCCTTGGAGATGGACGCGCCGACCGAGATGACCTTGTCGGCCAGGCCGGGGTCGCCGATGGTGTTGGCGCCG
This sequence comes from Streptomyces diastatochromogenes, assembly GCA_001550305.1. GTDB lineage: Bacteria > Actinomycetota > Actinomycetes > Streptomycetales > Streptomycetaceae > Streptomyces > Streptomyces mirabilis_D. The sequence goes on from LRTP01000823.1 coordinate 21,429, forward strand.
GGGCCGGAGTTGCCCGCGGAGATCACCAGCTGGACACCGTAGGTGTCGATGAGACGCGTGTAGAGCTCGGAGCGCGCGTTGTTGCCGTCGTTCAGGGCGGGCAGGCCGCCGATGGACATGTTCACGATGTCGACGCCGTGGTTGACGACGAGGTCGATCATGCCCTCGGTGAGCGCGACGTTGGTGCAGCTCGGGCCGAACACGCAGGCGCGCGACGAGACGATCTTCGCGCCGGGGGCGGCGCCGTTCATCTTGCCGCCGAACAGGCCGTTCGCGGAGGTGATGCCGGCGACGTGCGTGCCGTGCTCGCTCGCGATCAGACCGATGTTGACGAAGTCGGCCTTCTTGCCGACCCAGGACCCGCCGTACGGGTCCATCGGCACGTCCTTGCGGATCTGCACGACGAACGGCTGGCTCTCGACGACGTCGGTGGCCGGGTTGTCGGTCCCGAAGTGACCGATCTGGTAGCCGTCCTTGTACGGCTTCATCGCGGTGTCGTCGCTGAAGTCGTGGTTGTTGTTCACGTCGACGGTGACGGTGCCGGCCGCCGGGTCGTACAGGACGCCCCACGCGTCGGTGGTGTCGCCGTCACGGTTCACGTCGCCCGCGGCGTCGCCGCCCGCGGTCGCGGACTCCCGGAACGTGCTGATCTCGTACGAGCCCGCCGGGGACGTCCAGGTCTGGCCGCCGTAGGTGAAGGTGGGCCCGGAGACCGCGCTGACCATGGGGCGCCAGCTCAGGTCGTTGTCGAGGATCGGGTCGGTCGAGGTGACCCAGTCGACGATCTTGCGCTCGCCGGTGGTGGTCTTCTGCAGCGCCGGGTGGCTCAGGTCCACACCGGAGTCGAGGATGCCGATGGTGACGCCCCGGCCGTCCGCCTTCGGGTTCTTCTTCACGAAGTCGACGGCGCCCGTCTCGAAGGACGGGTTGTAGGGGTTCTCGGCGGGGGTGTTCTTGTCGGGCGCGGCGTAGGTCTTCGTGGCCTTCGAAGAGGCGCCCTTGGCCGTGTCGGCGCTCGGCGTCGGGTCGTCGAGCGCGATGTCCTGACGCAGGTCGATGCCGTGCACCGAGGTCAGTTTGGCGGCGGCGGCGATGGCCGCGTCGGCCTTGGCGGTCGGGACCGTGGCCCGGACGTAACCGACCTTGTCGTACGTCTGGCCGACGGAGCCGCCCTTGACCGCGTCCATCTCCTGGGCGACCTGCTCGGTCTGCCCGGGAGCGGTGGCGATCATCATCGTGACGTTCTTGGCGCCGTCGGCCTTGGCCTCGGCGAGGAGGTCCGCGTCGTCCGAACCGAGCTTGGCGCTCGCGGACTTGGTGCCCGGATCGGGCGTGGCGGGTGCGTGGTCCGCGGAGAAGGCCATGGGTATCGGCCCGGCCGCGGAGAGCGCGGCCACCAGGCCCGCGGCCACGGCGATGCGGGCCACGCGTCTCGCGCCCGATATCGGTGCGCGCTGAGGATCGGTCATCAGCATCCCTTGTAGGTAAAGGAACGAGCGTGGAGTGACCGGTCCCGACGTTCCCACGGGACGCGATCACATCAGTCCGGTATGTGGACCCGGATGACCGCTCAGCTTTACCTAAGGGGCAGTTGTTTGGGGAGAGTTGACCGGGGCGGGATGGAGCCATGGCGTACTTCCGCCATGCGTCACGACGGTCAAAGCGCAATATGACGGGACATCGACAATCAAGGTCAACCAGTCCCCGGCCGCCCGTAGCCCGCTCCCGGCCGCTCAGGCCTCTCGCGTGCGCGCGTAGTGGCGGGACGCCTTCGCGCGGTTACCGCAGGCCGCCATCGAGCACCAGCGCCGGGTGCCGTTCCGCGAGGTGTCGAAGAAATGCAGGATGCAGGTGTCGTGGGCGCAGCGGCGGATGCGGTCGGGGGCGGCGGCGAGCAGTCCGAGGTAGTCGCGGGCGGCGAGCCAGGCGGGCCCCCAGGACGGGTCGGCGAACTCCGCTTCCTCGCCGGGTCCCCGGCCGGTCAGCGTCAGGCGGACGCGGCCGTGTGCGAGGACGGCGTCGATCCGGGCGGCGGCTTCCTCCAGGGTGCCGTCGACGGCCGAGCGCAGGGCGTCACGGGCTTCCCGCGCATGCAGCAGCACGGCGTCGTCGGCCGGGAAGTCCAGTCCGTTCGCCGCCAGCCACACCGTCAGGCCCTCGGTGTCCGTGAGCAGGTCCTGCGTCACTCCCTCGCGGTTCCAGCGGGTGTTGAGCAGGTCGAGCGAGACCGGTTCCCCGGTGAGCGGGCGGGGATCGGCGGTGGTGGACATGGGGAGCTCCCTTCGGCGCTAACCGCTCAAGAGTAAGTCACTGGTTGACGCTCTCCAATCTAACCCCTAATCTCGATGACAGGGGTTAGCTCTTCTGTGGGGCGGCCCACGACAGACGGGACCGTCATGACCTTGCGCACCGGCCACATCGGCCTGAACGTCACCGACCTCGACCGCGCTCTCGCCTTCTACCGCGACGTCCTCGGCTTCGGAGTGATCGCCGAGGGCAAGGAGGACGAACGGCGGTACGCGTTCCTCGGCTCCCTCGCCGGAGACGGCCGCCCGGTGCTCACCCTCTGGCAGCAGGCGCGGGGCTCGTACGACAAGGCCCGCGCCGGCCTGCACCACCTCGCCCTCGAAGTGGACTCGGTCGACCAGGTCAGGGAGTACGAGACGGCCCTGCGGGACTACGGCGTCGACTTCGCGTACGAGGGCGTGGTCGCCCACCGTGAGGGCTCGGCGTCCGGCGGCATCTTCTTCCACGACCCCGACGGCACCCGCCTCGAGATCTACGCGCCGAGCGGGGCGGAGGGGGCCCCGGTGCCGTCCGCCACCGCCCCCACCTGCGGTTTCTTCTAGGGGCTGTGGAGAGCGGGGCGCGTCATGACGTATCACTGCGGCTCACGGGCCGTACAGGAGCGGGTGGGTGTGCGCGAGGTCGCCGACCATGTGGGGCGGTCCGTCGGCCAGGGCATCCGCCCCGTGGCCGCCGCCTTCCTCGAACTCCAGCCGATGCTGGTGCTGGGCGCGGCCGACCCGGTGGGCGGAGCGGTGTGGGCCTCGCTGCTCACCGGCGAGCCCGGGTTCGTACGGGCGACGGGTGTCCGGCAGATCTCGGTCACGGGCGGCGGTCTGCGCGAGGGCGACCCACTGGCGCGGGCGCTCGCCACCCCGGGCACCTCCGTCGGCACGATCGCGCTCGACCCGCGCACCCGCCGCCGCATGCGCCTCAACGGCCGGGCCCGCCCGACCCCCCGCGGCTTCGCCGTCGAGGCCGACCAGGTCTTCTCCAACTGCCCGAAGTACCTGCAGAAGAGGGAGTCGTACGAGAAGGCCGAGCGTCCGCCCGGCACGCCCCGCCGGTCCGCCGAACTCTCCCCCGGGCAGCGGCGGTTCGTCGAGTCCGCCGACACCTTCTTCCTGGCCACCGTCCACACGCACGGCGCCGACGCCAGCCACCGGGGCGGCAACCCCGGTTTCGTCCACGTCACCTCACCGAATGAACTGCACTGGCGCGACTACCCCGGCAACTCCATGTTCCTGACCCTCGGCAACCTGGAGACGGACCCGCGGGCGGGGCTGCTCTTCCTGGACTGGGCGGAGGGGACGGTGCTGCAACTGACGGGCACGGCGCGCACGGAGTACGCGGCCGACGGGGAGCGCACGGTCGGCTTCACCGTCACCGAGGTCGTTCGGACACCTGCCGCCAGCCCGATCCGCTGGTCGCCGCCGGAGTACTCGCCGGCCAACCCGTCCCTGCCGTAGGCGACTTGCCCTGCCCCCGTGCCGTAACGTCTGGGCATGCCGAAGCAGTTGAGGGTGGCGGCCTACGCCGTATGCGTGCGGGACGGGCGGATGCTGCTGGCCCGCTGGGTCGCGGGTGACGGAAGCAGGCGGTGGACCCTGCCGGGCGGCGGCATGGACCACGGCGAGGACCCCTACGACACCGTCATCCGCGAGGCCGAGGAGGAGACGGGCTACGCCGTCGAGCCCCTCGCGCTGCTGGGCGTCGACTCCGTACTGCGTTCGCACCCGCGCCGGCTCGGCTCACCCAACGACTTCCACGCCCTGCGGATCGTCTACGAGGCCCGCGTCACCGGCGGCGAACTGCGCCACGAGACGAACGGCTCCACCGACATGGCGGCCTGGCACCCGCTCGACGAGGTACCCGCCCTCGACCGGGTCGCGCTGGTCGACGTGGGACTGCGGCTGTGGCGGGAACGACCGCCCCTCGGCCGCGTCGGCTCCGAACAGGCGGGGAAGTAGCCGCGGCGGAGCGGCCGCGGAGCAGCGGCGGGGAACCGGTCCCCTACCCCGGAAGATGAAGACGGAGTGACCGCGTCCCGGCCGTTCGGAGAGGGGTCATGGACGCGCAGGGTGTTCCAAGATCCACATACGGTGATGGGCGTCGGGCGTTGTCGCCTCGTTAACGTCCAGGTCACCCCGGGTGCCAACGATCCAGTATGAGCGGGGAGTCACCGCAACGAGCCCCCCCCGCGACCACTGCCGACGCGTTCGCACTCGGGGAGATCGCGCCATGTCGCGCATACGCACTGTCGCCACGTCCGCCGCCATGAACCGCCGTACCCTGCTCGCCGCCACCGGGGCGGTGACCCTCTCCGCGGGCATCGGCTGCGCCCTGCGGCCCGACGCCGAGGCGCACGCCGCCACCACCGGCACCGGTGAGTCCGCCGTCGCCGTGTCCCTCCCCCACTCTCGGTTTCGCTCGAGCGGGGGGACCCCCATGGCGCCCGCCGCGCCCCTCGCTCCCTACGAGCGCGGCACCACCCTGGAGAGCGTGGCCGCGCCGCGCTCCGGCTCGGGCGGCTACCGGCGGCTCGGTGACGGC
>LRTP01000824.1 GCA_001550305.1 Streptomyces diastatochromogenes
CCGTGCCGGTGGACGCCGGTGCCGCGTCGGGCGGAGTGCCGTCCGGCGCGGGCGCCTCCTCCAGCACGACGTGCGCGTTGGTGCCACTGATCCCGAAAGACGACACCGCGGCTCGCCGCGGCCTGTCCCCGGCCGGCCAGTCCCGGTCCTCGTCGAGCAGGCGTACGTGCGCGGAAGTCCAGTCCACGTGAGGCGTCGGCCGGTCCAGGTGAAGCGTTCTCGGCATGCGGCCGGCCCGCAGCGCCAGCACGGTCTTGATGACGCCAGCCACGCCGGCGGCGGCCTGAGGGTGTCCAAAGTTGGACTTCAGCGACCCGAGGTGCAGGGGGCGGTCCGGGGGCCGCTTGCGGCCGTAGACGTCCAACAGCGCCTCGGCCTCGATGGGGTCGCCGAGGGTGGTGCCGGTGCCGTGTGCCTCCACCAGGTCCACGTCGCCGGGGGTCAGCCCGGCGTGGTCCAGGGCACTGCGGATCAGTTCGCGCTGGGCGGTCCCGTTGGGGGCGGTGAGCCCGTTGCTGGCGCCGTCCTGGTTGAGCGCCGAGCCCTTCACGACGGCGAGCACGGGCAGCCCGAGGCGCCGTGCGTCGGCCAGCCGGGCCAGCAACAGCACGCCGACGCCCTCACCGAGCACGGTACCGTCGGCCTCCGCGGAGAACGGCTTGCAGCGGCCGTCCGGGGCGAGACCCCGTTGGATGCTGAATTCCACCAGTGTGTCGGGGGTGGACATGACGGTCACCCCGCCGGCGAGCGCGAGGTCGCACTCGCCCGACCGCAGTGACTGGACGGCCAGGTGCAGGGCGACCAGCGAGGACGAGCAGGCGGTGTCGACGGTGATGGCCGGGCCGTTCAGTCCCAGGTGGTAGGCGACCCGGCCGGACAGGACGCTCGTCTCGTTTCCGGTCATCACATACCCCGCGTACTGCTCCGGCACCCGGTCGGTGCCAGGGGAGTAGCCGGGGCTCAGCGCGCCGACGAACACGCCGGTGGCCGTCTCCCGCAGCCGCTCCGCCGGCAGTCCGGCGCGCTCCACGGCCTCCCACGCGGTCTGCATGAGCAGCCGTTGCTGGGGGTCCATCGCCATGGCCTCGCGCGGCGTGATGCCGAAGAAGGCCGGGTCGAAGTCGCCGGCACCGTCGAGGAACCCGCCGACGCGGGTGTAACAGCGTCCGGGCAGTCCGGGAGTGGGGTCGTAGAGCGTGTCGAGGTCCCAGCCGCGGTCCTCGGGAAACTCCGACAGGGTTTCCTCGCCGCGGATCAGCACCTCCCACATGTCCTCCGGCGACCGCACGCCGCCGGGCAGCCGGCAGGCCATCGACACCACCGCGACGGGTTCGCGCGTGCGGGCCGTCAGCGCCTGCATCTCCTGCCGCAGCCGCTGGTTCTCCTTCACCGACCGGCGCAGGGCCTCAACGATCTGTTCCTCACGGGCCGACGTCATCGGTCGGTCTCCTTCCCCGCCAGCGTGCTGGGTTCGGCGGCCTCCACGCCCGCGAGGGCCAGCAGGTCGTCCAGAACCATCTCGTCGATCTGCTCGTCGCTCACCACCGCCGACGCCGCACCCGACGGGGCGGCCGAGGGAACGGAGGGCGCCGAGGCGGTTGTGCCGTCCGGATCGAGGACGGTCATCAGATGCGCGGCCAGCCGCGCGGGCGTCGGGTGGTCGAAGACCACCGTGGACACCAGCCTGCGGCCCACTGCCGCCGCCAGGCGGTTACGCAACTCCACGGCACTCAGCGACTCCAGTCCCACCGACTTGAACGTCGCGTCGTCGGTGAGCAGCGCCGCCGACCGTTCGCCGAGCACCGCGGCGGCGTGCGCGTGCACCATCTCGGTCAGCGCGGCCAGCCGTCCGGCCGCGTCCAGCGCCTCGAAGTCCCGGCCGAGACCGCCGACGGCGGG
>LRTP01000825.1 GCA_001550305.1 Streptomyces diastatochromogenes
GACCAGCGCCGCCACCAGGCCCGCCGCGCCCGCCGCCTGGTGCTGGAGAACCCGGTCGCGTACTACGCCGACGCCGACACCGAACTTCTGGGACAGCTGCGGGCCCCCGCCCTCACCGAGGATCTTGAGCGCCTGACCGGGCTGACGGTGGAGCGGCGGGCCGAGGGCGTGGCGCTCATCGACACCTCCGGCAGGCTGTCCGACATCCGCTTCCCCGGCGGCGGTACCGTCGCGCAAGCCGCGCTGCTCCTTGCCGCCCGGATCAGCGCCGCCGTGCAGCGTACCGGAGGGCACGCCCTCGACCTGCTGCCCGCGCCCACTGCCGCCGAACGCCTCGCGGCCCGCGCCCGGCGTATCGACGGCGCCCTCCCGACGCGCTCGGTGATCGCCGAGTTCGCCGCGACCGACGAGGTGGGCGCGTACCAGACGTACCAGACTCATGCGACGTACGAGACTCACGACGAGGCGGGTCAGGAGTGGGAGGAGACCCGGTATCCCTTCGTCACGGACTCCTGGCTCCGGAGCAGGCTCAAGGAGATCACCAGCGAGTACGGTGCGGGCTTCGCCGCCGATCTGCGCGGCGACCCGGACCGGCTGCTCGACCAGGCTCTCGAGCTCCTGGCCGCCATGTCGTTGATCGCCCGTGTCGACGGTGGAGCCCTGGCGTTCCCCCTGCTCGCCCGCTACCGCGGGGTCACCGCCAGGGTGAAGACCCGTACACCAGCCCGACTACTGGCCCAACGACCGGCCCAGACTTCCCTGTTCGCCGACGACACCGCCAAGGACCCGACTCCGTGAGGACCCCCGCTTCCATCCCGGCTGCCCGCTATGTCCCCACCCGCGCCGGGATCATCAACCTGTGGGATTACCGGGACGAGGAGTTCTCCTTCGCCGGCGGCTGGCTGGTGCTGCGCGGCCCCAACGGATCCGGCAAGACGAAGGCCCTGGAAGTCCTCTTCCCGTTCGTCCTCGACGGCCGCATCGACCCCAAGCGGCTCAACCCGTTCGCCGCCGAGGACCGCACGATGAAGTCCAACCTGCTCTTCCGCGGGCAGGACAGCGCGCTTGGCTACGTCTGGATCGAGTTCACCCACCGGGAGACCGGCGAGGCTGTCACCTGCGGCATCGGGCTGCACGCCCAGCGGCACCGCGACACACCGGCTCGGTGGCACTTCGTCGCCGAAGGCCGCGTCGGCGAGGACTTCTCACTCCTCACCGCCGACGACCGGCCGATGACGAGGAAGCAACTCGCCGCCGAGCTCGGACGCGAGCTGATCGCCTCCACGGCCGACTACCGCGCCGCCGTCGACCAGCGCCTGTTCGGCCTCGGCCGGGAGCGGTACGAGCAACTGCTCACCCTGATCCTCACATTGCGCCGCCCGCAGCTCGCCAAGAACCTCGACCCGGCCAAGCTCTCCGACACCCTCACCGCGGGCCTGCGCCCGCTCGACGATGACCTGATCGCCGAGGCGGCCCGCTCCTTCGACGACATGGAGTCCGTGCAGCGCACCCTGGAGGGGCTGGCCGCCGCAGACGACGTCACCCGCGCCTTCCTCGCGAGCTACTCCACCTACCTGCGGGTCCACGCCCGCACCGCCGCGGACAGGCTCACCGCCCGCCGCGCCGAAACCGCCGAGCGTGCCGCCGCAGTGCGCACCGCCACCGCGGACCTGGCGGTTGCCCGCAAACAGCAGGCCGCCGCCGAGACGCGCGCCGAGTCGGCTGACGCCTCGCTCGCCGCCCAGCGCGCCCGTCTCGACCAGCTGCGCTCCTCCGCCGCCTACCAGGTCATCGAGCAACTGGCCGACCTGGAACGCCTGGTGCGCACCTGCGAGCACACCGCTCGGCAGGCGAGCGCCGAACGCGAACGCCGCACCGCCCCCACCGGCCGCGCCCACG
>LRTP01000826.1 GCA_001550305.1 Streptomyces diastatochromogenes
CCCGTGCGGACCGCGCCGCCCCTCCCGGCCCCGCGGGGCGGGCGGCGGGGCTGCTCGGCGCGCTCCGGGAGGTCTTTCCCACGGCGTCCGTGCTGCGTACCGACAAGACGGACAGCGAGAGCGACATCGCCGACTACGTCCAGGCGCTGGTCGGCGCCGAGACGCCCGGCGGCGACAGCACCCGGCAGGCGGCCGAGACCGTCGCCAAGCGGGTCTGGCCGTCCTTCCTGGACGCCCGGCTGGCCGGCGAGCAGCTGCACTACGCGTCCGACCCCGACGCGCTGGCGGGCAACCCCGACTGGCTCGACCTGTTGCAGGCGGGCACCATCGGTCTGCTCCGGCGCGATCTGGCGCTCGTCGAGGACGAGGGGCTGCCCGCGGAGGTCGCCCTCGCGCTGCTGCGGGCCGCCGCGTTCGCGCTGGGCGCGGGCATCCCCTGGTCGGACGTGTGGCCTGCCGTCGCCGGGGCGCTGCTCGGACGGCCGGTCGAGGAGCCGGACCGGATGATCGAGAACCTGCTGAAGAGCAGGCTCGCCGGATATCTGGCCCACGACGACGAGGACGACCGGCTGGTGTACCGGCCGGTCCACGAAGCGCTGGCCGAGCTCCTGCGGGATCCCCGCCAGGACCTGCTGGCCGGCGTCGGGGGAGACGCCGTATGAGCGACGCGGACAGCCCGTACCGCGCGCCCCGTCCGGGCCGCCCCGACACGGGCGACTCGAGGACGTGGGCCGACGACTCGAAGGCGTGGGCCGACACCAGGGACGCGCACCGGCTCATCGCCGAGGCGCTGGCCCGGCTCGTCGCCGCGGACCCGACGATCCCGCCGCACCCGTATCTCAGCCGCCACCTGGCCCATCACGCGGCTCGGGGCGAGGTCCTCGACGACGCCCATGTACCGCTCGCCGTACTGCCCTGGGAGTCCAGCGCGAACGTGCGCACACTGCTGCGGCAGAGCGACGCGGTGAGCGCCGCGCGACGGCAGGAGTGGCTGGAGGCGTGGGCCCGCATCGAGCCCTTCATCGGCGGCGCCGGTCCGGACTCCCGGCTGACGAGTCTGCACCTGGCCCATCACGCGGCGACCCGCCCCCGCACCCCGCTCGACACGTCCGCCGCGCGGGTGTCCGGTTCGCGCGTCACCCCGCTGTGGAGCGACTGGACGGCGCAGGACAACGTACTGGCGGTCTCCGAGACCCGCCTCGCATCGCTGACCCGCACGACGACCACCGACGGCCGCTCCCTGCTGGTCAGCGGCGACGACCACGGCACGATCCGCATGTGGGAGCCGCACGGCGTACCGGCGATGGCGCCGCTGCACACGTACGGTGGCGCGGTCCAGCATCTGCTGCCGCTCCCGGGCGATCTGCTGCTCTCCGCGGGCACCGACGGTTCGGTGCGCGTCTGGCACCTCACCCGGGGCCAGCTGCTCGCCGAACCCGTCCACCGCCCCGGCACCTGGGTCAGCGCCCTCACGCTCTTCGCGGCGAAGGACGCCCCGGAGGTCGTCCTCGTCGCCCACAGCGACGGTGGTCTCGGCGCGCTGGATCCCGTCACCTTCCGGCCCGTCGACACCCCGTTGCCCTCCCTCGATCCCGCGCCGGCCCTGCTGAGCGGGGTCGGTCTGGGCGGGGCGCAGGGGATGGCGCTGGCCGTGGCCCAGGGACGGCGGGTGCGCGTCTGGGATCCGCGGCGGCCTGACGGGTACACGTACGAGCACCAGCACGAGGGGGCGGTGCGGGCCCTGGTGGACCTCGGGGCGCCGGGGCGGTACGCGCTCTGCGACGACTCGGGGTACATCGGTTTCCGGGACGCCTCGACGGGCCGGGAGACGCCCGTCGCGCCCGCTCCGCCCGCGGGGCCCGTCGTCGCGCTGACCGCCCTGACCGTGGCCG
>LRTP01000827.1 GCA_001550305.1 Streptomyces diastatochromogenes
GACGCTACGAGCGCAAAGCCGAGCACTTCCTCGCCTTCACGAGCATCGCCTGCACCCTCATCTGTTACCGCAGGCTCACCAATTGAGATGACTTCTTAAGGAACAAGCTGAGAGCCCGTGTCTGAACTGCCGATGTGGATCTCTAGGCGTCCTTGCCTGCCGCCTTGTTCGAGCACGAGGCGGTGTAGTTGGTGGCATCGCCCAGGTCGGTGACGCCAGTCGCATCGGCGAGCTTCGCGGCGGTCGGCCTCGCGGTAAGACCGGCCGGCTTGGCCAGCGCCTGGCCAATGTTGGCCGTCGTCAAGCTGGTGATCCCGCTGCCAACGCACCGTACGCTGTCGTCCCCCCGTACGACTCGGCCGCGCCGGGTTCAACGCTCCTTCATCTTGCGGCTCCGCTGGAGTTCTGAGCTCAGCGTGTGTGCGGACTTCAGCAGGAGCGCACCCAAGGCGGCCTGTCGTTCGGCCCCCATGCGTGTCTCGATTCCGGTGAGCGTCAACGCGCCCACTGGACGTTCGCCGGGGCCGAAGACCGTGGCCGCCATGCCCCAGCTGCCGGGCACGATGTGTCCTGCGTTCAGGCTCCAGCCGCATTGCCGGGTCTTCTCCAGCCGGCGCCGAATCTCGGGTTCCGCGTGTGTCTGGCCGTAGGTCTCTGTCAGATCGTGTGTGGCCAGGAACTGGTCGATCTCCCGGTCGGGCAGGAAGGCGAGCACGGCGATGCCGGCTGAGACGACGCCCAGGGGAAACCGGACTCCCTCGTAGAGCACGTGTGAGCGGATCGGGAAGGCGCCGTCTTCCCGGAGGAGACACACGGTTTCGTCGCCGCGGACAGCAGAGAAAATGGCGCTCTCGCCGGTCTCCTCGGCCAGGTGCCGGGACCCATGGGTGCGCGATCGCGCGGATGTCGTACCTGTTCGCAGCGGCCGTGCCGAACAGGTCCCTCGCCCAAGCCACGCGCCGGGCTGTGCTCGACGCCGTACTCGCGGACGAAGCGGTTGGCCTCCGCGGCGGAGCCCGTCATCCGGTGCAGCCACAACCCGTACGCCACCGAATCCATCTGCTCCTGTGTCAGATACAGCCGCCACCGCTTGATCCCGTGATCACACGAGGCCGCCCTGACCTGCTCCGCCAGCCCGTCGGCCGGCGGCACACGGAGCTGATCAGCGAGGCCGACGAACACCCGCAGCGCCGCCATCTGCGACGGGATCAGCTCCACCAGCTGCCGCTCCGGGGCTGCTTCGCCGGGCGGGGGCTCGACGCGGGGGCAGGACTGACCGTAGGTGAGCATGTCGTGGCCGTACGGCGTCAGGCGGGCCGTCCACCGCACGGGCCGACCCTCCAGAGCCGACAGCTCCGCGCGGTCCTCCCGACAGGCAAGCTCCACCAGACCCTGATTTTCCAGAGCGTTCACCTGCTGCTGGTGCGATGGAAGGAGCTCCATGTCCAGCGTCCAGCCGTGCCCGACCACCTGACCGCGCTCCCACAGCGCCTCCAGCACCAACAGCGCCCTCTCCCAACTCCTCATCCCCCTCCCCCGCCTTGTGCGCCGCGCCCGTACGTCCGCCGAACGTAGACGTCGATGCCGCTCCAGGCAGCGCCAAGGCGAGGAAGGCCAGCCCATCGGGGGAATCCGTCCGACGATCAGCGCACTCTCGGTAGAGCGACGGATTCACGGCCTGGCGCGAGTGAGGGGCCGGAGGAAGCGGCAGCCACGACCGCCGTCACCCCTCGCGGCAGGCAGGCAATCATGGTCTCGGGGCCAGGGCAGTTGGCGTAGGGTGGAGGAATCCGACGCGGGGTGGAGCAGCTCGGTAGCTCGCTGGGCTCATAACCCAGAGGTCGCAGGTTCAAATCCTGTCCCCGCTACTGAAACCTGAGGGGCC
>LRTP01000828.1 GCA_001550305.1 Streptomyces diastatochromogenes
CCCCACACTCTGGCTGCGCGGCGCCGACCTGCTCGCCACGGACACCTCCGTCGCCGACGCGGCCACCCGGGCGCTGGAGCGGGCGGGGCGGATCGTGGCGGCCTCGGAGGAGGGGGCGCACCGCGAGCCGGGGGTGCTGCCGCCCGGCGGGTACGAGGGAGAGCTCGGCGACATCGGTCCCGACCGGCTGGCCCGGCTGGCAGCGGCCACCGGACGGCCCCTGCTGCTCCTGCTCGACGGACCGGAGGAGATGCCGGCCGACCTCGCCGACCGGCTGCCCGAGTGGACCGCGGGCACGGCCGAGTGGCTGCGGTCGAGCGGGGCGCGGCTCGTCGTCGCCTGCCGCGCCGAGTACTGGGAGCAGGTGGGGACCCGGTTCCCGGCGGAGTCGCTGCACCGGGCCGGCGCCGACCCGGAGATTCCGCCCTGCGTCACGCTGGGCGACTTGACCGAGGAGGAGGCGCGGCGGCTACGGTCGCGGTCCGGGATCCCCGAGGACGCGCTGGTGGCCGCCGACGCACGGCATCCGCTGACGCTGCGGCTGCTGGCCGAGCTGCGCGCCGCGCTGCCGGACCCGCCGACCCGGCCACTCGACCGGGAGGAGGTCTTCACCGCGCATCTGGACCTGATGTGCCTGCGCGTCGCGGTCCGGCTCGCGGCGGCGAACGGGCTGCGTGGCACGGCCGTACGCAGGCTCGCCGCCCAGGTCTCCGGCCAGGTGCACGAGGCCGCGCGGCGCTGTCTGGGGCCGGGACAGGGCCGGCTGGACCGGGTGTCCTTCGAGGCCGTCTTCCCCTGGGGGCCCGTCCCGGGAGGCCGCCTGGGGAGTGTCTCCGGCTGGGCCTCCGCCGTCCTCACCGAGGGCCTCCTGGTCCCCGCCGGGAGCGGCTACCGGTTCGCCCACGAGGAGCTCGCCGACTGGATCCAGGGCACCCACCTGGACCTGGACCCGGCCCTGCACGCCCTGGTCCACCGGCGCCGCGAAGCCTGGCGTACCGAGCGGGTGCCGGCCCAGCGGAGCCCCGTAGACCCATCCGCCCAGAGCCGTTCCGTGCCCGTCCCGCGCCACCGCATCGGCCCCGTCGTGCAGGCCCTCCTCCTGTTGGCCCGGCACCAGGGCGCCGGTGCACCCGCCCGCCGCCTCGCAGACCTCGTCGAGGCGGTCCACGACCTGCTGGCGGAGGAGTCCGCCCCGGCCGGGGACGGTGCCGCGGCCGGGGACGATGGCCTGACCGGGGACGATGGCCCGGCCGGGGACGATGGCCCGGCCGGGGACGGCATCTGGTGGGCCACCCACCTCCTCGTGGGCGTCCTGGTGCGTGTGCCCGACGCGACCCCGTACACCCGGGTGCTGAGGCTGCTCGCCGAGCGGATCGTGGCGTGGCGGACCGAAGGCCGGGGTGTGCCGGCGGAGTTCGGACCCTCCTTCTGGGAGGCGCTGCCGTTGCCGGAGGCGGAGCGGTTCGATCTGCTCAGGCGCCTGGTCGTGGCGGACGGGGCGCCGCGACAGGCGAGCCCGGCCGAGGGGTCCCGCACCGCTTCCGGCGCCCACCGCCGCCGTCCCACGGAAGCCCCGCGCTACCTGGACGCCGTCGCCCGACTCCTCGCCGCCGACCCCACGGCCGTACAGCCCCACCTCATCCCCTGGTTCGACGACGACCGGCCGCTGCCCGCGACGCCCCACGCGACCGTGGCGACCGCCGCGCAGGCCCTGCTGTACGCACACCGGCGGCGCGCCCTGGACGACCTCACGGAGGCACTGATCGGCCGTGCCCACCGGCGCGGGGACGAACTGCTGGCCGCGCTCGCCGAGGAGGAGCCCTCGGCCGTGTGCCGGGCGGTGGACCGGTGGGCGCACGACGAGCGCCCGGCCCGGCGG
>LRTP01000083.1 GCA_001550305.1 Streptomyces diastatochromogenes
GCGGCCGGTCCTCGGCGGTCCGGGTCCAGCTGCGGGTCGGCGGTCCCGCGGTGTCGGCGCTCACCGTCGAGCACGTCGCCGTGCACGGCGGGCGCATCTCGTACGAGCTGGTCAACCGCGGCAACACCGTGCTCACCCCGAAACTCGCGGTACGCGCCGACGGCGTCCTCGGCCGGGCCCTGGACCGTGCCCCGCGCACCCTGCCCCTCGACCTCCTGCCCGGCCGCCGCGTCACGCTCACCGAGCCCTGGCGCGACCCCCCGGCGCTGGACGCGGTCGACGTACGGCTGACGGTGACGGCGGCGGGCGGGGCACGCGACCCGGCGTCCGCGTCGGTGCGGTTCGTGCCGTGGGGCGCGCTCGCGGCCACCGTCGGGGCGGGGCTCGCGGCGCTGGGTGCCTGGTGGGGCGTACGACGTCACAGGCGTCGTACGACGGACGGCGGGACGAGTGAACGGCCGCGTACGGAAGTCGAGTGGACGGGAGCGGTGTCGTGAGCGGAGTCCTGAGCGGCAAGGCGCGGATGTCGGCGCTGGTGGCGGCGCTCGCGCTCGTCCTGGCCCCGCTGGCGGGACCGGTGTCCCCGGCATCCGCGGCCGGGAAACCCGGCGTGAGTCTGTCCAGGTCCGAGGCGGGGACGGGCGGTTCGATCACCGTGACCGGAAACGGATGGCGGCCGAAGACCCTGCTGATGATGCTGATCTGCGGGCAGGCCGTGCCGTCCCGGGGGGTGATCGGCGGCACCAACTCCTGCGCCAACGCCGACGGGCGGGCCGTCACCACCGACGCTCAGGGCCACTTCAGCAAGGAACTGCCGGTCACCGAGCCGCCCAAGCCGTGCCCGTGCGTGGTGCACGTCGCCACGGTCACGGGGGAGAAAGCGGAGGCCGACGCGATCTTCATGGTCGCCGGGCACTCGGTCGAACCACTGCCCAAGGAGGTGGGCGGGGGGCGGCTCTCGGTGCTCACCGACACCCGCCTCGACGGGTCGAGCGGGCTGCTGACCTGGTTCGGCGCGCCGCCCTCCCGCGGGCTCGTCTTCACCGTCGGCAACATCGGCACCGCCGCCGTCAAGGACCCCGTCTTCCAGATCGGGACCTCCCACGGCGTGTTCGCGCCGCAGTGGGAGGAACAGGACTGGCGCGGCACGATCGCACCCGGCAAGAAGGCGCAGATCAAGCTGCCGGTCGAGCTCGCGGCCGGGGCGCACGGCGACTACACGGTCTCGCTGCGGTACGGCGGCAAGGTCCTCGCCGAGCAGCCCTGGGGGGTGGGCCGTCCCTGGGGGGTGACCCTCTTCTGGATCCTGCTCGCCGTGGTGGTGCCGGCCGCGGTCTTCCGGGTCGGGATGGCCGTGGTGGACCGCGTGCGCCCGCGCAGGTCGGCGGGGCGGGCGGGGCGCCATCGGAGCCTGCGCCTGCCCGAACTCGCCTCCCGGGTGCCGAGGCCGGCCCCGTTCCGCATGGCCAAGGCGAGCCCGTCCCGTGTGCCCGGAGCGAGCGCGTCCGCGGCCGCACCCGTGCCACCCGGCACCGCTACGAACCCGACCCTGCCGTGGTTCACGCCGGACAACGTTCCGGGGACCGCGGCGAACGGTCAGCTCTCCGCACCGCACGACACCAGTCCGACGACGAAGGGGAACACGTGAACAGGCGACGGAGAGTTGTGTCCGGAGGGCGCAGAGCGAGCGCGGCCGGGGTCGCGCTGATGCTCGGCGGCGCGGGCATCCTGTTGGGAGTGGCCGCGGTCCCGGCGCAGGCCGCCGAGGTGTCGTACAAGACGGAGTGCATACCGCCCGCGGCCTCCGGCCTGGGCCCCGTCGAGGGCACCACCAAGGTGGAGATCACCGCACCGGCGACGGCGAAGGTGGGCGACGAGATCCAGGTCGTGTGGAAGTTCGTCCAGGCGGCGTCCAAGAATCCGGACCTCATCGTCCTGCCGAAGGACTCGGTCAAGCCCACGGGAACTCTCAAGGCGTCCGGTGCGCAGACCGCGGACATCGCGATGGAGGGGCCGCAGAAGAACCCGGAGATTCCCAAGGGCGGCGACATGGTGCTGTCCGACATGACGGGCAAGGTCAAGCTGACGACGGCGGGTGATGTCACGTTGACCCCGGACGCGTACACCATCACCGCCTACTCGACGGACACCAAGTGCACGCCCCAGGAGGCGGTGCCGGCCGCTGCCACCATCAAGGTGACGGCCGCCGAGGGCGGTTCGACGACCTCGGGCGGCTCGACGTCCGGCGGGACGACCACCTCCGGAGGCACGGCGACCGGTGGTGACACCGGCGGCACGACTTCGGGCGGATCCACGACGTCGGGTGGCACGACGTCCGGTGGCACGACGTCCAGTGGTTCGACCTCCGGCGGCAATGACGGTCAGACCGACTTCGCCGGCAAGACCGTGACCACGTCCTTCGCCTGCGCCTCGCCCGGCCCCGCCAAGATCGACTCTTCGGCGACGATCAACGCCAAGAAGAACGGCGGGAGTTACGACCTCACGGTGAAGACCGCCAAGGGCGTGATGAACAGCCCCGCCCCGCTGCCCGCGGGCGCGCTGAAGCCCTCCATGGTGATCACGGTCGGCGGCGATGACAGCGGCTCGCTCAAGGTCGAGGGCCCTGCCAACAAGGACGCCCTCAACACGGGCGACCCGGTCTCGCTCGGCGATATGACGGGCACGTACAAGCCCGGAGCGGACGGCAAGGCCACGCTCAGCCCAGGTGATCTGACGATCGTCGTGACGCTGAGTGCCGGATCCAACCCGATCACGATTCCCTGCAAGGCGACAAAGACCGCTGTCTCACTGGAACTTGACGTCCAGAAGCAGGCGGGCGGCGTCTCCGGCGCGACGACGTCGGGCTCCGGGTCGTCCTCCGGGTCGTCCTCGTCCTCCTCCGGCGGAGGCCTGGCAGCGACCGGTGCGAACGACCATGGCGGGCTTCGGGCACTCGGCTTCGTGGCCGGCACGGCGATCCTGCTCGGCGGAGCGGTCTTCACCTTCCTGCCGCGACGCCGCGTGCGCTGACGCCCCCCTCGCACCGTCCGCACCCCGAGGTCCGCTCGACCGGGACCACGGGGTGCGGGTTTGGCGTCGGGGCACGGCACGAGGCTGGACCGGCTTCCCACCGGAGGCACGCGCTCAGGGCCGTACCCCGACGAAGAGCACCGCAAGCAGCACGGACATGCTGAACAGCGTGAGGACCCCGCTCCAGAACGCGTCGTCGAGCGGGGTCCGCCGTCTCCTCCTCACCCGCCGTGCTCCTGCCGCAGATGCGCCCGCATCCGCACGTTCGCGTCGCTCACCGCGCTGTGGTCGAACACCGCCCGCGCCGCGTGGCGCCGTGCGGCGAACTCCCGGCAGGCCTCGCAACCGTCGACGGGAACGGGGGAGCGGCTCACGTCGTACGTCGGCCCGGTCATGGCGTACGTCCCTCTCCGTGTCTGCCGTGCGCCCGCAACTCCCGGTCGCATTCGGCGACTTCGTCCAGGCGGCCCGCCTCCTTCGCGGCCGTCCGCTGGACGAGCAGCGCCGCGCACACGTCGCAGCCGCGGCCGTACGGGGGCCTGGGCGCCGCCACCGCCGTACGCGCCGTCACGCCGACCACTGCGCGAGCGCCGCCTCGATCGCCCGCAGCGCCGCGGGGGTCGGACGCGCCCAGCCGCCGGGCGGGGTCCAGGGGGAGGAGGTGGTGCCGTGGGTACGGGTGCGGGTACGGGTGCGGCGGGGGAGTCGGGGGAGGGTCGTGGTGGTCATGGGGCTCACTCCTTGGTTGCGTGGTCGCGGACATGCCTGTGCGGAGCGCACCCGGTGAATTACGGTGCGTGTTCAGGCGGTACGAGCATGCCGCGTGAGCAGGGCGGAAATGCCGTGGAAGGGCGCTGGTTCCACACCGGGCACTCCAAATTCCACAAATTCCACAGCCGCCGGAGGGGGAGGACGGGATGCCGCAGAGACGGACGGTGACGAGCCGCAGCCAGGAGCCGCGCAGGCGATTCGCCGAGGAGGTGCGGGAGTTACGTGAGCGGAGCGGCGTCAGCCTGCGGCAGCTCGCGGAGCGACTGGGCTGGGACTGGTCGACGCTCGGGAAGCTGGAGACCGGGCACACCCTGGGGAGCCCCGAGGTGGCCCAGGCGCTGGACCGGCATTACGGGACGCCGGGGTTGCTGTTGGCGTTGTGGGAGCTGGCGGTGGGCGATCCGACGCAGTTCAAGGAGCAGTACCGCAGGTACATGCTGCTTGAGGCGGAAGCGGTGAGCCTGTGGCACTTCGCCGTGAGTACCGTGCACGGCTTGCTTCAGGCGGATGGGTACGTGCGTGAAGTGCTGGCGGCGGGCGGCACCAAGGGCGACGAACTGGCCCAGCAGGTGGAGGCGCGGGTCGGCCGCCGCGCGTTGCTGGTGGGCGAGGATGCGCCGCCGTTCCGCACCATCCTGTCCGAGGCTGTGCTGCGCACGCCGTTGCGGGACGCCACGGCGTGGAAGGAGCAGCTCGAACACCTCGCGGAGATGGCAGAGCGCCCGAACATCACGCTTCAGGTACTGCCCCAGGGTTCCGGCCTGCACGGCTTGGTGAGCACCGACGTGATGTTCCTGAGGCTGCTCGACGGGCAGACAGTGGCCTACACCGAGACCGCCTACCACGGCGAACTGGTCGAAGAAAACAGGGAGGTTGAGCGTCTGCAACGTGCGTACGATTCGATGCGCGACCTGGCGCTGTCCCCGGCCGAGTCGCGGAAGTTCATCGGGCAGATGCTGGAGGAAGCACCATGCGATCCGTCGACCTGACAGCCGTGACATGGCGCAAGAGCAGCTACAGCAACCCGGACGGCGGCGCGTGCGTCGAGGTCTCCGACGACCTGCTGGCCGCTGCCACTTGGCGCAGGAGCAGCTACAGCAATTCGGACGGCGGCGAGTGCCTCGAAGTCGTCGACAACCTCCCCACCCCCACCCCGCTCGTCCCCGTCCGAGACTCCAAGAACCCCCACGGGCCCGCCCTCGTACTCCCGGCGGCGGCCTGGGCGTCCTTCGTCACGGCCGTACGACGTGACGAGCTGCCCGGCGCCTGAGGCTCAGTGCTCGACGCAGAGGTTGGCCCGGACGTGGGCAACCGCGCGGGCCGTGCGCTCCCCAAGTGCATACCGAAGGTCGCCGGGAAACCCGAAGGGTCGCCGCACCCCTCGGTGCAGCGACCCTTCGGTGGAACGCCAGGTTCAGGCGTGCGTCAGTGGACGTCGCCCATCAGAACCTTGACCTTCTTGCGGTACATCCACACCGCGACACCGGCGATCACGGCGAGCGTGGCCTCCAGGGCGACGATGCCCGTCTTGTTGAGGTCGACGTTGGCGATGGACAGCAGACCCGTCGTGGCGTCACCGGCGGTGACGGCCAGGAACCAGACACCCATCATCTGGGAGGCGTACTTCGCGGGAGCCATCTTCGTGGTGACGGAGAGGCCGACCGGCGAGAGCGTCAGCTCGCCGACGGTCTGCACGAAGTAGATCGCGACCAGCCACATCGCGGCCGCCTTGTGACCACCCTCGGCGATCGTCAGCGGAGCCAGGAACAGGAAGAACGAGGCACCGATCAGGATCAGACCGGACGCGAACTTGGTGGCCGTGCTCGGCTCCTTGCCGCGCTTGTTCAGCGCCAGCCACGCCCAGGCGAACACCGGCGCGAGCGCCATGATCATGACCGGGTTGACCGACTGGTACCAGGAGACCGGGAACTCCCAGCCGAAGATCGTGTTCTCGGCGGAGGAGTCGGCGAAGATCGACATGGTCGAGCCGCCCTGGTCGTAGATCATCCAGAAGACGGCCGCGGCGACGAAGAACCAGATGTACGCGGACATCTTCGACTGCTCGGCGCGGTCGAGGTCCTTGTCCCGCTTGATGCGCGCGATGACCATGACCGGGATGATCAGACCGGCGATGGTGATCGGGACCAGCAGCCAGTTCAGGGTGTAGTGACCCGAGAAGCCGACGATGCAGTAGAAGACCACCGCGACGGCCGCCCACAGCGCGGACTTGCGCAGCGTCGCGGCCTTCTCCGCGGCCGACAGCGGCGTGGGGACCTCGTGCGAGCGCGGGTTCAGGTGACGGCCGCCGAGCAGGTACTGGGCCAGACCCAGCGCCATGCCGAGCGCGGCGAGCGCGAAGCCCAGGTGCCAGTTGACGTTCTCGCCGACGGTGCCGATGACCAGCGGAGCGGCGAAGGCGCCGACGTTGATGCCGATGTAGAAGAGCGTGAAGCCACCGTCACGGCGCGGGTCGTCCGGGCCGTCGTAGAGGTGACCGACCATCGTGGAGATGTTGGCCTTCAGCAGACCGGAGCCGATCGCGACGAGCCCGAGGCCGCCGTAGAACGTGCCGGACGACGGCAGGGCCAGCGTGAGGTGGCCCAGCATGATGATGACGCCCGCGACGGCGACCGTCTTGCGGGGGCCGAGGACACGGTCGGCGAACCAGCCACCCGGCAGGGCGAGCAGGTACACCAGCGACAGGTACACCGAGTAGATCGCGGTCGCGGTGGCCGCGCTCAGGTGCAGGCCGCCCGGTGCCACCAGGTACAGCGGGAGCAGAGCCTTCATGCCGTAGTAGGAGAATCGCTCCCACATCTCGGTCATGAAGAGAGTGGCCAGTCCGCGGGGGTGGCCGAAGAAGGTCCTCTCGGAACCGGGGGTGCCCGGAGTCACCGAGTCCTTCGTCAGGCTGGACGCCATGGTCGTTCCTTGCTGGTCGGGACGCGCTGCTTGAGCGTTACGCGCCCGGTGGGGGGGGCGGCCGGCACCGGCGGGGTTCGCCCGTCCTTCCCCACGCCCACGGGGAGTCCGCTCCGGATTGCGAAGCGGTGGACGGCGACCACCGGGATCCACGCCCATCGCGCATTGATGCGCTGGGCCCGGCCACAGGTCATTCCTTTCAAGGCTGGCGAACACCAGCCCGCACATGAAAGAGACCTTCAGCGTCAAGTACGCGCCAAAGGTCCCCTACTGGTGCTACAGGCGTCTGGTCACCATACGACATCCCAATGCGGCATATGGAAGGACTTGAGACATGGATCACAGGTAATAATGGAACCACGGACACC
The DNA here is from genome assembly GCA_001550305.1 of Streptomyces diastatochromogenes. Lineage (GTDB taxonomy): Bacteria > Actinomycetota > Actinomycetes > Streptomycetales > Streptomycetaceae > Streptomyces > Streptomyces mirabilis_D. Next base: position 7,092 of record LRTP01000083.1, read on the forward strand.
TATTCGAAGGTGTCAGGCAAGATCGCTTCCCACAGCCGCAGGCAAGAAACCGTACGGCCCCAGGTAAGAATTACGGTTGGCGATCACACCACAGGCGCTGTCCGCGGCGGACTACCATCACCCCATGACCCGTGTACTGCTCGCCGAGGACGACGCGTCCATCTCGGAGCCATTGGCCCGCGCCCTGCGCCGGGAGGGTTACGAGGTCGAAGTGCGCGAGGACGGACCCACCGCGCTCGACGCCGGAATGCAGGGCGGCGTCGACCTGGTCGTCCTGGACCTGGGCCTGCCCGGTATGGACGGCCTCGAAGTGGCTCGCCGCCTCCGTGCCGAAGGCCACACCGTCCCCATCCTCATCCTGACCGCGCGCGCCGACGAGGTGGACACCGTCGTCGGTCTCGACGCGGGCGCCGACGACTACGTCACCAAGCCCTTCCGCCTTGCCGAACTGCTCGCCCGTGTCCGGGCCCTCCTGCGGCGCGGCGCCGCGGAGCCGCAGCAGCCGCCCGCCACGCACGGGGTGCGCATCGACGTCGAGTCGCACCGGGCCTGGATGGGCGACGAGGAACTCCAGCTCACGGCGAAGGAGTTCGACCTGCTGCGGGTCCTCGTCCGCGATGCCGGCCGGGTCGTCACGCGTGACCAGCTGATGCGCGAGGTCTGGGACACCACGTGGTGGTCGTCCACCAAGACCCTCGACATGCACATCTCGTGGCTCCGCAAGAAGCTCGGCGACGACGCGGCGAACCCCCGCTACATCGCGACGGTACGAGGGGTCGGCTTCCGCTTCGAAAAGAGCTGAGGCCCCAAGGGGCGGAAGTGGGGGCGGGGTCCGGGGCGAAGCCCCGCCTTGAGGGGCGCGGGGAACTGCGCGCCCAGCCCCCACCGGCCCGCAGCCAAAGAGAACCCCGGGCTACCCGAGCGCCTCCCCTGTCCCAGCCGAGCGCGGCGTCAAGGCACACTGGTCCACGTACAGCCACCCGCCCGGAGGACCCCGTGCGTCGCCGTCTCATCCAGTCCACGCTCGCCGTCGTGCTCGTCGTGATCGCCGTCTTCGGCGTGTCCCTCGTGATCGTCGAGACCCGCACGATCAGCAACAGCGCCCAGGAACGCGTGGACTCCGAGGCCCTGCGCCTGGCCAGCATCGTCGACAGCCGCATCCTCGGCGACGAGCACATCAACGCGGAGATCCTCAAGAACCAGATCGCGGAAGACCGGTACGCCGTGATCCGCATCCCCGGCCAGGCCCCCGTCGAGCTCGGCCTCCAGCCCAGCGGTGACGTCATCCACTCCACGGCCAAGGGCGAGGAGGGCGAGACGGTCACCGTCCAGGAGCCCCGCTCGGCCGTGACGCGCGAGGTCGGCCGCACCCTCCTGATCATCGCCTTGGTCGCGCTGCTCGCGATCGTCGCCGCGGTCCTGCTGGCCGTACGGCAGGCCAACCGCCTCGCCTCCCCGCTCACCGACCTCGCGGAGACCGCTGAGCGGCTCGGCTCCGGCGACCCCCGCCCGCGTCACAAGCGCTACGGCGTCCCGGAGCTGGACCGTGTCGCCGACGTGCTGGACGCCAGCGCGGAGCGGATCGCACGGATGCTCACCGCCGAGCGCCGCCTCGCCGCGGACGCCTCCCACCAGCTCCGTACGCCGCTGACGGCCCTCTCCATGCGCCTGGAGGAAATCACCCTCACGGATGACCCGGACAACGTGAAGGAGGAGGCGACGATCGCCCTGACCCAGGTCGAGCGCCTCACGGACGTGGTGGAGCGGCTGCTCACCAACGCCCGCGACCCCCGTACCGGCTCCGCCGTCACCTTCGACCTCGACGAGGTCATCAAGCAGCAGCTGGAGGAGTGGCGCCCGGCCTACCGCAGCGCGGGCCGCGCCATCGTGAGCTCGGGCAAGCGGCATCTGCAGGCCGTCGGCACCCCGGGCGCGGTCGCCCAGGTACTGGCCGCGCTCATCGAGAACTCGCTCATGCACGGGGGCGGCACGGTCGCCCTGCGCACCCGTGTCACGGGCAACCAGGCCGTCGTGGAGGTCACGGACGAGGGCCCCGGGGTCCCCACCGACCTGGGCGCCCGCATCTTCGAGCGCACGATCAGCGGTCGCAATTCCACGGGCATCGGCCTCGCGGTCGCCCGCGACCTTGCGGAGGCGGACGGGGGCCGTCTGGAGATGCTTCAGGCACAGCCGCCGGTGTTCGGCCTGTTCCTCTCCCGCACCCCGCTGAAGAGGCCGCCCTTGGTGGGCGGGGACGAGGAACGAACGGTCAGGTAGCCCCGGCGGGCAGCCCCCGGGGGCTCAGTTCGCCCGGGCCCGTGCGCGGGACCGGCGAGGCTCCGGCTCCTCGTCGAGGAGCGCCTCGGCGCTCTCCAGGACCTCACGCGCCTCGTCCGGGACCGTGCGGAACACCCACGTGCGGTACGACCAGAACCGGAACAGCGTCGCGATGCCGATGCCGAGGAACTTGAAGATGTTGCTCTGCAGCGGGCTGTCCCAGCCGAAGCCGTACGTCGCCACGTACAGCACGCCGTTCTCGATGACCAGCCCCACCGCGCTGAACAGCACGAAGAGGCCCATCTCCTTGGTGCGGCCACCACGGTCGCGGTCCCGGTACGTGAAGTAGCGGAACCCGATGTAGTTGAAGACGATTGCGACGATCGTGGCGATGACACTCGCCCGTACGACCTGCAGCCCGGTCGCGCTGCGCACCAGGTTGAAGGTCACCAGGTTGACGAGAAGCCCCGCTCCGCCGACTGCCCCGAACTTCGCGATCTCCCGGAACAGCTGGTCGAACCGGCGGCGAACCGCGCTGCGGGGCCGTACGTGAAGCCCCGAAGAAGCACTGCCCATGGTGTCGCCAGCCCCCGTAGGTCGGACATCGGTCGAAAAATTCAACCCAGCCACTCTAACCAGCGCGCCGCCCTCGTGCCTGTGGAGGGCCTCACGGGACCGGAAAGAGCGGGTCACAGCAAGGGAAAACCGGGGCCGCGCCGGGATCACAGCCGGACCGCGGGCACGGAAACCGGCCCCCATGGCGCGACCGATACCCTTGCAGCGTGACGTTCCCGGTAGTCGGCATGGTCGGCGGGGGGCAGCTCGCTCGTATGACACACGAGGCGGGCATCCCGCTCGGCATCAAGTTCAAGCTCCTCAGTGACACCCCTCAGGATTCCGCGGCGCAGGTCGTCGGCGATGTCGTCATCGGCGACTACCGCGACCTCGACACGCTGCGTGAGTTCGCGCGGGGCTGCGATGTGATCACCTTCGATCACGAACACGTACCCACCGAGCATCTGCGTGCCCTGGAGGCGGACGGCATCCCCGTCCGCCCCGGCCCGGACGCGCTCGTGCACGCCCAGGACAAGGGCGTGATGCGCGCGAAGCTCGACGAGATCGGTGTGCCGTGCCCACGGCACCGGATCGTGACCGACGTCGAGGACGTGGCCGCGTTCGCGGCGGAGGGCCTCGCCGAAGGGGCCGAGGGCGACGGTTTCCCGATCATCCTCAAGACGGTCCGCGGCGGCTACGACGGCAAGGGCGTCTGGTTCGTCCGGTCGATCGAGGAGGCGGCCGAGCCCTTCCGGGCCGGCGTGCCCGTCCTCGCCGAGGAGAAGGTCGACTTCGTACGGGAACTCGCGGCGAACGTCGTCCGCTCCCCGCACGGCCAGGCGGTCGCCTACCCCGTGGTCGAGTCCCAGCAGGTCAACGGCGTCTGCGACACGGTGATCGCCCCCGCGCCCGGCATACCGGACGAGCTGGCCCTCCAGGCCGAGGAGCTCGCGCTGCGCATCGCCAAGGAACTCGGTGTCGTCGGTCATCTGGCCGTCGAGCTCTTCGAGACCCCGGACGGCCGCATCCTGGTCAACGAGCTGGCCATGCGCCCGCACAACTCGGGCCACTGGACCCAGGACGGCGCGATCACCTCCCAGTTCGCCAACCACGTCCGCGCGGTCCTGGACCTCCCCCTCGGCGACCCGCGCCCGCGCGCCAGGTGGACGGTCATGGTCAACGTCCTGGGCGGCGACTACCCGGACATGTACTCCGCGTACCTGCACTGCATGGCCCGCGACCCCCAGCTGAAGATCCACATGTACGGCAAGGACGTGAAGCCCGGCCGCAAGGTCGGCCACGTCAACACCTACGGCGAGGACCTGGACGACGTTCTCGAGCGCGCCCGCCACGCAGCCGGTTACCTGAGAGGCACGATCACCGAATGAGCCCCGTCGTAGGCATTGTCATGGGGTCGGACTCCGACTGGCCCGTCATGGAAGCGGCCGCGCAGGCGCTGGACGAGTTCGAGATCCCCTACGAGGTGGATGTCGTCTCCGCGCACCGCATGCCGCACGAGATGATCACGTACGGCGAGCAGGCCGCGGAGCGCGGGCTCAAGGCGATCATCGCGGGCGCGGGCGGGGCGGCCCATCTGCCCGGCATGCTCGCGTCCGTGACCCCGCTGCCCGTCATCGGCGTGCCGGTCCCGCTGAAGTACCTCGACGGCATGGACTCGCTGCTCTCGATCGTGCAGATGCCGGCCGGCGTCCCGGTCGCGACCGTGTCCGTCGGCGGCGCGCGCAACGCGGGCCTGCTGGCCGCCCGCATGCTCGCCGCGCACGACGAGGAACTGCTCACCCGCATGCGGGAGTTCCAGCAGGAGCTGAACGACCAGGCCACCGAGAAGGGCAAGCGGCTGCGCGCCAAGGTCGAGGGCGCGGGCGGCGGCTTCGGCTTCGGCTCCGGGAAGTGACGCGCATGGCCTCCTCCACCTCGTCCGCCACGTCGTCCGTCACGTCCACGGCATCCCTCGACGAGGCCCGCGCCCTCCTCGCCGACTTCCCCGTCGTCGACGGCCACAACGACCTCCCCTGGGCGCTGCGCGAACAGGTCCGCTACGACCTCGGTGCCCGCGACATCGCCGCCGACCAGAGCGCCCACCTGCACACCGACCTGGCCCGGCTGCGCGCCGGCGGCGTCGGCGCGCAGTTCTGGTCGGTGTACGTCCGCTCGGACCTGCCGGGCGCGGTCACCGCGACGCTCGAACAGATCGACTGCGTACGGCGGTTGATCGACCGTCACCCCTCCGACCTGCGGGCCGCGCTGACCGCCGCCGACATGGAGGCGGCGCGCGCACAGGGCCGTATCGCCTCCCTGATGGGCGCGGAGGGCGGCCACTCCATCGACAACTCCCTCGCCGCGCTGCGGGGGTTGTACGCGCTGGGCGTGCGCTACATGACCCTCACCCACAACGACAACATCGCGTGGGCGGACTCGGCGACCGACGTGCCCACCGTGGGCGGTCTGTCGGCCTTCGGCCGTGAGGTCGTGCGGGAGATGAACCGCGAGGGCATGCTGGTCGACCTCTCGCACGTCGCGGCGACGACCATGCGGGACGCGCTCGACACGAGCTCCGCGCCGGTGATCTTCTCCCACTCCTCCTCGCGCGCGGTGTGCGACCACCCGCGCAACATCCCGGACGACGTCCTGGAGCGGCTGCCCGCCAACGGGGGAGTGGCGATGGTGACGTTCGTACCGAAGTTCGTCCTTCAGGCGGCGGTCGACTGGACGGCCGCGGCCGACGAGAACATGCGCGCGAACGGCTTCCACCACCTCGACACCACCTCCGACGGCATGAAGGTCCACCGCGCCTTCGAGGAGTCCCACCCGCGCCCCGTCGCCACGGTGTCGACGGTGGCGGACCACCTCGACCACATGCGCGAGGTCGCCGGTGTCGACCACCTCGGCATCGGCGGCGACTACGACGGCACGGCGTTCACCCCGGACGGCCTCGACGACGTCTCCGGCTACCCGAACCTGATCGCCGAGCTGCTGGACCGCGGCTGGTCGAAGACCGACCTCGCCAAGCTGACCTGGCAGAACGCGGTACGGGTGCTGGGTGCCGCGGAAGACGTGGCGCGCGGTCTTCAGGCCACCCGCGGTCCGTCGGTCGCGACGATCGAGTCCCTCGACGGCGACGGGGCCTGAGCGTCCAGGGCGGGGTGGTCGGTGTAGCCGTCCGCCCCGCCCACGTACATCAGGTACCGGTCCCGGACCGGGTTGAGCGGCGCGCCCAGGCGCAGCCGTCGCACCAGGTCCGGGTTGGCCAGGAACGGGCGGCCGAGGGCGACCAGGTCGGCGCCGGCCGCCAGCATGTCCCGGGCGGCCCGGGTCGAGCTGTACGCGGCCGGGCTGCACAGCGCGAAGATCCGGCAGCTGCTGCCGTGCATGCGCGACCAGGACGGCGGGCCCTCCGCGATCGCCACCCCGCGGCTGGTCGCCGACCTCACCGCGGAACGCGACCGCATCGACCGGATGATCGCCGAGCTGCTCCGCCGGGCCCGCGTCCGTCTCTCCCGTTCGTCCTCAGCAGGCGCAGAGACAGAAGGGGTGTCCCGCCGGGTCGGCGTACACCCGCCAGGTGCGCGAGCGGTCCTCGGTGTCCAGCGGCTTCGCGCCCAGCGTCAGCACCTCCTTCTCGGCCGCGTCCAGATCCTCCACCACCAGGTCCAGGTGGAACTGCTGCGAGCCGTCCGGCGCGGGCCAGCGCGGCGGGACGAAGCCGGACGCCTGCTGGAAGGCGAGCGCCTGACCGCCCGGCACCTTCAGGTCCACCCACGAGCCGTCCCCGGGGTCCTCCTCCACGCTGCCGCCGAGCACCTGCGCGTAGAACCCGGCGAGCGCGCGCGGGTCGGAACAGTCCAGGACGACGACACCCAACTTGGCGAGAGCCATGACTTCCTCCGAGGGGTTACCAACGACACCGACGAGTTACCTCAAGGCTTCTTCAAGAGGTAACGGTTACTGCATGCTCCCGCATAGGAGGTAACGTCGCAACCATGAATGACCGTGCGCCCGCTCCCGGCGGTCTGGCTCTGATCCAGTCGCTGGTGAACACCCTGGACATCGAGTCGGGCGCGGACTCGCTGGACACCGCAGAGGGCCGGGCGACCTTCGGTCTCGCGGAGGGCGAGGCGGAGAGGGCGCGCGAGCTGCGCGAGTCGTTGCGCGCGGCCTGCCTGGCGCACGCGGGCCACCCGGCGCACCGCGCGGTGACCCCTCTTGGTGAACTGCTGGCCCGGGCCCCGCTGCACGTGACGCTCGACGAGCACGACGGCGCGGCACGGCTCGTCCCCGCGGGCGACTCACTCGCGTCGCGCGTCGCGGCGGCCCTCGCGGACGCCCTCGTCGAGGGCACCTGGCTGCGGCTGAAGGCCTGTGAGGCACCGACCTGCCACTGGGCGTACTACGACCGCTCGCCGGCGGGCCGCGGCCGTTGGTGCTCGATGTCGGTCTGCGGGGCGCGCGCGAAGATGCGCCGGTACCGCGCGAAATAACCCGTCCGTACGCGCGAAGTGGGACAACCGGCCGCACCGGTCGCCGGGAGCGTGGAGAATGTGTGGTGACGGCGGTCCGGCCGACTGAGCCTCGGCCGGACCGCCGTCACCCGCGAAGCGCTACGGGGTCACCTGCGAAGGCCCTCCAGGGCCACTGGGGCCACTGGGGCCTGTCCGGCTCTAGGCGTTCGGGCGGCCCATCGCCCGGTACGTCCATCCGGCCCGGCGCCACACCTCGGGGTCGAGCGCGTTGCGGCCGTCCAGGAGCAGCCGGGCCGAGGTGGCCTCGCCCAGCACCGCCGGGTCCAGCTCGCGGAACTCCCGCCATTCGGTCAGGTGCAGGACGACGTCGGCGCCGCGCACGGCCTCGACGGCGGAGTCGGCGTACCCGAGCGTCGGGAAGAGCCGCTTGGCGTTCGCCATGCCCTTCGGGTCGTAGACGGTGACCTGGCCGCCCTGGAGGTGGATCTGCCCGGCGACGTTCAGTGCGGGCGAGTCCCGGACGTCGTCCGAGTCGGGCTTGAAGGTCGCGCCGAGCACGGCGACCCGCTTGCCGAGGAAGGATCCGCCGCCCAGCGCCTCCCGGGCCATCTCCACCATCTGGCCGCGGCGGCGCATGTTGATGGAGTCGATCTCGCGCAGGAAGGTCAGCGCCTGGTCCGCGCCGAGCTCACCGGCCCGGGCCATGAAGGCGCGGATGTCCTTCGGCAGACAGCCGCCGCCGAATCCGATCCCCGCCCGCAGGAACTTCTTCCCGATCCGCTCGTCGTGGCCGATGGCCTCGGCCAGCAGGGCGACATCGCCGCCGGCGGCCTCGCAGACCTCGGCCATGGCGTTGATGAAGGAGATCTTGGTCGCGAGGAAGGAGTTCGCGGAGGTCTTCACCAGCTCGGCGGTCGGGAAGTCGGTGACGACGAAGGGCGAGCCCTCGGAGACGGGCGTCGCGTACACCTCGCGCAGGATCTTCTCGGCCCGCTCGCTGCGCACGCCGACCACGAGACGGTCGGGGTGCAGCGTGTCCTGGACCGCGAAGCCCTCGCGCAGGAACTCCGGGTTCCAGGCGAGTTCGGCGTCCTCACCGGCGGGGGAGAGCTCGGCGAGCGTGCGCGCCAGCCGCTCCGCGGAGCCCACCGGCACGGTGGACTTGCCGACGACGAGGGCGGGGCCCGACAGGTGCGGGGCGAGCGTCTCGAAGGCGGCGTCGACGTACGACATGTCGCACGCGTACTCCCCGTGCTTCTGCGGCGTGTTCACGCAGACGAAGTGGACGTCGCCGAACTCCCCGACCTCGGCCCAGTCCATGGTGAAGCGCAGCCGGCCGGTGGATCCCTCGATGCCCGCCACATGCTTGCGCAGCAGCTCCTCGAGCCCCGGCTCGTACATCGGGACCTCGCCCCGCTGCAGCATCTCGATCTTCTCGGGGACGACATCGAGCCCCAGTACCTCGAACCCGAGCTCGGCCATGGCCGCGGCGTGGGTGGCGCCGAGATAGCCGGTGCCGATCACGGTGATCTTGAGGGCCATGGGTACTCCTGGGATGAATGGGCTCGGTGCGCTGCCCGAGCATAGTCGGGGCATGTTCGGGCCCCTCGTCGGGCAGGTTCCCTCCTGTCGCCAAGCTCACGTATCCCTCCCGTGGGCGGACCCCTAAAATTTGGGTTACTTAACGGTAATTAGCGTCCTTGGAGCGTGAGAGACCTTGGCCGGATCGGCTGATTTCGACCTGTACCGCCCGTCCGAGGAGCACGACATGCTCCGTGACGCGATCCGCTCGCTGGCCGAGGCGAAGATCGCGCCGTACGCGGCCGTGGTGGACGAGGAAGCCCGTTTCCCGCAGGAGGCCCTGGACGCACTGGTCTCCTCCGACCTGCACGCCGTGCACGTGCCGGAGTCGTACGGCGGCGCGGGTGCCGACGCGCTCGCCACGGTGATCGTGATCGAGGAGGTGGCGCGTGTCTGTGCCAGCTCCTCCCTGATCCCGGCCGTGAACAAGCTGGGCTCGCTCCCGGTGATCCTCTCCGGCTCCGAGGCCCTGAAGCAGAAGTACCTGACCCCGCTCGCCAAGGGCGACGGGATGTTCTCGTACTGCCTCTCGGAGCCGGACGCGGGCTCGGACGCCGCGGGCATGAAGACGAAGGCCGTCCGCGACGGCGACGACTACGTCCTCAACGGCGTGAAGCGCTGGATCACCAACGCGGGCGTCTCCGAGTACTACACGGTGATGGCGGTCACCGACCCCACCAAGCGCTCGAAGGGCATCTCGGCCTTCGTCGTCGAGAAGTCGGACGAGGGCGTCTCCTTCGGCGCCCCCGAGAAGAAGCTCGGCATCAAGGGCTCCCCGACGCGCGAGGTCTACCTCGACAACGTCCGCATCCCCGCCGACCGCATGATCGGCGAGGAGGGCACCGGCTTCGCCACGGCCATGAAGACCCTGGACCACACCCGCATCACGATCGCCGCGCAGGCGCTCGGCATCGCGCAGGGCGCCCTCGACTACGCCAAGGGCTATGTCCAGGAGCGCAAGCAGTTCGGCAAGGCGATCGCCGACTTCCAGGGCATCCAGTTCATGCTCGCCGACATGGCCATGAAGATCGAGGCCGCCCGCCAGCTGACGTACGCGGCGGCGGCCAAGTCGGAGCGCGGCGACAAGGACCTCACCTTCCAGGGCGCCGCGGCCAAGTGCTTCGCCTCCGACGTGGCCATGGAGGTCACCACGGACGCCGTCCAGCTCCTCGGCGGCTACGGCTACACCCGCGACTACCCGGTCGAGCGCATGATGCGCGACGCCAAGATCACCCAGATCTACGAGGGCACGAACCAGGTCCAGCGCATCGTGATGGCCCGCAACCTCCCGTAACCCACCCCCCACCACGAACTCGAGGGGCACCCCACCGGGGTGCCCCTCGCTCTTGTCCCCGGTCCTTGTCCCCGGTAGGCCCACTCGCGCGCCGGTCACGTGCCCCTACTCGGCGTCGAACCATTCCTTCTGCGCGGCCCAGTGTCCGACCCACCCCGCGAACCCCGGTGCGGAGGTCGTGAACCCGAACTCGGCGCCGAAGGGAACGGCGCCCTCCCCGGTGATGTGCCAGATGTGCCCCCGCTGCGGGCCCGTGACGACGAGATGCCAGTTCATTCCGCACCCGTCGGTGCCCAGCACGACGGACCCGTGGTCGAAGACCCGCTCGACGACCGGATCGATCTCCTCGGCCGGTCTCGGGTCGTCCTCCCACAGCCACGCCTCCGTGAGCGGGAACGGTCGGCCCAGGTCGCGCCCCTGCCCGTCGTCGCCCCAGTCCGCGGGCAGCTCGGCCAGGGACACCAGCCCGTACTCCGGCGGCCCGGAGTACGACCCGTCGGTCACCTCGGCGACGAACGTCCGGTAAGGCTCGGGCAGCACGATGCCGTGCTCCGCCTCGAAGGCGTGCACCGCCGCCCAGCCGAGCGCCGACTCCCCGCCGTCGTCCACGTCGAACGCCCCTCGCAGCGCGGCGAGTTCCTCCGGGGTGGCCTGATCGTTGTTCATGCGGTCATGGATACCAGCCGGCTCCGACAGCGCCCGGTGCGGTCGGCCTCACAGGCCGTTCAGGGCGTTCCGCAGATCCTCCGGCGTGCGGTAGTGGACGGTCCGCATACCGAGTGCGGCCGCCGCCTCCACGTTCTCCAGGGTGTCGTCCACGAACAGGCAGCGCTCGGCCGGGACGCCGGCCCGCTCGACGGCGATGTCGAAGATGCGCCGGTCGGGCTTGGCGATGCCCACCCGCGCGCTGCTGACCACATGGTCGGCGAGGTCCGTCAGACCCAGGGACTCCAGGTCCTCCTCGAGCTGGACCGAGGTGTTGGTGACGAGGACCAGGGGCATGTGGGTACGGGCCCGGCGCAGCAGTGCCACCACCGTCTCGTCGGCGTGGAACGGCGAGCGTATGAGCGCCGTGCTCAGCTCCACCGCCGTCCCGTCGGCCACCAGCCCGGTCAGGCCCCGCAGGATCGACCCCGCCCACTCGTCCGGTGTGATCCGGCCCAGCACCAGCGGAAGCACCGTCTCCGGTGCGAAGGCCACCTTCATGGTGGTGCCCTCGGCCAGCCCGGCGGCGCGCTCCAGCGCGTACAGGTGGGCCGGTTCGTAGACGCGGATCACGTTGTCGACGTCACAGAGCACCGCGTCGAAGGGGCGTCCGCCGGAAGCGGACGGGGCGGACGGGGTGGCGGGGGAGAGCGTCATGACGTCACCCTGACATCCGCCCGGGAGCCGCCCTCGGCCAGGGCCACCGGCCGGGGTGACGTCCCGCCCCGGCCCTCGGGTGTCCAGCATCGCCGAACCCCGACCGGTCCGACCCCTCGCGTCCCGACCGGTCCGACCCCTCGCGTCCCGACCGGTCCGACCCCTCGCGTCCCGACCGGTCCGACCCCTCGCGTCCCGACTTGCCCAGCCCCTCGCGTCCCGACTTGCCCAGCCCCTCGCGTCCCGACTTGCCCGGCCCCTCGCATCCCGGCTAGTCCAGCCCCTCCGCCGCCCGCTTCTCCCGCAGTTCCATGATCGCCCGACGGCGTGCCAGCCGGTGGGTGCGCCGGATCTGGGCCTCCTGGTAGCGCCGCTCGTCGCGCTCGGTCTCCGGGAGGACGGGCGGCACGCGCCGCGGTTTGCCGTCGGCGTCGACCGCGGCGAAGACGAGATAGGCCGAACCGACCTGCTGGGGCGGCGTCGACTCGTTCCAGCGCTCGGCCAGCACGCGCACACCGACCTCCATGGACGTCCGCCCCGTCCAGTTCACCTGGGCCTTCACATGGACGAGGTCACCGACGCGGACCGGCTCCAGGAAGACCATCTCGTCCATGGAGGCGGTGACGGCGGGCCCGCCGGAGTGCCGCCCGGCCACCGCACCCGCCGCGTCGTCCACGAGCTTCATGATCACTCCGCCGTGCACCGTGCCCAGAAGGTTGGTGTCGTTGTGGGTCATGATGTGGCTGAGGGTGGTCCGGGACGCGAAGGTCGGCTTGCCCGGAATATCGGATTCCGGGTTGGGTGCCAGGTCTGTCATGCCGTCCACCCTATGCGGGGGCGTGCGAGCGTCGCTTTGCATCAGCTCTGCAACAGGCGTGACCCAGATCTCCCCGGTCTCTTGTTAGGCACACCGTGCGGACCTGCACACTGGTCCGCATGAACGATTGGCCCGACGGGTGGTCCGACAGCAACCGCAGCGACCGTTACGGACGCGGCAGCGCAGGCGCTCAGCCTGAGGGCGCCCGCGTCATGCGGCAGGTTCAGCGTGGCCCGGGAACGCCCGGTCCGCGCCCGTCCGCCCCGCCGTACGGCGGGGTGCCCCAGCAGCCGACGTACGACGACGGCCAGGGGTACGACAACGGGTACGACTCCGGTTACAACACCGGGCAGGTCTACGGTTCGCCGGGCGGCCCCGGTGGCCCGCAGGGTCCCGGAGGCCAGGGCGGCCGTGGCCCGCGCCCGGCGCCGAACTGGCGCCGGCGGATCAAGTGGATAGCCATCACGCTGGTCACGCTGCTGGTCGTGGTCTCCGTGGGCACCTACTTCTGGGCCGACTCCAAACTCCACCGTGACGTGGATCTCTCGAAGGTCATCGACCGGCCCGACGCGGGCAAGGGCACGAACTACCTGATCGTCGGCTCCGACAGCCGCGCCGGCATGTCGGCCGAGGAGAAGAAGAAGCTGCACACCGGGTCCGCCGAGGGCAAGCGCACGGACTCGATGATGATCCTGCACGTCGGGGGCAACGGCGACACCCTGGTCTCCCTCCCCCGCGACTCGAACGTGACGATCCCGACGTACAAGGGATCCGGGTCCGGCAAGACCTTCCCCGGCACGGGCCGCCAGGTGAAGCTGAACGCGGCGTACGCGGAGGACGGGCCGACGCTGCTGGTCCGCACCATCGAGTACAACACCGGCCTGCACATCGACCACTACGTGGAGATCGGTTTCGCCGGGTTCGCGAACATCGTCGACGCGGTCGGCGGTGTGGAGATGACCCTCGACCAGGGCTTCAAGGACAAGTACTCCGGCGCCGACTTCAAGGCGGGCAAGCAGACCCTCAACGGTGAGCAGGCCCTCGCCTTCGTCCGTACCCGCCACGCCTTCGCGGCCTCGGACCTCCAGCGCACCAAGAACCAGCAGAAGTTCCTGTCCGCCCTGGCCCACCAGGTCGCGACCCCCGGGACCGTCCTGAACCCCTTCAAGCTGTACCCGACCATGGGCTCCGGCCTCGACAGCCTCACCGTCGACAAGGACATGAGCCTGTGGGACCTCGGCAGCATGTTCTGGGCGATGAAGGGCGTCACCGGCGGCAGCGGCAAGTCCATGAACATGCCGATCTCCGGCTCCACGGGCGGCAACCTCGTCTGGGACAAGGCCAAGGTCAAGACACTGGTGGACGAGCTGAAGAACGACCAGACGGTGACGGTGTCGGGCAACTGACCCGCACCACCACGAAGGGCCCCGCCGGACGATACGGCGGGGCCCTTCGCGTGTCCCGTGGACGCGTGCGCCACCTACGTGCACACCACCTGATCCCCCGTCACCACCCGGGTCTCGGCCTGGTAGGGATCCTGCACCCGGACCCGTGTGACCTCCTTGAAGTCCGCCCCGGCGATCACCTTCAGCAGCGGCCCCCGCCCTTTGACCTCGCGCAGCTCGCTGCCCGGGAGCGCTGCGGCGAGGGACTTCGCGGAGCGGTCCCAGCGCGGGTCGTAGACGATGACGCTGTGCCGGGCGCCGCGGTCCTGGGCGTTGACGGGCCGGCCCGTCGTGCGGAACCCGGTGGCGGCCAGGGCGCCGTCCATGCGTTTGCCGAGGCCGTCCGTGGGCGTCCCGTTCTCCACCTGGACCTGGATCTGCTGCGGGGCCACCTCGACGCGCACGGTCTTGGCGTGCGCGGCCTTGTGCGGGGGAGCGAGCGGCTTGTCGTCACGCAGTGACTGGAAGAGCGCGGCGGCCTTGTTGTCGTCCCACTTCAGGGTGGAACCGATGCCCTTGGCCATGTAGGCCATCTGTCCGATCGGCACGGTCGTGAACTCGGAGGAGGAAGGGGAGAAGTTCCGCATCGCCCGGCCGAGGTCCAGCAGCTCGTCCGTGCCGAACCCCTGGTCCGCGCGGACCGAACCGAGCACGGCCCGGGTGACATCACGGAACTTCATCGGGTTCAGCAGCACCCCCGACGACGTGGCCCGCTCGATCAGCGCCGCCAGGAACCGCTGCTGGCGCTGCATCCGGCCGATGTCGGAGGCGCCGTCGACATGCCGGGACCGTACGTACTGGAGTGCCTGCCCGCCGCTCAGCGTGTGCGTGCCGACGCTCAGGTCGAGTCCGGTGTACGAGTCCTTGAGGGGCTGTGCGGTGCAGATGCTCACGCCGCCGAGCACGTCCACCGTCCGCATGAAGCTGGTGAAATCGACCTCCAAGTAGTGGTCGATCTTCACATGGGTCATGTTCTCGACGGTGCGCACGGTCAGCTGCGGGCCCCCCTCCGCGTACGCCGCGTTGAGCTTGATCGGGTGGGGGCCGTGCTCGGCGCCGGTGGTCTGGTCGGTGTGCGCGGGCACCTCGGCGTACGAGTCGCGCGGCAGGCTCACGACGCTGGCCCGCTCCCGGTTGGCGGCGATGTGCACGATCATCATCGTGTCGGTGCAGTGGCAGGGGGCACCGCCCAGACGGTACTTCTGCCGCTCCTCCTCCGTGATCTTGTCGCGGCCGTCGGTGCCGACCAGCAGCACGTTCATGCCGTGGCCCCCTGCGGGGCGGTTCTTCATGTCCTTGAAGGGGTCGACCCGGGCGATGTTCTCGCCCAGGCTGGTGACCACCGCGTGCCCGATGCCCGCCGAGGCGAGAACCACCACCGAGATCGTGGTGACCACCCGCATGGCCCAGCGCGGCTTCTTCCTCCGTACGGGGGGCCGTACGGTGGACCGCACCGGAGGCCGCCGGGAGCGGGGCGGCTGCGGGCGGCTCTGGGGACGGGGCTGCGGGCGTGCGGGGGAGCGGGGCGGCGTGGGCAAGGGGGACACCTCCGCGGGGGTGAACGTGGGGATCCGTGAGCACCGTAGGCCCATACGATCTGCTGCCCGGCCCGTGGACCGGGCGGCGCGCGCCCGTGTCCCCCATTCGCGGTAACGTGACGTCCGATGAGCGAGAAGTCTGACGTGCGGCCCCCCGCCGTTTCTGTGATCATGCCCGTCCTCGACGAGGAGCGGCATCTGCGCGGGGCCGTCCAAGCGATCCTGGCGCAGGAGTACGACGGCGAGATGGAGGTGGTCATCGCCATCGGTCCGTCCTCGGACCGTACGGACGAGATCGCCGCCGAACTCGTACGCGAAGACCCACGCGTCCACACCGTCCCGAACCCCACCGGGCGCACCCCGGCCGCGCTGAACGCGGCGATCAAGGCGTCCCGGCATCCCGTCGTCGTGCGCGTCGACGGGCACGGCATGCTCTCCCCGAACTACATCGCGACCGCCGTGCGCCTCCTGGAGGAGACCGGCGCGCAGAACGTCGGCGGCATCATGCACGCCGAGGGCGAGAACGACTGGGAGCACGCGGTCGCCGCCGCGATGACCTCGAAGATCGGGGTCGGGAACGCCGCCTTCCACACGGGGGGCGAGGCCGCTCCCGCCGAGACCGTGTACCTCGGTGTCTTCCGGCGCGAGGCGCTGGAGCGCCAGGGCGGCTACAACGAGGAGTTCATCCGCGCCCAGGACTGGGAGCTGAACTTCCGGATCCGGGAGGCGGGCGGCCTCATCTGGTTCTCGCCCGAACTGAAGGTGTCGTACCGGCCCCGGCCCTCGGTCAAGGCGCTCGCCAAGCAGTACAAGGACTACGGGCGCTGGCGCCATGTCGTCGCCCGCTACCACGAGGGCTCCATCAACCTGCGCTACCTCGCCCCGCCGACCGCCCTGTGCGCGATCGCGGCGGGTGTCGTGGTGGGCGCGGCGCTGACGCCCTGGGGCTTCGTGATCCCCGGCGGCTATCTCACGGCGATAGCGGCGGGCTCGCTGCCCGCGGGCAAGGGGCTTCCCCTGAAGGCCCGTCTGCAGATCCCCGTCGCCCTCGCGACCATGCACATGTCGTGGGGCTTCGGCTTCCTCACCAGCCCGAAGGCGCTGGCGAAGAAGGTCATCGCCTCCCGCCGCCCGGCGGTACTCACCTCCACGGAGCCCGCGAACTGAGCCTCATCCATGAGCAGTTGGGCCCCTCTCGACGTCGAGAGGGGCCCAACTGCTTTCTGCCGACCGGCCTATGGCCAGGTGCGGCTTCCTACGACCAGGTGTAGTCCTTGTTGACGTGCATACAGGCGTCGGTCTTGGCGCCGTTGAGCACGTCCGCGGACTCCGGTGTCGTGTTGTCCTGCGCCTTCGCCTTGTACGCCGTGCCCTCGCGCCAGTCGGCGCCGACCACGAGCGTGACGCCCGAGACGTCCGTCGACTTCTTCACCGCGCTCAGCGGGACCCCCAGCGCCTTGGCGACCGCCTGGGCGTCGCCCTGCAGATCGGCGCTCGGGTAGCGGATCACCGTCGTCTCCTCGGCGGTCGCCGCCGAGGAGTCCGCCTCGGCCTTGGTGAAGCCCTTGCCGACGAGCAGCTGGGACACCGTGCGCGCGCGCCCGCCGACCGGGCCCAGCGCGGCCGTGCGGGTGCCGTTCTGCACGGTCACACCGATCTGGTCGTCCGCGGCGGCCGGGTCCGTGGAGGCCTTCACCGCGGTCACCGTCTTCTTCTTGTCCTTGCCGTCGAGCGCGATGTCCTCACGGACGAGACGGAACAGCTGCTCGGCCTCGACCGGCTTGGGCTCCACGCGGTTGCTGTCCGACACGGCCCACTGCCAGGGCATCGTGGTCATCGTGATGCGCTTCGGCTCGACCTTCTTGAGCTCGTTGCCGAGGTCGTAGAGCTTCAGCACGCTGCCCAGGCCCTTGTCGACGGTCAGTGCCTTGGTGGCCGTCTCCGCGAGGCTGCGCAGCTTGCCGGGGTTGCTGATCGTGGCGTTCTCGCGCAGCTGGCGGACCATCGAGTTCATGTACTGGTGCTGCGCCTTGGTCCGGCCGATGTCCGTGTTGTCCTCGAAGCCGTACCGCGTCCGCAGCCACGCCAGGGCCTGCGTGCCCTTGACGGGGGTCGTGCCCTTCTTCAGCTTCAGCCCGGAGCCGTGGCCCTGACTGTCCTTGGAGTAGATGTTGGCGTCCACGCAGACCGGTACACCGCCGATCGCGTCCGCCATCGACACCACACCCGAGAAGTCGATCTTCATGAAGTGGTCGATGTGGATCTTGGTGAGCTTCTCCCAGGTGGCCACCGTGCAGCCCGGACCGCCGCGCCCGAGCGAGATGTTGGTCATCACCAGTCCGACGGTCGCCGGGTAGACCTTCTTGGTGTCCGGGTCCGTGCACTTGGGCATCTTCAGCAGGGTGTCGCGCGGCATGCTGATCACCGACATGTTGCTGCGGTCGGCGGAGAGGTGCAGCAGCATCTGGACGTCCGCGAGCGGGGTACCGCCGAAGGTGTCCTTGGCGCCGCCGAGGGACTGGTTCTCCTTGGTGTCCCGGGCGTCCGAGCCGATCAGAAGGATGTTCAGGGGGGTCTGCCCGGCCGCGTTCGCCTTGCTCTTGGCCGCCCGGTCCTTCTCGTCGCCGAGGTTCAGGTCGTCCTTCTTGATGTTGTTGTTCAGGTGCTGGTAGTAGAGGTAACCGGCGCCCGCGGTGCCAAGTATCAGAAGCGCCAGGACCGACGCCGACCAGCGCAGTATGCGGCGTCTGCGCCGTGGGTGCCCGCCGTCGCCGCCCCCGCCCCGACGCCCGCCGCC
>LRTP01000829.1 GCA_001550305.1 Streptomyces diastatochromogenes
GGCCGGCGGCGCGTCCGGGCAGTGCGGTGGGCCAGTGGGCCATGGCCGCCGTGGCCCCGTACCAGGCGAGCGCGCCGCCCGCGACGGCGAACCAGCCGCCGACCTTCCCCAGACCTCCGCTGTCGCCGAACTGCCCGACGGCCAGCAGGAGAAGGGCGACGAAGAGCAGCGCGTACGTCCCTCGGGTGAGAAGGGGGGCGCCGCTCGCGCCTGCTGTCAGGCTGAGCGCGACGAGCGCGAACAGGAGCAGGAAGAGACCGGTCGCGTTGGCGGACATCTGCGTGCCGGCAGTGACGCCCCAGGTGAACCAGAACGCGCCGAGCGCCGTGAAGGCCGTACCGGTGAAGGCGTCGTGGTCGCGGAAGGCGAACAGCCCGGCTACGAAGAGCGCGATGCCACCGACATAGGTGGCGAGGGAGACGGAGTCGGCCGCTGTCACGCCGTCGATCACTTGGGTGTTACCGAGGCCGAAGAGCAACAGGGTGAGGCCGAGCGCGAGGTGGCCGAGGGTCGAGGTGATGCTTCCCGCGGAGACGTCTTTGTCCACGGCGGGCTCCCTTCATGCATGTGCAGTTGTGCTGCGTGGTACCGGCCGTGCGGTTGGTCCGGTGACCGGTATGTACCCTTCACAAGGGAACAAACCACCTCTACGCGCGAGTAGATTCGTGCCGGTTCAGGCACCCGCCAAAGGGAGTTGACGGTAGGTCAGGGAGCACGTCGGAGGATGCGTCAGGGGATGACGATCACCGGGCGCTGCGCACGCTTCGCGAGCCGTCCGGCCACCGAGCCGAAGATGCGTCCGACGATGCCGTGCGTGGAGCCGACGACGATCGCGTCCGCCTCGTACTCCCGTCCGACCTCTTCGAGTTCGTGACAGATGTCACCGCCGCGCTCGACGAGGATCCAGGGCACCTCGGCCAGATATTCGGCGCACGCGAGTTCGAGGCCGAGCACCTCCGTGCGGTGGTCGGGCACGTCGACGAAGACCGGTGGTTCACAGCCCGCCCACACCGTGGTGGGCAGCCGGTTCGCGACATGCACGATGATCAGGCCCGAGCCGGAGCGGTGGGCCATGCCGATCGCGTAGGCGAGGGCGCGCTCGCTGGACGTCGAGCCGTCGAAACCGACGACGACGCCGTGCTTGAAGGCAGGATCGCAGGACTGGCGGGGTTCTTCCGCCGCCAGGGGCTCGGCCGCCGTGGGATCGGCGAGCGGGCGCTTGCGGTCCGCGGGATCGAAGAATTCGTGACCGGCCATGGGTATCTCGGCGTTTAGATCCTCGTGGTGGGGACGACAACGTGCGGCAGAGCTGTGTCCGGGAATCATCTTCCCAACCCCATACCCCCAAGGGTACGGCGGCACGCCTCCTCTGCCCAGATCTCGCGCGCGCTGCGCGGCGTTCCCCGGAGCATGCATGAGAGGCGCCCTTAACGCAATGGTTGCTGCCCCGTACAGGCGGTTTGCACAGGGTTCACCCAGGCTCGAGGTCTTTCGTAGGTGACCGGCGGGTCGAACACGCGTTGAACCGATGAGCCACCGCCATGGAGAGCACTGGAGTACCAGGGAACCAGGGAGCAGACCGTGCCAGGACCAGAGACCGCGTCCCACCCCTCCTCCCCGGCACCCGCCGCGTCCCACTCCTCCTCCCCGGCACCCGCCGCGTCCCCCGGGCCGGACACGGCGAGCGAGGTGGTGCGGTGGGCGGCCTTCAGCTGCGTCCTGGTCCCCGTCGTCCTCGTCGGGTTCGGCACCTCCATCGCCGGCGCGGCCGGTACGGCGCTGGGCCTGGCGGCCGTGACCGGTGCCTGCCTGGTCCTCCTGCGCCAGTCCGAGCGCGTCGCGGCCCGCCTCCGTGCGGATGTGCCGGCCC
>LRTP01000830.1 GCA_001550305.1 Streptomyces diastatochromogenes
GTGCGCGCGGGTCTCGTCGGCGGGCCCGGCGAGCGTGACGCGCCGGGCGGCTCCCGGCGCCAGCAGGTCGAGCAGTTGGGCGGGGGTCGGCCGGTCGGCCGCCAGCGGGGCGAAGGCGCCCCGAAACGTCTCGGCGAGGACCCGGTGTTCGCCGAGGTCGGTGGGTGCCCGGTCACCGGGGCCGGGCCGGCCGGTCACCAGCTGGTAGAGCACCTGGGCGGCGCTCCACACCGCGTCCCGGGGGTCGACGAGCCCCTCGCCCCTTCGCTGTTCGGGCGAGCAGTAGGGCGCCCGGCCCCACCGGGTCCTCGGCCGTCCGGTACGGGCCGCCCCCTCCAGTCCCCAGAGCTGGACCGAGGCGCCGTCCCAGAGCACGGTGGCGGGCGAGATGCCCCGCAGCACCAGCTCCTGGCTGTCCAGCAGGCACAGGGCGAGCATCAGGTCGCGGGTGAGGACCCGTTGGTCGGTCGCGGACATCACATGGGTACGCGCGAGGGCGGCGCCGCGCGGCGCGGCGTACAGCAGGAACGGCTCGGCCGCGTCCAGTTCGTAGCCGACGATCCTCGGGAAGAGCGCCGTGTACTCCGTGTCGTCGAGGGCCCGGTGCAGGTGCAGGGCGGTGCCCGCCTCCGCGTCGAGCAGGGCGCGCGCGGCCGGGTTGGCCGCGTCGGCGGCGTTCAGGCGGACCTGGACGCACTGCTGCCCCTCGTCGTCGAGCAGTCCGTTGCGGATCAGCTGGGGCAGCAGCGGATCGCGGCGGGACTCGGGGCCGAAGCGGACGGGGGCGACCCGGCGCCGGCCCGAGGGGACGGTGAACGCGAGCGTCTTCCAGCGCGGACCGTCCGGCTCCGTCAGGTGGGGATGCGAGGTGCTGGTCACCAGCGGTTGCCGTCCTCTCGGTCGTACGGGTGCGCCGGGCCGGGATACGGGATGCGGGTCACCAGCTGTCGCCGTCCTCGCGGTCGGACGCGTCCGCGCGGTCGTAGGCGTCCTCACGGTCGTACGGGTCGAACCCGCCGGCCGAGGAGTTCTGGCGGGAGCGGACGGTGTCCACCACGCCCATCCGCAGCGGGGTGAGCCGAACCAGGCCGGCGTAGCGTCCCGAGGAGGTCCACAGCGTCTGCTCCGGCGGTACGCAGCCGGTGGTCCGCCAGGTCTTCTCGACCTCGTCGCGCACGGCCTCCGGCGCGAACCTGATCCACACCGCGGCCGCCGGGTCCCGGCTGAGCAGCGTTCCCTGCTCGGGTGAGGAGAGCTGGACCACGGCCTGCCGGTCCGCCTCCGTACCCACCAGGTCGGCCACCCGGCGCGGGTCGGTGCCCAGCAGGTTCGCCGATCCGGCCCGGGTGCGGTGGTCGGCGGCGAACGGGGGCGGGGCCAGTACTCCGTTGTGCTGGAGGTGGCGGCGGGCCGTGGACAGCAGGTCGCGGACCCGTTCCTCGGTGCGCCGGACGGCGAGGGCGCCGGCCTGGCCGCGCTCGACGGCACCCCAGTAGGGCTCCATCGCCACCATGGCGGCGTCCGTCAGATCACCGGCCAGGACGGCGACCAGCTCCGGTCCGCCCTCGCCGCTCTCGCGGTCCAGCCAGCGCGGAACTCCCGCGGTACGGTCCGCCCACGGGTCGGCGGGCCCCGCGGACTCCGCGAACCCACCCCGCGCGCCGGGCTGACCGGGCTCACCGGGCTCGCTCCAGGAAGCCCCGTCCTGCCAGGCGTACGCGCTCGCCCAGTCGCTGTCCCCGTCGTCGGGCACCGCGAACGCGTCCGTCTCCAGGACCGAGGTACTGGTCAGCCAGTCGTCCGCGTCGAGCGGCTCGGGGCCGGGCGCGCCGGTGACCGTGGGCCGCTCGGGCTCGGGCACCGCCTCGG
>LRTP01000831.1 GCA_001550305.1 Streptomyces diastatochromogenes
AGACCGAGAACGGCCCGCCGGGCGCGCCGCACCGGGCGGGCGGCCGCAGGAGTGTTCGTCAGCATGTCCGGTACTCCTCAGGTTCAGGGAGAAGAGAAGATCGAGTCGGGAAGAGGGCGGCCTGCGTTTCGTTGCAGCTGTACGGCCATCGCTCTCGTCCCTGGACGGCGCCGGCCGCTCCCCCGCGTCAGCCGGTCGCCAATTCGGTTCTACGGCAGGACGCGTTGTCCGGTGTCGGTGAAGAGCCTTCGGACAACCGGCTCCGGACAAGTAGGCTCCCGGCGACGCTTCTCAGACCTTGGGGGTATCGAGTGCCGCGAAGAGAAAAGCCGTTGGAGGACGATGGCAGCGCACTGACCGGCTTCGCCGCGGAGCTGCGCCAGTTACGGGACACGGCAGGCAAGCCCACCTACCGTCAGCTCGCGGCGGCGGCGCACTACTCGTCGACGACGCTCGCGGACGCAGCCGGGGGAAGAAAGCTGCCCACCTTGGAGGTCACGCTCGCCTTCGTCCGGGCGTGCGGCGGCGACGAGGAGGAATGGAAGGCGCGCTGGCACGAGGTCGCCGCGGGTCTGGCCTCCGCCTCGCCGCACGAAGGGGACGACGCGGGCCGGGAGCAGGATCGGCCGTGCCCCTATGTGGGGCTGTCGGCTTTCCAGCCGGCAGACGCGGACCGGTTCTTCGGGCGTGAGAGGCTCACGGACGACCTGGTCGCCCGGGTCCGCGCAGCCCGGTTCGTCGCCGTGTTCGGGGCGTCGGGATCCGGCAAGTCCTCGCTGTTGCGCGCCGGTCTGATCCCTCGTCTGCGCGGGGGCGATGCGGTCGGCGGTCCGGGCCTGCCGGTCCTGCTGTTCGCCCCTGGAGCGCATCCGCTGGAGGAGTGTGCCGCCCGTCTCTCGGCCTTCGCCGGGGGCACGGCTTCTGCCCTGCACAGGGAGCTCAGCACCGACTCCCGGTCCCTGCACCAGGCGGTCCTCCAGGCACTCGCCAAGGCGGACTGCCCCGACGACACGGATCTGCTGCTGGTCGTCGACCAGTTCGAAGAGATCTTCACCCTCTGCCGGAGCAAGGACGAACGCGACCGTTTCGTCGGCGCGTTACTCACGGCGGCCCGAGCCGCCAACAGCCGTACCCGCGTGGTCATCGGAGTGCGGGCCGACTTCTACGCGAGTTGCTCGCAGCACCCCGAACTCGTGGCGGCTCTCCAGGACGCCCAGTTGCTGGTCGGCCCCATGTCGACGGAGGAACTGCGCCGCGCCGTCAGCCGGCCGGCGGTCCACTCCGAGTGCGCCGTGGAGACGGGCCTGCTGGCCCGGGTCGTAGCGGAGGCCACCGGGCAGCCGGGCGTCCTGCCGCTGGTCTCCCACGCCATGCGAGAGACCTGGCTGCGCCGTCGCGGCAACACGCTGACCCTGAGTGGCTACGAGGCCGCGGGCGGCATCCCGCACGCCCTGGCCAACACCGCCGAGGCCCTGTACGAGCAGATGACGGCCGAGCAACGGCGGCTCACCCGCTCCGTGCTGCTGCGGATGGTGTCCCTCGGCGACGGAACCGACGACACCAAACGGCCCGTGGCGCGCGAGGACCTCGGCCCGGACACCGACGCCGTGCTGGACCTCCTCGCCCAGGCGCGGCTGGTCACCTTGGACAGGGACAGCGCCGAGATCACCCACGAGGCACTGCTGCACGCATGGCCCAGGCTGCGTCAGTGGATCGACGAGGACCGGGCAGGTCTGCTCATGCACCAGCAGATCACCGAGGCGGCCGCCGTCTGGCAACGGCAGGGCCGCGACCCCGGCGCCCTGTACCGGGGCGGCGTGCTGGCCGCGGCGCGTCAGTGGGCCGCCACCCGTGGCGACGGTC
>LRTP01000832.1 GCA_001550305.1 Streptomyces diastatochromogenes
GCCACGACGTGCACACACCCCGCAAAACACCATCGGCGAAACAGCGAACGAAGAAGTCAACCACCCCACGACCCCGCCGCACAGGTTAAAGATCAAGTTAGGCTCCGCCTCCGCCGTCGCCGACTCCAAGCAGACCCTGCTCTGTACTTACCTCTCGGTCGTCCTCCTGGTCGGCCTGCTCGCCAACTCCCTGCTGGGCTGGACCTGGGCCGACCCCATCGCCGCCCTCGTGATCGCCGTTGTCGCGGTCAAGGACGGCCGCGAGGCCTGGCGCGGCGACGGCTGCTGCGCTCCCACCGGCCTTACGGCGCTCAAGGAGGCCGACGGCGCGACGCCGTGACTCCGGAAGGCACCAAGGCACGGCCGTGCGGCGGCAGCAGCAGCTTGCTTGGCGGCACCGCACCCAAAGTCACCATGTCAGCCCCGGAAACCAAGTCCTCGATGTGGCCTCGAAGGCGTTCAACGAAGCCGAACGCTACCCACGGCCAGGACGACCCGCCGCAGATACGCGAGGAGTTCGGCGACAGCCCGCTGACCCCATCAGCCGGAAGGGGCCCCAAGGCACACCCACGAGCGGAGACACGAAACGAGCCTGCGCACTTCCAGTACCCGAGCTCGCTCACATCCCCACAGGTCAGGACCTTGAATGTAACGATCACGCGGCACCAGCGGATCCAAGAGAGAAGCTGCGAGCAGCGGATTCCCTCCGTTGAACCGAAGTTGACACTTCGACTGCTCGGAAGGGAGTGTCTGGATCTTTGTGTGCGGCCTGGTGTGGATGATTCCTGTTAGTGGTTGGTGACGCGGTCGCCGTAGTAGCTGGCGAGGCTGTTGATGGCCTGCTTCCAGGCGGGTGTCTTGCCGGTGACGTTGGCCCGGTTCTTGATCGGGTTGCGGATGACCAGGTAGAGCACCTTCAATGCCGCGTCGTCGTCGGGGAAGTGGCCGCGCCGCCGCGTTGCTTGCCGGAAGCGGGAGTTGAGGGACTCGATCATGTTGGTGGTGTAGACGACGCGGCGGATCGGGGCCGGGAAGCGCATGAAGACGATCACGTGTTCCCAGTTGCGGCGCCGGGTGTCGATCACCGCCGGGTAGCGCTGGCCCCACTCCTCTTCGAAGCGGACGAAGCGCTGCTCGGCCTCGTCGGCGGTCTTGGCCGTGTAGACCTCGCGAAGCTGGCGGGCGATGGCGGCCCAGCGCTGTTTGGCCGAGTAGCGCAGGCTGGTGCGCACGAGGTGGACCACGCAGAGCTGGACGTCGGTCTGGGGCCACACGTCGTTGATCGACTCCGGCAGCCCCTTGAGGCCGTCGCAGCAGGCGATCAGGATGTCCCCAACGCCGCGGTTGCGTAGTTCGGTCAGCCAGGTCATCCACTGCTTGGCGCCCTCGCCGCCGGTGCCGACCCGCATCCCGAGCACGTCGCGGTCCCCATCGAGGTTGATGCCGACCGCGATGTAGACCGGCTTGTTCGCGACCGCGCCGTCGCGGATCTTTATGTAGATGCAGTCGATCAGCAGCACCGCGTAGACGCGGTCCAGCGGCCGGGTGCGCCAGGCGGCCAAGTCCTGGGCGACCTGGGCAGTGGCGCGGGAGACCTCCACGTCGTAGACCTCCGCGAGGTGGGCCTGGATCTCCCCGGTGGTCAGGCCCTTCGCGTACAGGGAGACGATGGTCTCGGTGAAGCCCTCGACGCGGCGGGCGTGCTTGGGCACGATCTGTGGCGTGAACGATCCCGCGCGGTCGCGGGGGATGTCGAGGGTCACCGGCCCCACCTGGGAGAGCACGGTCTTGCGGCTGGTGCCGTTGCGGTGGTTGCCCGACCCCGCGCCGGCCGGGTCTCCTTTCTCGTA
>LRTP01000833.1 GCA_001550305.1 Streptomyces diastatochromogenes
AGTAGATGACCGCGTCGACCCGGACCGTGACGTTGTCCCGCGTGATGCCGTCCTGTGCGGGGACGGGCATCGTCACGATCTGCATGTTGACCTTACGCAGCCGGTCCACACCGGGGATGATCATGGTGAAGCCGGGCGGTCTGATGCCACCCCGGAGCCGCCCGAGCCGGAGCACCACGCCCCGCTCGTACTGCTTGACGACCCGGGCCGCCGCGGCGACGTACACCACCCCCGCGGTACCGACCAGCGCGGCCGTGGCCAAGAGCTCATCGAGCATGACGACCCCCTTTCGAGCCGCCGCACACCACCACTAATCCCACGATATGCCTCACGCGGGCTCGCGGTCGAGGATCTCCCCGACCGCGAGCCCCGTGGGTCAGCCGGTGGTCGGTCGGTGGTCAGCCGGTGGTCACCTTCACCGGTTCCGTCCCCGCCTCACTGTGCCGCGCCGACCAGTTCTCCAGCGCGGTGCGGCAGGCGTGATCGAGGTGGTGCAGGCCGGAGAGGTCCAGCTCGACCGGGCGGTCCTGGGGCAGTGCCTCCAGGCTGTCGAGGATCTTCGGCAGCCTCAGGAAGGTCGCGTTGCCCGACAGATACGCCTGGACGGGGCCCGCACCCTTGTCCATGACCTCCAGGCGGACGTGCGAGGCCTCCCACGCCGTCTTGACGATCGCCAGGGCGAGCCCGATGAGCACCCCCTCGAACATGCTGACGGCGACGATCGACACCGCCGTGACGACGAGGACCAGCGCCTCGCCCCGGTGCTCGCGCCACAGCGAGACGACCTCGCGCAGCGGGACCAGCTTCCAGCCCGCGTGCACCAGGATGCCGGCGAGGGCGGGCAGCGGGATGACGCCGAGCGCGGCGGGCAGCAGCGCCGCGAACAGCAGCAGCCAGACGCCGTGCAGCACGCGGGACGCCTTCGTCCTCGCGCCCGCCTGGACGTTCGCCGCGCTGCGCACGATCACCGCGGTCATCGGCAGCGCGCCGAGCAGTCCGCAGACCGTGTTGCCCGCGCCCTGCGCCATCAGTTCCCTGTCGTACTCGGTCCGGGGGCCGTCGTGCAGCCGGTCCACGGCCGCCGCGCTGAACAGCGACTCGGCGGAGGCGATCAGCGTGAAGGCGAGCACCGTGCCGAGCACGCCCACGCTCGCGAGCTCACCGAAGGCCTCCAGGCTCGGCAGCCGGATCGAACCGACCAGACCCCGCACCTCGACCTTGGCCACGGGCAGCCCGAACCCCGAGGCCACCAGTGTGGCCAGCGCGACCGCGCCGAGCGCCCCCGGCACCGTACGCACCCGGCGCGGCAGCCGCCGCCACAGGACCAGCACGGCGATCGTGCCCGCCCCGAGTCCGACCGAGGCCAGCGCCTCGGTGCTGCCGGCCGCGTCGACGACGGCCTCCGGCAGTCCGGCGAGCTTGTCGAGTCCGGAGGCGGGGGCCTTGAGCCCGGCCATCGAGTAGAGCTGGCCCGCGATCAGCACGAGGCCGATCCCGGCGAGCATGCCCTCGACGACGGCCACCGAGATGGCCCGGAAGTAGCGCCCCAGCTTCAGGGCGCCCATGAGGAGTTGGAGCACACCCGTGGCGAGCACGACGACTCCGAGTACGGCGAGCCCGTACTCCCGTACGGCCTCGAAGACCAGCACGGTCAGTCCGGCCGCCGGGCCCGACACCTGAAGGCTGCTGCCGCGCATCAGGCCGGTGACGAGACCCCCCACGATGCCGGTGACCAGGCCGAGTTCCGCCGGGACACCGGAGGCGACGGCGACGCCCACGCACAGCGGCAGGGCGACCAGGAACACGACGATCGAGGCGGCGAAGTCCTGCCGCAGGTGGGGGAGTTTGCCCAGGAGGCTCGAGGTGTTCATCGCGCGGCTCACAGGGCCTCGAAGGTGTCGGTGTCCGCACGGTGTTCGCGCACGGCTCCGGTGTGGACCTCGTAGTACCAGCCGTGCAGACGCACCCGGCCCGTCGTCAGGGCCCTTTCCACACACGGGTATCCGCGGAGCCTGAGCAGCTGCGCGAGGACGTGGTGCTGCACCGCGTCCGCGACGGTGGGGTCGTCGCCCGGTGCGCCGGACGGGCGCTGCGCCTGCGCGAGCCAGTCGCGCACGGCGGGTACCGCGGTCAGGTCCTCACCGCGCACCAGCGCGCCGACGGCACCGCAGTGCGAATGGCCGCAGACCACGATCTCGGACACGCCGAGCACGTCCACCGCGTACTCGACGGTGGCCGCCTCGGAGGTCGGCCGCCCGGGGACGTGGGGCGGGACGATGTTGCCCGCGGTGCGCAGCTCGAAGAGCTCGCCCGGGCGGGCGCCGGTGATCAGGGCCGGAACGACCCGGGAGTCGGAGCAGGTGATGAACAGGACCTGCGGGGACTGGCCGTCGGCGAGCGAGGCGAATTCCTCGGGCCGCCGGCCGAAGGAGCGGGCATGGTCGATGAGGGGCTGCATGTCAGTTCCTCCTGGCGCGCCCCGAGGGCGCGTCGGCTTACAAGACGGAGCGTGGGGGGACGCGCTCCGCTCAGCAGCGGAAGACCTGAAGTGCGGCGGGGGAGTGGGCGGTCGAGGATCTCGACGTGCGCGGGTGCGCCGGGTCGGGCGCGAGCGGTGCGTACGAGGCCGCGGGGTCGCTCGCGAGCAGGGCGCGCGGGGGTGTGTCGGGGACGAGATCCTCGTCGCGGGTCCGCTGACGGGCGCCCAGAGGGGGTGCCACCTTGTGCGGATGCTCCGCTTCGGCGCAGGAGACGACTTCGCCCCTGTGCGCGGACGCGAACGCCTCGGTGGGAGCGAAGAGCTGGAGGCTGATCAGGACGGCGGCGAGTACCACGTACAGGGGTCGGGCCGTCGTACCTCGTAACATGCGCCCCCTCCCGGCGTCTCGTCCTCCATGTCAATACATAGGTTAACGCGGCAAGTTGTTTGCAGGGTTAACTCGACGTTTCACAGTGAAGTGGGCCGAAAACGCTGGGGAGGGGCCGAAAACTACGCCTCGACGAGCCCCTTGGCGTCGCGGGCCAGCGCGGTGAGCCGGGAGATGGCGCGGAAGTACTTCTTCCGGTAGCCGCCGTTCAGCATCTCCTCGCTGAAGAGTTGGTCGAAGGGCATCCCGGAGGCGAGGACGGGCACCTCGCGGTCGTACAGCCGGTCGGCGAGCACCACGAGCCGCAGCGCCGTCGACTGGTCGGGCACCGGCTGGACGTCGGTGAGGCAGACGGCCTTCAGGTCGTCGGTCAGGGCGCCGTAGCGGCTGGGGTGCACGCGCGCGAGGTGGTCGAGCAGATGCGGGAAGTCGTCTAGGGAGGCCCCGTCCGTGGCGTACGCGGCCTTCGTGACCTGCTCGTCGGAGAACGGCGCCGGGGCCTCGGGCAGCCCGCGGTGGCGGTAGTCCTCGCCGTCGATGCGCAGCGGCCGGAAGTGCGCGGACAGCCCCTGGATCTCGCGCAGGAAGTCGGCGGCCGCGAACCGGCCCTCGCCGAGCTTGCCCGGCAGGGTGTTCGAGGTGGCCGCGAGCGCGACCCCCGCGTCGACCAGCTTGCCGAGCAGGGTGGAGACGAGGACGGTGTCGCCCGGGTCGTCGAGTTCGAACTCGTCGATGCACAGGAGGCGGTGCCCGGAGAGCGTCTGCACGGTCTTCTGGAAGCCGAGCGCGCCGACCAGGTTCGTCAGCTCCACGAAGGTGCCGAAGGCCTTGAGCGCGGGCTCGGCCGGGGTGGCGTGCCACAGGGAGGCGAGCAGATGGGTCTTGCCGACGCCGTAGCCGCCGTCCAGGTACACACCGCGGGGGCCGGCCGGGGTCTTCGGCGCCTTGGCCTTGCCGAAGCCGAAGAAGCCCCGCTTGCCGCCGCCGAGCGCGTGCGCCCCGCCGAGACCGGCCGCGAAGCCGGCGAGGACCTGTACGGCCTCGGTCTGGCTCGGCTGGTTCGGGTCCGGAATGTACGTTTCGAAGCGCACGGAGTCGAAGCGCGGCGGCGGCACCATCTCGGCGACCAGCCGGTCCGCGGGGACGTGCGGCTCGCGGGCGCACAGGGACGTGGGGGCTGCTTCGGGTATCGGTTCGAACCCGGAAGCGGCGGAGGAGGACGACACGGTTCCCCACTCTAAGCGCCGTGCCACACTGCACGACATGCGACGCCTGTTCCCTGTGACCTACGAAACAGCAGCCCAGGCCACCGCCGGGGCCCCTGATGCCCCTGGTGCGGCTGTGGCGGATGCGACGGACCGTGAGTGGGAACTGCTGGAGCTGGCGGAGGCTTACGCCTACCCCGAGCTCCGCTCCGCCGGTGTCCGGGAGCCCTGGCTGCGGGCCAACATGGTCTCCACGCTCGACGGCGCCGCCCAGCACGACGGGAAGTCCCAGGGCATCTCCAGCGCCGCCGACATGCGGATCTTCGGGGTGCTGCGGGCTCTCGCGGACGTCGTGGTCGTCGGCGCGGAAACGGTACGCCAGGAGGGTTACCGGCCGGCACGCGCGCGTGCGGAGTTCGCGGCGTCCCGGGAGGCGGCCGGACAGGGCCCGGCGCCCGTGATCGCCGTCGTCACCGCGAGCCTCGACCTGGACTTCTCGCTGCCCCTGTTCACCTCGCCCCTGGTGCCCACGCTCGTCCTGACGGGCGCCGCGGCGGCCCCCGACCGGGTGGCGGCGGCCGAGAAGGCGGGCGCCGAGGTGGTGATCGCCGGGGACGGGACGGGCGTGGACCCGGTACGGGCCGTACGTGCCCTCGCCGAGCGCGGCATGACCCGGCTGCTGACGGAGGGCGGCCCGCGGTTGTTGGGCCAGATGGTCGCGGCGGGTGTCCTCGACGAACTGTGCCTGACTCTTTCCCCGACGCTCACGGCGGGAGACGCGCAGCGGATCGCCGGGGGCCCCGCGATGGCGGTTCCCGAGCGGTTCGAACTGGCGTCCCTCCTGGAGGAGGCCGGATTCCTCTTCGCCCGATACCGTCGCCCCTGACCGACGGCCCTGGCGTCGGTCCCTGGCGTCGGTCGGGGCAAGGTAGCGGAGTAGATCGTTCCGATTATCTTCCGCTGGGCACACTAAAAATCGAAGTCCCCGTGCGATCACGGGGCAGGATGGTTTCCGCAGGGGGCCAGGGAGGCCCACGGAGGAGAAGGGCGCCTGTCGTGTTCACAAGCGTATTGATGATCGAGAAGGCCCTGACGTCCGCCGACGTGGAGTTCGTCACCACCTTGCACGGTGACGAGGTGGTCGCCTTCCATGTGCTGCTCCAGCCGCGGGGCGACCAGGCGGACCGGCTGCTGCGGGCCATCGACGACGTCGCGCTCGGGGAGCTGGACGAGGCGGCCCACGAGCGTGAGACGCCGGAGGGCGCGGACGCGGCCGGTCAGGGGCAGCAGGCCCTCGACGTGTCGCTGGTGGCGCTGCGCTCGGCCGGCAGCGAGGCCGAGGGGCGGCTCATCGAGAACCACCCGCTCGACGCGCTCAAGGAGCTGGTCGACGAGATCGACGCGGACGAGGTCATCGTGCTGACCGACCCGCACTACGTGGAGGAGTTCTTCCACCGCGACTGGGCCTCGCGGGCCCGTCACAAGGTCGGCGTGCCGGTGCTGAAGCTGTTCTCGCACAGCAAGGTGTAGGACTCCCGCCGGGCGTGGGCGTGGGCGCCGTGGGGGCCGCCGGGATCGGTCGGGTGCGGCCGGCACGTGGCTGGTCGCGCCCACGCGGCGGAGGCACACATGTCACAGCCCCGCGCCCCTGGGAGGTTGCGGGAGGCCGCACGGAATAGGCTGGGGCGGGCTCCTGTCCGTGGGAGCGCGCTTACCGTCGTACCGGATCTTGGGAGATACACGCATGGCACCCGGCCTTCCTACCGCCATGGACCGACCGCACTTCATCGGCATCGGCGGCGCCGGGATGTCGGGCATCGCCAAGATCCTGGCGCAGCGCGGGGCGAAGGTCGCGGGCAGCGACGCGAAGGAGTCCGCCACCGCCGAGGCCCTGCGGGCGCTGGGCGCGACCGTGCACATCGGCCACGCGGCCGACCACCTGGCCTCCGACGCCACCTGTGTGGTGGTGTCCTCGGCGATCCGCGCGGACAACCCGGAGCTGGCCCGCGCCGCCGAGCTCGGCATCCCGGTGGTCCACCGCTCGGACGCCCTCGCCCGGCTGATGGACGGCCTGCGCCCGATCGCGGTCGCGGGCACGCACGGCAAGACCACGACCACGTCGATGCTCGCCGTGTCCCTCTCCGCGCTGGGGCTGAACCCCTCGTACGCGATCGGCGGCGACCTGGACGCCCCCGGCTCGAACGCCCTGCACGGCGACGGCGAGATCTTCGTCGCCGAGGCAGACGAGTCGGACCGCAGCTTCCACAAGTACGCCCCCGAGGTCGCGATCGTCCTCAACGTCGAGCTCGACCACCACGCCAACTACGCCTCCATCGACGAGATCTACGAGTCCTTCGAGACCTTCGCCGCCAAGATCGTGCCGGGCGGCACGCTGGTGATCTCCGCGGACCACGAGGGCGCGCGCGAACTGACCCGGCGCCTGCCGGCGGACGTGCGGGTGGTGACGTACGGCGACGCGCCGGACGCGGACGTACGGGTCCTGTCCGTGATCCCCCAGGGCCTGAAGAGCGAGGTGACGGTGCTCCTCGACGGCACGGAGCTGACCTTCGCCGTCTCCGTCCCCGGCCGCCACTACGCGCACAACGCGGTGGCCGCGCTGGCGGCGGGCGCGGCGCTGGGCATTCCGGCCGCGGAGCTGGCCCCCGCGATCGCCTCCTACACGGGCGTGAAGCGCCGTCTGCAGCTGAAGGGCGAGGAGGCGGGCGTCCAGGTCGTCGACTCCTACGCGCACCACCCGACCGAGATGACGGCCGACCTGGAGGCCATGCGCGCGGGTGCCGAGGGCCGCATCCTGGTGGTCTTCCAGCCGCACCTGTTCTCCCGCACCCAGGAGCTGGCCAAGGAGATGGGCGAGTCCCTGGCCCTGGCCGACGCCTCGATCGTGCTGGACATCTACCCGGCCCGCGAGGACCCGATCCCGGGCGTCACCAGCGAGCTGATCATCGAGGCGGCGCGGGCGGCGGGCGCGGACGTGACACCGGTCCACGACAAGGCGCAGGTGCCCTCGGTCGTCGCGGGAATGGCGAAGCCGGGTGATCTCGTTCTCACCATGGGCGCGGGAGACGTGACGGACCTCGGTCCCGAGATCCTGACCCGCCTGTCGAAGTAGCCGTGACGTTTGTGAGGGGTTGAGCTTCATGTCGTACGACATCGAAAAGCCGGACGAGCAGTGGCGCGCGGAGCTGACCCCGGCCGAGTACACCGTCCTGCGGAAGGCGGGCACCGAGCCCGCCTTCACGGGCGAGTACACCGACACCAAGGCCAAGGGTGTCTACTCCTGCCGCGCGTGCGGCGCCGAACTCTTCACCTCGAACGAGAAGTTCGAGTCCCACTGCGGCTGGCCGTCCTTCTACGACCCGAAGGACTCCGACGCGGTCGAGCTGATCGCGGACCGCTCCCACGGGATGGTCCGCACGGAGGTGCGGTGCGCCCGCTGCGGATCGCACCTCGGCCATGTCTTCGAGGGTGAGGGTTACCCGACGCCGACCGACCAGCGGTACTGCATCAACAGCATCTCGCTGCGGTTGGCTCCGGACGAGGGGTGACGCACAGCTGGGAGCCGGCGGACCGTGGAGTGCCCGCACAGGGAGGCAGGTCTGTGCGGGCATTGGTTCGTGCGGGGCGGTTGCTTTCCTCTTGATCCTTTGAGGTGATCGCATTGTCAGTCCCCTCTGCCATCATCCCGCCATGCTGCACGACGCCTTGGTGGCCGGATCCCGTAGGAACGACTCACTCGATGATGTGAGGACCGCCGCGCTCGACCGCGTCCGCTGGCTCGTCGACCTCTTGAAACGTCAGCGGACCGAGTTCCGGCAGTTCATGGGGCACGAGCACCGGCGGTCCAGGGCGGCGGGCGCGGCGACCCAGGCCGAGATCGACGGGCGGCTCGCGGCCTGTGCGGACGAGGAGGGCAGGGCCGCGGTCCTGTGCCTCATGCTGGCCGCTTGCTCCGACGACACGAGCTTGTGGCAGTACGACGCCGAGATCGGGCCCCTGATCTCGCGGGTGCGCGGCTGGACGCCCGACGAGATCGCGGTGATGTTGCTCCGCGCCACCGAGTACGACATGGGCTTCTGGTTCGCCAATTCGCTGGGGCTGGTGTTGAACGCCGCCGACCAGCTCGACGCCGACGGCCGCCGTGCGGTCATGCCCTGGCTGCGGCACGCACACACGGAGCTCATGGACACCACTGTCGAGGCGCGCCTGCGCGCGTCGCTCGCCCAGCGCCTCCGCGCGCTGCTCGCGAGCGTGGACGAGGCGCACATCCCCGAGGGACTGATCCCCGCCGACGCTCCCTGGGCCTCCCCGCTGAGCGACCGTGCGAAGACCTCGCCGACGCCGGAACTTGCGGGCTTCGTGCGGCACTTGGCGAGTCTGTCGGGGCCGCGTCCCACGCAGAGGTGGCGGCGGACGTGCCTCGAACTCGCGGACGCGGCGTCGGCGCGGGATCTCGTGGCCGACGTCCTGCGGGCGCTGGCCGAGGACGATCCGCTGTGCAGCAGGGGAAGAGGTGCGCACACCGACTGGCTCCACGGCGATCATCACTACCACTACGTCGTCCACCAGAACGACGGTGACCTGGCGCGCGGCGTCGTCTGGGCGGGCGCGCTGACCGGCGGACCGGCCGTGGTGCGGCACCTCGGCGCGCTCGCTCTGCGGGCCAGCGGCCTCGAAGCCCGTGTGTTCGAGGACCTCAAGCTCGCGGGCGCGGCGATCAACGCGCTGGCCGAGACCGGCGATCCGGCCTCGCTGGAGGCCCTGTGGCGGCTGCAGTCACGGATCAAGCACCGGGCTCTGCGCAAGCAGCTCGACACCGCGCTGGTGACGGCAGCCGGGAAGCAGGGCATCACGGCGGAGCAGCTCATCGAGCGTAGCGTGCCGGACCACGGCCTGGCGCCGGACGGTTCGCTGGAACGGGAGTTGGGCGGGCACCGGGTACGGGTGGCGATCGAGGTAGCGGCGACCGTGCGGCTCACCTTCACGCGCCCCGACGGGGGGACGTCCCGCACGGCTCCGGCGGCGGTGAAGGACGGCTTCCCGGACGAGCTAAAGGAGTTGAAGGCACTGGCCAAGGAGGTGCGGGGGACACTGTCGGGTGAGCGGGCCCGCGTTGAGGCACTGATGTCGGCCGGGCGCGAGTGGCCGTACGACGAGTGGTGCCGCCACTACCGCGACCATCCGGTCACCGGGGCTCTCGTCCGCGGCCTGATCTGGGAGTTCCAGGGCGCGGACGGCACGTGGCGTGCGGCGGCACCGATGGCCGAGCCGCCCGGCCGGCCCGAGCGCGTTCGGTTGTGGCATCCGATCCGGGCGTCGACGGACGACATCAGGGCGTGGCGGGAGCGGCTCGTCGCCGAACGGCTGCGGCAGCCGTTCAAACAGGCCTTCCGGGAGATCTACCTGCTCACCCCGGCGGAGGAGGAGACCGGCGTCTACTCCAACCGGTTCGCCGCCCACATCGTCCACTACCGGCAGCTCTACGCGCTGTTCAAGGAACGCGGCTGGCAGGCCAACTTCCTCGGCCGGCACGACGGCGGCTACAACGGGAAGGCGCGGGCCGAGTTCGGCGACGGCGAGTGGCGGGCCTGCTTCCACCACGAGCCCGCCGCGGACGACGACGGCAGCGGCTACGCGATCGAGCACGCCGCGACGGACCAGGTCCGCTTCGAGCGGCGGGACGGCCGGCGCTGGCGGGAGGTTCCGCTGGCGGAGGTGCCCCCGCTGGTGTTCAGCGAGGCGATGCGGGACGTCGATCTGTTCGTGGGCGTGACCTCGATCGCCGCGGATCCCGACTGGACCGACCGGGGTGGGGACCGCTATGCCGGGTACTGGCGGACGGCCACGTTCGGTGCGCTGACGGCGAGCGCCGAGGTCCGCCGCGACGTGCTGGAGCGGATCCTGCCGCGCCTGAAGATCGCCGGCCGGTGCACGCTCGACGGCCGCTTCCTGATCGTCCGCGGCGAGCTGCGCACGTACAAGATCCACCTGGGCTCGGCCAACATCCTGATGCAGCCGGACGACAGCTACCTGTGCATCGTCCCGGCGCGGCGCTCGGGGGACGGCAAGGTGTTCCTGCCGTTCGAGGACGACCGGCTCTCCCTGATCCTCAGCAAGGCATTCCTGCTGGCCGCCGACACCGAGATCACCGACGAGTCCATCCTCACGCAGATCAAGCGAGGTGCCTGATGGCCACCGTGACGTTCCGGGACGAGACCGCGACGGGCAAACCGCTCACCGAGTGGGAGGTCGCCGGGTTGCCCGAACGGATGACCGTACGGGAGCTGATCAGGCTCCGGGCCCGCGAGGAGGTCGCCCGGCACAACGCCCGCCCGAGCGATCGCTTCAACGGACTCGTCCGCCCAGACGACGCCGAGAGGGAGCTGAACGGCTACCGACTTCGCGAGCCCCGCCGCATCGACTGGGAGCGCCAGGCCGAGATCGCCGAGCGCGCCTTCCTTGCCAACGGGTTCTTCGTGCTGGCCGGCGATCGCCAGGTCGAGGACCTCGACGAAGTCGTGGATCTCATCGCCGATCCCGACCTGGTCTTCATCAAGCTCGTCGCCCTCGTCGGCGGTTGAGAGACCGGCATGTCTCAGCCGACGAGGCCAAGCCTGTCCGCGTCCATCAGTCCGGGGCAACTCTTCCGTCCTGACCGGCAGGCCACCGTCGCCGTCAGCCGCCCGCCCGGGCGGCGATACGGATCTCGGCCGCTGTCGACCAGTGCTGTCCGCACAGGGCATGCCCGTGGGGCTGTTGCGGCTCAGCGCGTTTCCAGAAGTTCTGTGCGTAACGGGAGTTGAGGC
Organism: Streptomyces diastatochromogenes; assembly: GCA_001550305.1. GTDB lineage: Bacteria > Actinomycetota > Actinomycetes > Streptomycetales > Streptomycetaceae > Streptomyces > Streptomyces mirabilis_D. The sequence continues at coordinate 10,897 of LRTP01000833.1, forward strand.
CGTCTGGGGCGGGGGAGCTGACATGACCCTCGCCGGGCGTTCGATCGAGGTGTCAACACCGCCCGCCCGGCGAGGTTCGGTCCCCCGGGGAGGTATCGGTATCGATCGTGGAGGACAGCGGTAGCGAGGGAAGGAGAATGCACTGGTGGGAGGCGTCGGCAGGGCTCACGCCAGGTCGGTGGCCGCCTGCTTCAGATGTTGGGTGAGTTGCTGGAGCGTACTCCAGGCGTGGGGATCGGTGCCGTCGCCGAGCGGGTAGTGCACGGCAAGTTGCGCCGTGGGGCCGAGTTGGGTGGGGGAGAAGTTGAGGGGTGGGCGGAGGGCTTGGTCGAGGTCGATGTCCCGGACCGCTTCGCAGCCGAGCGTGAACGAGACGGGAATGGGCGGGACCTCGAAGTGCGGGGGGATGGTCAGGTCGCGGCGGGCGCTCCGGAGTGAGGTGAGCATGGTGGTCAGGCCGTGCTCGGCGCAGAGGACCTCGGCGAGGGGTTCGATCGAGTCCAGGGGCGGGGTCTCGTCCTGGCCGTAGCCGAGGGTGAGGGTGATGTCCTCCTCGACTCCGGCGGGAGTGCGGGTGATGCGGACGGTGGCTATGGCCGGGCGGTCGGGGTGGCCGATGACGATCAGCCAGGTCGGCTGCGGTGCGCGGGCACGGGCGAGGTCGGTCAACTGGCGGGTGGACCATGGAAGGTTGACCGGCTCGGCGGTGCTCCAGCCGGCGGGTGGGGTGCCGGTGAGGGTGTGCCAGGCGGTTTCCAGGGCGCGGCCGAGGACGAGGTCTTTGTCGGCGGGGTGCCGGGTGCGCAGGGAGATGATGAGCTGGCGTTCGCCGGTGTCGGGGGTGGCCGTGAAGGTTTTGGCGACGGAGGCCGTGCCGTTCTCGTCGAGGATGGGGATGAAGGTGCCGCCCTTCCAGTGGAGTACGGCGCCGGACAGGCCGTCGTAGAAGCCGTGGTCCGGGTCCTGGATGACCCAGCGGTTGGGGTGGCCGAGCAGGGCCGTGCGGGTGGGCAGGGTCAGGTGGGTGGTGGGTGGGGTGACGATCTGCAGGGCGCGGTCGTCGGCGGTGGCGCCGCGCAGGGCGTCGGAGAGCCAGCTGGTCATGGTGACGAGGGGGCGGTCCTGGATGACCACGGCCGCCCTGGCGGTGAGTACGTCCACCGCCGGCGCCGATGTGGCGGGGACGGGGACGGCGGAGATGTCCGTGGTGAGCGGGACGACGTCGGTGGAGGCCGCTTCCGGGGGCCACACCGTGCCGCCCAGGACGGTGGCGAGGCGTCCGGCGAAGGAGCCCGCCAGTCGGCCGCCCTCCGCGACGGCGGTGGAGGCGCGGGCCTCCGTCCACCACACCGGGCTGTCGGGGACACCGGGACTGGCGCCGAGGAGGCGGGTGGTTTCCCCGGGGACCTGGACCAGGATGGGGGCTTCGACGGAGACGAGGGGGCGGCCGTCGGGGGCGCAGAGCTGGATGACGGCGCCGTCGGCCAGGGTGTTCACGCCGAGGTCGGGGCCGCCGGCGTAGAGGCCCGCGAGGAGGGTGCGCAGGTCCGGCATCTTCGGGGTGAGGGCGATGACGTCCTTGGTCACGGAGCGGATCCCGGCTCTTCGTCTGCTTCGTCCGTGAGGGCGGTCTGGATGAGTTGGTGGTGGCGGCCGCGGCGTACGAGGGTGCCGCGGCCGGGCGGTTGTGCGGAGGCGTACAGGCCCGGGAAGAGCTGGCCCTCGGTGCGGTCGCCAGTCATGAGGAGGGCGGTGGTGCCGGTCTCGCGCAGGGTGGTCAGCAGGGGTTCGTACAAGGCACGGGAGGACCCGGCGGTGCGGCGGGCGATGACGAAGTGGAGACCGATGTCCTGGGCGGAGGAGATGTACGGCAGGAACGGAGCCAGGGGCTGCTGGCCGGCGGTGGTGAGGATGTCGTAGTCGTCGACGAGGATCACGATGCGCGGTCCCGTGAACGAGGGCTCCGCACCGACCGCGTCCGGGTCCGCCGTCTCCGGCAGGCGCTTCTCCAACTCGGTCGCGATGCCGGTGGCCAGTGCTGCGGCCAGCTTCGCATTGTGGGCGTAGCCACCGCGGTACGGCTCCGGAACGGCACCGCGCAGGCCGCGGCGCGGGTCGAAGACGCCGAATACCAGCTCCTCGTCTCCGTACCGGTCGACGAGTTGACGGACTATCAGTTTCAGCAGGTTGGTCTTGCCGCACTCGTTGTCGCCGAGGATCAGCAGGTGCTGATCGCTTCCGAACAGGTTCAGCAGCGCGGGGGCGAGCGCGTCCTGGTCCACGCCTATGGGGATTGCCCTGGGTTCGGCGGTGGGTGAGGGGAGTTTCGCCGCGGGGAGCCGTGTGGGGAGCACCCGTACCGGAGCGGCGACGTCGCCGTGCCAGCCGGCGCGGATCGTGCGAGCGGAACGCTCGAGAACGGACGCGAGGTCGCCCGTGCCGGGGCGGTTGTCGATGCGGGGCAGCGCGACCTGCGCGAAAAGCTTCCCGTCGGTCAGGACACGGCCCGGGGTGTCGGGGGAGAGCGTCTCGGACAGTTTGCGGTCGATGGAGGAGTCGGCCGGGTCATTGAGGCGCAGTTCGACGCGGGTGCCGAACATCGACTGGGTGGCGATGCGGACGTCGTTCCAGCGCAGCATTCCGGCGACGACGTGGATGCCGTATCCGCCGCCGCGCTTGAGGAGGTCGGCCACGGCGTCGTCGAGTTCGGCGAACTCGTCGCGCAACGCGCCGAATCCGTCGACGAGCAGCACGATGTCGGTCGAGCCGAGCTGGGGCAGCTTGCCCTGGGCGCGCAGATGACGCAGCTGGTCGATGGAGTCGATGCCGTGCGCGCGGAAGAGTTCCTCGCGTTGGCCGAGCATGGTGCGGACCTCGGCGACCGTGCGGGCTGCCCGCTCGTGGTCCGCCCTCCCCGCGATGCCGCCGACATGCGGCAGTCCGGCCAGCGCGGACAGACCGCCGCCGACCAGGTCGAGGCCATAGACGGCGACGTCGTGCGGGGTGTGGGTGAGGGCCAGGGAGAGGGCCAGGGTACGCAGCAGGGTGGTCTTGCCGGACTGTGGGCCGCCGATGACGGCCGTGTGGCCGCCGGCGACGGTCAGGTCCAGCAGCCAGGGCTGCTGCCATTGCTTGGCCGGATCGTCCAGGATGCCCAGCGGAACGCGCATCGCGCCGTCGCGGTGCGCGAGCCGGAGGCCCTCCGTGTCGGCTTCGAGGGGACCGGCCGCGGTGTCGAGGGTGATGGCGTCAGGCAACGGCGGCAGCCAGATCCGGCGTACCGGCGGGGCCGCCGTGGCGAGTTGGCCGACCATTACCGACATCACCGTCGGCCCGGTCTCGCGTTTGGTCGCGGCGTACTCCTCCGCGGCATCCTCATGGGGTGCGCCGAGCGTGTTGTACGTCGGATACGGCGAGGCAAGCGGTTCGTCGTCCTGCTTGTCGTGCAGGGCCGGGCCGCGGTAGGCGCCGGAGACGTACCCGGCCTTGAAGCGTTCGTAGGTGGAGGTGTCGACCTTCAGATAGCCGAAGCCCGGCAGCGGCGGCAGGTGGAAGGCGTCCGTGGTGTCCAGCACGGTGCGCGACTCGTCGGCGGAGAAGGTCCGCAGGCCCAGCCGGTAGGAGAGGTAGGTGTCCAGGCCCTTGAGTTTGCCGCCTTCGATGCGCTGGCTCGACAGGAGCAGGTGGACGCCGATGGAGCGGCCGATGCGGCCGATGGACAGAAACAGGTCGATGAAGTCCGGCTTCGCGGTGAGGAGTTCGCCGAACTCGTCGATGACGACGAACAGGTGCGGCAGTGGCTCGAGGTCCGGGCGCCGGGTGGCGCGCAGGGCGGCGTAGTGGCCGATGTCGGCGATGTTGCCCGCATCCTTGAGCACCTGCTGGCGGCGCTTGACCTCACCGGCGAGACTGCTGTGGACGCGCTCGACAAGGCCGGCTTGATTCTCCAGGTTCGTGATCACCCCGGCAACGTGGGGGAGGTCGGTGAACGGGGCGAAGGTGGCGCCGCCCTTGTAGTCGACCAGGACGAGGGCCAGGTCCTCGGGCGAGTGGGTGGCGGTGAGCGCGAGAACGAGGGTGCGCAGCAGTTCGCTCTTGCCGGAGCCGGTTGCGCCCACGCACAGCCCGTGCGGGCCCATGCCGAGTTCGGAGGACTCCTTCAGGTCCAGCAGCACCGACTCGTGACGGTCCGTCAAGCCGATGGGTACGCGCAGGAATGCCCGCTCGCTGCGCGGCGCCCACAGTCTTTCGATGTCGAGTGCCGCAGGGTCGTCGATGCCCAGCAGGCCGGGGAAGTCCACCGGCCCGGAGACGGGGGTCCCCTCTCCCGCGGGCTCCGCCGACAACCTGAGCGGGGCCAGCATCCGGGCCAGGCCCTCCGCGCCCGCAACACTCACGGCATCCGATGAGCCCTGTGCCACCGTCGACGTCTCGCGCAGGTCCTCCACGGTGACCCGGTCGCCTTCGACGGTGATGCGGACCGTCACCTGATCCGGCTCGTGCACCCGCTGCTCCAGCAGGTGCAGCACGGTCACGCCCATGTCCGGCAGATCAACCGCCGTGTCCGGGCGGGGCAGTTCGACGGCCGTCTCGCCGTACTCGTCGCTGACGACCAGCAGCCGACCGGTCATCCGCAGAGCGTCCCGGTCCGACAGCCCGCGCCGCACCTCCGCCGCGTACGACGCCCGCTGCCGCAGATCATCGCGGCACAGTGCGGCCAGCTGGGCCAAGCTGGGCGCGATCCGGCGGGCGGCGACCGGACCGTCGTGCTCGCCCGGATCGAGCACGTGGGGCAGCCACTTGGCCCACTCCCACGCGGTCAGCTGGTCACCGGGTATGCCGAGCGCGACGGCCACGTCGTCCGGGGCGTGTGTGACCGCCGCCTGGATCAGCAACGCGCGAGCTACCCGCAGCACACCCTCGCGGTCCCCGACGACGCTGACGTTGCCCGCCCGGTCCAAAGGCACGGTGAGGGGGAAGTCCGTTGCCGTGGCGAACCGGTTCTGCAGGGCGCGGGCCTCGTTGAGCATGAACGGGTCCGGCGGAGTCATGACCCCGCCCGCGCTGTTCTGCCCGACCACCAGTTCCTGTACCGGTACGTCCCCGGTGCCCACCCGCACCCGCAGGAAGTCGGCGTCCTGGCGGCGCCGCTCCCACAACCGTGCCGGATCGCGCACGAGGTCGTACAGCGCCTCGGGCGGCGGATTGAGCAGCTGGGACTGCCGACGCCGCTCGCGCTCGCCGGTGCCGAGCTCGTCACGCAGCTCCTCCAGGTATTCGAGGTAGCGCTCGCGCTGGGTGCGCCGGGTGCGCTGCGCCTTGCCTCGCTGAGACAGGAACAGTGCCACCGCGCCGAGCAGTGCGAAGACCAGGACGATCGCGCCGAGCGCGGCGAACTGGCTGTTGCGGATGACGGTCATCATCACGACCGAGCTGATGACGCCGGCCATCGGCAGCAGCGCGGTCGCCGCGTTGCCGATCTTCCCCTCGGGCAGGTTCGGCGGCGGCTCGATGGTGCGCGGCTGGGCGAGGGGGAGAGGGCGGGTGGAGCGCGCGGGTCGGTGGACGAGGTGCTGGGTCACGGACGGGCCTTTTCTCGAACGGGTCCTGAAGCCTGGCTCGTGCTCATCGCACCCTCACCGCGCGCTGCATCGCCTCCGCCGCGAGGCGGACGGCGGCGTCCCGGGTGGCCTGGCCCAGCATGGCGGTGTGGATGGGGCCTCCCTGGGCCAGATGTCGGTCGTAGGGGAGTGGTACGACGGACACGCCCGTCTCTCGCAGGTGCGCGGTGGCCGTCTTCTCGTCGAGCGTGGTGTCGGGGGAGCTCGCGGACAGCGCCACGACGGTGCCGGCCAGGGCGGAGTGCGGCAGCTGGGCCAGCCAGTCCAGGACCTGCCGGGTGCCGTTGACGCCCTCCGCGGTCATCGGGGCGACCACCACCCGGGCATGCGCGGTGTCCATCGCCGTACGCGCCACTTCACCGGGCAGGGTCTCGCAGTCCACCACCGTCACCGCGAAGTAGCGCCGCAGCGCCAGTGTGACCGTGCGGTAGGTGCGGACGTCCATCGGGGCGCCGACGCGTCCCTGGCTCGCGGGCAGCAGCCAGCCACCGTCGGTCACGGGAACCAAGTAGCCGGTGACATCGGTGAGTTGCATCGCGGGGGTGAGGATCTGCGCGAGGTCTGCGCATGACCAGCGCAACGATTCGGCGCCCATCCGTACGGGGAGGGTGCCGAGTGCGGCATCGGCCTCCAGAGTGAGGACAGGGTCGTGTCGGTAGTGGTTGAAGGTGCGGCCCAGCAGGGCGGAGACGGTCGACTTGCCCACTCCGCCCCGGATGGACGTGACCGCGATGACCCGGCCGGTGGTGACCGGCTGCTGCAGCTCCCGAGCGAGGCGTGTCTCTTCGGCGACGTCCTGGGTGGCTGACGTGGCGAGTTTGCGGAGCGTGCGTCCGGTGCGGCGGGTCACGGAATCGCCGTGTTGGGGGCGACCCAGCGCGTGTGCCAGGCGGGGGTCGACGGTCGGCACGGACTCCGGGGTGTGCAGGGGAAGGCGGGGATCACGGGGTGACCGGACAGCGGGTTCCGGCTTCGGCGCCGGGGCGCCGTGCTGAGGGAATCCCTCAGAGGCGGTGGGACCCGTATCGGTGGGCGGCTCCGGGGCTGGGCGCATCGGCTGAGGCCGCTCGGTGGGCTCGGTGGTGGGCTTGACCGCTTCGTCCGCTGTACCGTGCTGCCCCAACTGCCGCAGCACGTCCCGCTGCCAGTCCCCTCCCTGAGCCATGGAGTTGTCCCTACGCGAAGGTGTCGAGCAGACGCCCGTACACACCGAACGCCCCGATGACGAGGGGGAGCAGGGCGATTACTCCCACCGATTCGAGCACGTCGCCGAAGCGCCGCAGCCGGATCCGCACATGCTCGGCGGGCTGCACCGCCAGCACCAGCAGCGGCAGCACGGCCAGCGTGACGAGCAGGGCCAACGACCCCACCGCACCGGAGTGCTCCTGCCACACTCCGACCAGCCGGACGGCGACCACGGCACTTGCCCCGAACAGTGCCACGACCTCGGTGACGAGCGGGAAGGCACGTGCCCGCAGTGCCAGAACGACCGTGACCACCACGGCGAGCAGGACGGTCCATGTGGAAGGTGCCCGCAGTGCGAGAAGCCCCGCCGCCATGGCCGAGGCGGCCAGGATGACGGTGGCGAGCGCCAGGCCACGATGCGTGGCGGTCAGGGCGGTGCTCACCTGATACCGGCTGACGGACGCGCCGCTGGACCGCCGGTCGTCCAGCCCGGACAGGCCGGACGCCATGAGCGCGAGCCGCGGCAGCACGCCGAGGGCGACCACCGAGACGACGCTCAGCACCGCCCCTGCGCGGGCCTGTTCCACTGACGTATTCGCGCCCGATTGGACGGCGACCGCCACCTGCCAGCAGAGGACACAGCCAACCACTGTGGCAGCGCCGACGAGGCCGCCGCGGCCCAGTGCCGTGAACCGGCCCAGCAGGAGCAGCGTCACAACGAGGGCGACCGCGACGCCGGCCAGCCGCCCCGCGCCGGACCAGGCATGGGCATCCGCCAGGGTCCATGCCCCCAGCGCTCCGAGAGTTCCCCCGGTGACGAGGAGCGTGGTGGCCAGGCCACGTTGCCCGGCCCGCCCGAAGAGAGCCCCCGCGAGTGCGGACACCGCGGCAACGGTCACCAGCACGCTGCCTACGGCCGACAGCGCGAACTCGCTGCGGGCCAGGATGCCGGCTGTGACGGCCCAGCCGACCGTCGCGACTCCGGCGACGATGCGCCGGGATGCGGGGCTCCACCGCCATGTCCGAACATTCAGATCGTCAGCGACCTCATCGGTGACGTCGTGCACCACGGGTGCCGCGGGGGCGTCCTCCAGCCGTACGAGCCGCAGGACGGCGCCGTCCGGAATCCCGGCCGATTCCAGCGTGCTGTCGTGCGCGAGCGCCGAACCCTCCGCGGTGACGAGATGCCGCGATTCGGGCCGGGCCGATGCCCGATCGTCCAGCAGTCGCATCACTTCGGGCAAGAGCAGCCCGACTGGTTCCTGGGAGGGCAGGACGAGATCAACCCGCCTCCGTTCGCCGATCAGAGTGACCCGGCTCAAAGCAGTCCGGTTCGGCGTCGTACGGCTCAGGGACCCCGCAGATATCACGCGTTCGAACCTATCATCGAGTCATCGGGTGGAAGACGCCGAAGGCGCCGCGGAAGGCGAGGAAGAGGGCACGGAGGTGCCGTACGGGCTTTTCCCCATGACCCGGTGCGAAACGAACGACCAGCCGACGCACCCGGCACACAACACCGCCGCGACCACGATCCCGGCGAACACCTTCCCGAGCCGCTCGTCCACCGACCGCCGTTGTCGCTGCGCCCCGAACAACACGGCATCCCGCAGCCGCCGACGCCGAACCGACACCGACTCCAGCAATTGGCTGTCGTAATCCTCGGCTGCCACAGGTATCCGTTGTCCGTTTCAGTTCTCAGGGTGACGTACAGGTTCTCAGGTGGCGTACTCGCCCACCCAGTTGCCCTGCAGAAGGGCTTTGGGCAGGTACTCGGACTCGACCTCGATGGGGAAGTCGTTGTCATAGGCCATGCAGGCGATGGCGAGTGGGCCGAGAGCGACCAGGCCGTCGCTGCTCAGGGATCGTGCTTCGTCGCCGGTCCAGTACTGCTTGTGCCATGTGAGGGCGTCGACCAATGCCTCATTGAACTCTGCGGGATCCCGCTTCAGGAAGCGGTAGAAGAGGTTGATCGGCGGATACAGGATCTTCAGCAGAGTTTCCTTGTCGGCGGCCTGAGCCACCTCGGGGTCGGTGCCGTGGAATGCTGCTTCGAGCTTGCTGCCCACGTCCTCCCGCCCGAAGAACAGACTCTGCAGTGTCTCCACCCACGAGTAGATGTACTCGTCGAAGACCGCGTCGGATTCCCGGAGGAGCGATACGGACACCCGCATCAAGCGCTCCAGACGCTCGTTGTCCCGGCAGACAACCGCCAGGTAGACGGAGGTGACCCAGGTTCCGGCGTGGGTGTAGGACGTCGGGCCGGTCGCGGGCAGGTTCTTCACCTCACCGCGGCTCCCGATACGGCACACCACGAGACCCTCCGACGCCATGGCCGCGTCGAACAGGGCGGAGCCGACCTGCATGGCTGTGACCCACGCCTCCCAGGTCTCGAAATTGCCCGCCCACGGATCGTTCGCACAGTACGACTTGGCCACGGTCAGCGCACTGTCCAGAGCTCGAAAGCGGGACATCTCCGATCCTTCAAGCCGATCGAGCACCCGACCGGTGCTTTGGAGAAGCCCCGCCATGTCCTCCGCGGCCTTCTCGGTGGGGAAGTCATGGCGGGAGACGCTCGTGACCACTTGATCTCTCCTCTAGTAAATCTTGAAATGCTCCAGCACGGCGCCGGCGTAGGAGCCTGCGTTCTCGTTCGCCTTCACCAGGACGTACTGCAGTTTCCCATCCTCCAGTGCGTCGAAGAGGTCGTCCGCGATGCGTCTGTCCTCGCCGCCTCGTTTCCACATCTGCGTGAGGATCGTCTGGACGTACAGCTTGGTGCCTTGCTTTACTCTCATGCCTTGCGCCTGGCCGCCTGCACCGTTGCGCCAGTCGAGCTCGCCCTTGGGCGCCTTGGCCTCGACGATCAGGTAGTGGCCGTCGTTGCCTAGCTCATACACCTGGTCGAACATGTTGGCGCCGTTGGGTGTCTTCGGGAGCTCGACCCACGCCGCACCAGGAAACTCCTTGGGGATCACGTGCAACCTGGCGGCCTGCTCGCCAAGCTGCTCGCCTATCTTGCTGTTGTTGGGCACGTCGCCGAGCTGCTGCTTGTAGGCGTTCTGTGCGTCGTCGAGGGCCTTCTGCGTCGCGGTGGACGGATGCTCCTCGAATGCCTTTTCCGCGGTGGTGAGATCCATGCCCACTTTGCGGTTCTTCGCCGTCTGGTCGAGCGCCGGGAGGTTGGCGCAATCGACCGAGTTCGAAGTGAACGCCGTCTTACCGGTCTTGATCTCGGACGGCCCGCTCGGCAGGTCGTGTGCGGCGACCCACTTGCCTCCAGCGTTCTTGGCCAGTTGGGGGAGCTCGACGCCGTCCACCAACTTTGTGGTGCCGTCCGCATTCAACAGGTGCCTACGGCGACCCAATGGGTCGTAGTGCTCCTTGAACCACGTCCGGTCCGGGTCGTTGGCCTTCCGGATGTGCTCGTCCTGGATCTGCTTCCGCTCTGCGGCGGTCAGCTCCCGCTCTCCGCCGTGGCCGCCGTTTCCGGTGCCCTCGTTCGTATGGTGCGCAGGCGGGACGGCCCCGTCGCCGGCGTGGTCCGCGCCACCCACGGCGTCGCCGCCCGCCCGGCCGACGTCGTCCGGGCCACCGCTTCCATGGCCTCCTGATCCCGTGCCGACATGGCCGTTGCCGACCGGCCCCGCACCGGACCTCGGGGTCCCGGGGCCGACGGGGTGCGAGGCTCCGGCCCTGCCGGATGCTTCCCCGACGTGAGTCGTGGCGCCGGGCGCGCGTGAGGCAGCGCCGACTCCGGCGGGCTCCCGTTGCTGTGCGGGTGTCTCCTCCGGCGTGGCCCGCGCGTCCGCGGACGCTTCCTGGCGCGGCGTGTCCCCGATGACGTTGCCGTGCTTGTCGACGGGGATGAACTTGCCGTCCTCGATGAGGACTTTGGAGCCGTCGCCGAGTTCGATGACGCTGTGGATGCGCTGGGAATCGGCCGAGGCGCCGATGCCGGTGCGGATCCCGGTGGCGAGGTCGGAGAGCTTGGGCAGTGTGCTGATGGCCTTACCGGTCGCTTTGAGGCCGACGGCGACCGGGTCGATGTACTCGCCGACTTTGGCGGCGATGCCGGCGCCCTTGGCCACCGCGCCGACTTCGCCGCCCTTGGCTGCTACGGCCAGGGGGCCGGCGCCGAGGGTGAGGCCGTTGAAGACGACCGTTGCCGCGGCGCGGGCGGGGTTCTCGCTCCACATGTCCCAGGCCACCATGGACTTGGCGAAGTCCCTGGCGGCCTTCTTCTGCCGGACCTCGGTAGCGCTCTCCTTGTCCGGGCCGATCGCCCAGTCCATGAGCGCGTCGTACGGCTTGGCGGTGTACTGGCCGATCCCGCTGACGACGTCCCCGAGATGACCCCAGGCGTCCCCGGCCGCATCCGAGCCGTTCCAGCCGACCAGGGTGCCCAGTCCCTTGATGCCGCCCCAGATGTTGTCGATGACCAGGCCGTCCCAGAAGAAGCTCTTGGCCCAGTAGCCGACCTCCCACGCATGGTGGGACTCGCTCTCCGGGGCGCCCCAAGGCGTGTCCTTGGCGTGCTTGAGGATGTCGAGGCCGTAGCCGTACATCACCGTCTTCTTGTTGACGGTGTGGTGGCCGTCGTCGACCACGAACTCCGGGCCGCCCACGAGGGCCGAGATCTTGGTGGCGGCCCGGCGCTCGGCCTCCCGGAAGGCGCTCTCGGCGGCGGCGACGCCGTCCATGAGCTGCTGGTGGCGGTGGATCTTGTCCCCGTCGTACGTCCAGTTGTCGTCGCCCTCGACGCTGTCGACGAACGCGAAGGCGTCGGTCTTGAGCTGGGCGAGCTTCTTGGCGAGCGGGCGGGCCTCGATGGAGTACGTGTCCAGCGCGTCCGCGACCGTCTCCAGCTTGGTGGCGAAGGCGTCCGCCTTGTCCATCACCGGCTGGGTGGTGGCGAACAAGTCGTCGGCCTCGGGCGCGGTGTAGAAGGCCTCCAGCATCTGGAAGCGGGAGTGGACGTCCATGCCGCCGTTGCGGATCCCGATGGCGTCGCCGCGCAGCCCGGAGGTGTCCTTGTCCAGCAGGTCGAAGTCGCCGGTGAACTGGGGTATGCCCGACGGGTCGATCACTTGGCGCCGCCGTCCTTGCCCTTGCCGCCCTGGCCGGGCAGATCGATCTTCGGTGCGCCGAGCGCCTTGTGCTCGGCCTGGCCGGCCATCTCGAGATCCCCGGCCAGGTAGTACGCGGTTGCCTCCCGGGCTCCGTTCACCGACTTCGCCGCCCGCGCGCCGAGGAACAGCACGTCACCCGCGGTCTTCTCGACGAAGATGGCCAGCGCCGCGCCGATCGCACCGGTTGGCGCGGACCCGCAGTACGGTCCGCTGATCGTGCCGGCCGAGGTGGCCGCGCTCTCCACGTCCGTCCCGTACGCCTTGACGTCCTTGGCCACGTCGTCCATCGCGTCCGCGACCAGAGAGGTCACGAACTCGACGCCGGACGACGAGATGTCCCACCCCGACATGCCAAACCCCCGTGGAAACGTTCCTGCTTACTGTGGGCCGGCCCCGGTCAGCCGATGTTGTCGACAGCGGCGCGGGCCTTGGCCATGGTCGACTGGGCGGTCCCGTCGTTCTGCTCCAGCGTGGTGCGGACGAGGCGGATGATGTCGCGGACCTCGTTCGCGGCGCGGTTCCAGCGGACTTCCTTGCCGTGGTACTCGTCGGCCACACCGTCGGCGGTGAAGTCGGCCATCGCGGCCTTCACCGCGCGGTCGCGGTCACCGAGGACGCGCTCCAGCTGGCCGATGATGCCCTGCAGGCTGCCCTGCACCTCGGCGGAGGCGCCGGTGTCGTACGAGCGGCGGTCCTGGTTCTGCCCCATGGTCAAGCTCCCCCTGTGCGTGTTTATCGGGCGCCGAAGCGGGCGGCGTCGAAGTTGGACTGGCCCATGTTCTGGTGGGCGTTGTCCTCCTGCTCCAGATCGCCGGAGCCGAACGCGGTGTCCATGCCGCCCTGGCCGCCCAGGATCGCGCTCAGGGATCCGTTCAACGCGTTGGTGATCTCGTCTGTATGCGCCTTGAACGAGTCGAACGCGGCCTTGCCCGCGCCGTTGAACTTCCCCTCCAGCGGCTCCGCTGCCTGGACCAGCCACCGGATCAGTGTGCCCAGGTCCTCAGTTGAGCCGACCGTGCTCTTGCCGAGATCAGCCAGGGTCGACGACCCCATGTCGAACTTCATCCACGAGCCCCCGTGTCAATCGTGTGGTCCGCCATGACAGTTCACGTTCGACAGTCGCGACGTCCTCGTGCGCCAGACAGTTCCCGCCTGCCACGCACGCCTCACAGCGTGTCGAACATCTTCTCGTATCGCGCGTTGCAGGCGCAACGCACTACATCCTGAAGTGGCGTGATCCATCTCATGAGTTGTCTCACTGCATGCCTGATTCGACTCGATGAGTCGATCAGGTCGCGGCGTCCGCGCAAGGAGCGGTATCGGATCCGTCGGTCCGAGAAGCGTTCCAGGACTCCGAGCCGTCAGGCGTCCTCGGCGGTGTCCACGGTGAACAGCGCGCCGAGGCAGCTGCGCTCGTAACGTTCGGCGAGCCCCTTCATGCCTCTTTCCACCTCTGGGTCTCCAGACGTCGTGACAGGTGCAATGGACTGCTCACCTGCGCTCGGCCAGATCTTCTACCGACATCCCGGGTCCGATCAGCTCGAGCCGGCAGTGCATTCAGAGACCCGATGGTGCTCTGCCCTTCGTGGTCCGCCCCTGCCCCGTCACCTGTTGTCGAGCCCCGAGAGTACGGGGGTGGCGAGCAGTTCGTCCGCCGACGACCAGATGCTCAGAGCCAGCGACGCCAGGTAGGCGCCTCGGGTGTGGATCCGGTGCTCGTGCCGCATCAGCAACGTTCGCTTCTTCGGACGTTGCCTGATGGTCGGTATCCGGTCGTAGGAACGGAACCGAGGCTGTCAGTACTCCCCTAGGGTGTTTGGGTGTTCAATCGGCTTGAGATCACTGTGTTGCCACCAGGCCCCCGATGGGCTGCCCAGTTGTCTTTCCGGATCGATGGCGAGGAAGTGGTGGCGGCCTCGATCGGAGAGGGAGGCCGCGGCCCGTTTGTCGAGGAGGCATTGCCGGCCGATGGCCAGGGTCCCCTCTGGGCAACCGGCGAGGGACGACGTGTAGTGCTGGGTGAGCCCGAGTGCACGGGCGGGTGCTGCGGCTACCTGTCCATGTTCGTACAGCGTCACGGCGGGATCGTGGAGTGGTCCGACTGGCAGGTGCCCGTCGGTGAGGCGCGCCCTCCGATTTTTCACTTCGACGCGGATCAATACGACGCCGAACTGACCCGTGCGCTGACAATGTCTGCCTCGTGACAGTTCGCCGCGTGGACGCTTCCCCGCGCGGCGACCAGGTCAGAACGATCACGTGGCTGGACGTGTGCGGGTCGTGAGATCGGTTTGTTGAGCGCTGCCGCGATCGAGATGTACCACTCCCACGCGACGACGTGTCGTGCGATCTCCCTCACGACTTCAGCGGCTTCGGGATCCTCGGCCGGCTGCACGCCCTGGCCGATGGACGCCGCCTCGGTCTTACAGCCGTACGGGGCCAGGCGACCACCCCAGCGTCCGCTGCGGATCGCACCTCGGCCATGTCTTCGAGGGTGAGGGTTACCCGACGCCGACCGACCAGCGGTACTGCATCAACAGCATCTCGCTGCGGTTGGCTCCGGACGAGGGCTGAGGTTCACAGCACCTCGCGGTGGACGAGGGCCGAGAGGACGAGGGCGCCCGGGAGCAGGGGGATCCAGACGGTCAGGACGCGGTAGCCGATGACGGTTGCCGTGGCCAGGGACAGGGGGGCGCCGTACGCGGCCATGGTGAGGACCATGGCCGCGTCGACCGGGCCGATGCCGCCCGGGGCGGGCACCGCGCCGACGGCGGTACTGGCGAGCAGCAGCGCGAGGACCACCTGGGCCCAGGACAGCGGCAGCCCGAGCGAGAACCCGACCGAGGCGATCACGCTCCCCTGGAGCACCGGGGCGACGGCCGACCCGCCCCACAGGGCGAGGACGCGGCTCGGCCGGGTGTGCAGGGTCCGCGCCTCGGTCAGGGCGGTGCGTACGAAGCCGAGCGCCGGGCGGCGCAGTGGGCGTACGACCGTCAGGAGCAGGGCGGCGGTGGCGAGACCGAGCACCGCGGCCCCGGCGGCCATGAGCAACGTCCAGGTGTCCGGGGTGAGGTCGCCGAGCCGTAGCGCGTCCGGGAAGGCCACCAGGAAGACGACGAGCACCACCGTCTTCGCCAGCGGCTTGACCAGTGAGTACAGGGCGAGCGAGGCGGTGGCTCGGGCCAGGGGTATGCCGCGGCGCTGGAGGAAGCGCAGGGTGACGGCGTGGGCGCCGATGCTCGCCGGAAGGATGTGGTTGGCGGCGCCCGCGGCGAACTGCGAGGCGAGCAGCGGCCCGGGCGGCAGCCGTTCGGGCAGGGCGCCTTGCCGGACGCACGCGGCGGCCACCCAGCCCAGGCAGGTGAAGAAGACCCCGGCCAGCAGCCACCGGGGATCGGCGGCGGCCAGCCGGGCGGCG
>LRTP01000834.1 GCA_001550305.1 Streptomyces diastatochromogenes
CCTGTACGCCATCGGTGAGGCGTCGAGCGGCCTGCACGGCGCCAATCGCCTCGGCGGGAACAGTCTCATCGAGCTGCTGGTCTTCGGCCGCATCACGGGCCGGGCGGCGGCCGCCTACTCGCAGTCCCTGACCGCCCAGCCCCGGTCGGCGTCGGCCATCGCGGAGGCCCGCGCGGAGATCGACGACCTTCTCGTCGCCGACGGGCCGGAGAACGTCCGCGCCCTGCAGCGCGCCATCCGCAACACCATGACCGAGCACGCCGGAGTCGTACGAGACGAACAAGGCCTGCGCGCCGGGCTCGAGGAACTCGCGGCGATCGAGAAGAGGATGGAGGACGTCGGCGTGCACCCGGACATCGCCGGCTTCCAGGATCTCGCGCACGCCTTTGATCTCAAGTCGGCGGCACTGTCGGCCCGGGCCACCCTCGAAGCAGCACTTGAGCGTCGCGAGACCCGTGGCTGCCACAACCGCAGCGACTACCCCCACCAGGACCCCGCCCAGCAGGTCAACCTCGTGTGGTCACCCACGACCGGTATCACCCGCGAGAGCATTCCTGCCATTCCCGACGAGATTTCCTCTCTGATGACAGAGGTCTCGACCGACGGAAAGCTCGCCGAATAACGCCCCTTCACGACTGGCTGAACAGTCTCATTGAGGGTCCGATCCAGGGATTTTCCCGATTCTTACGAATCCCTGTCACAAATGGATCTGCTGTCCGGTCTCTCCCAACGCAGACCAAAATTCTTTCGGCGCCGACGAGGAACTCGTCGCAGCTGCGCGCCGCAGCATGAATACCTATGAAAGGACACCGCTATGAAGGTCGTAGTGATCGGCGGAACCGGGCTCATCGGCTCGAAGCTGATAGGCAAGCTCAACGACTACGGGCACGAGGCGGTCGCGGCCTCGCCCAACACCGGCGTCAACACACTGACCGGCGAAGGGCTCGCCGAGGCACTGCAGGACGCGTCGGTCGTGGTCGATGTGTCCAACTCCCCGTCCTGGGACGACGAAGACGTCATGAACTTCTTCCGCACCTCGACCACCAATCTCCTGCGGGCCGAGGCGGACGCTGGTGTGACGCACCACGTGGCGCTGTCCGTGGTCGGTACCGACCGTCTTCAGGAGAGCGGCTACTTCCGTGCCAAGCAGGCGCAGGAAGAGCTGATCAAGGCCTCCGACATCCCGTACTCCATCGTCCACGCCACTCAGTTCTTCGAGTTCGTGAACGGGATCGCGGACATCTCGACCGAGGGCGACACCGTGCGTCTGGCCCCCGTCAAGTTCCAGCCCATCTACTCCGACGACGTGGCCGCTGCCGTCGGCCGCACTGCGGTCGGTGCCCCGGTCAACGGCGTGGTGGAGGTCGCCGGCCCGGACGTGTTCCAGCTCGACGAACTCATCCGTCAGATACTCGCCGACAAGGACGACAGCCGCACGGTCGTCACGGACCCGAGCGCCCCGTACTCCGGTGCCGAGCTGAAGGAGACCACGCTCGTGCCAGGTCCTGACGCGCATATCACCGAGACCCGGTTCACCGACTGGCTTGGGCAGAAGCGGTAGGTCCTGCGAGTGGCCCCTGGCGGCAGTCAGGGGCCGGTCCGGTCGCAGATTCACCGCAGAATGCGCCCCTATCTGAGATCCACGCCCGAAGGAACCGGCTCGCCATGTTCAACCGCACGGAAACCACTATTTTTCGCAGCGCCCCCTTTGCAGGGCTGACCGGCGTCTACGCTATCGACCCGGTCCACAGCACGATCGGTTTTTCCGTCCGGTACGGCATGGTCACGAACGTACGCGGAAAATTCACCGCCTTCGAGGGGATTCTCAAGCTTGACGGGAAATGTCCCGCTCGGTCCGAGGCCTACCTCAGTGTCCAAACCTGCAGTGTTGACACAGGCTATCCGGAACGGGACGTGCATGTCACCGGCCCGGATTTCCTCGATGCCGCGACGTTCCCCCTCATGAGCTTCCGCTCGGGCGGAATCCTCCATGCCGGTCACGATCACTTCCGCATGGCGGGACACCTCCTGATCAAGGACATCGAACTGCCCGTTCACGTCGACCTTGGGTTCGGCGGAGCGAGCCGGGACGCTCACCGTCAGAACCATGTCGGCTTCACGGGCACGGCCACCTTGCGGCGTTCCGACTGGGGGCTTGGCGGCAACAGGGCCCTGGCCACGGGCGGAGTTCTGATCAGCGACAAGGTGAAGCTGACTCTCGACATCCGTGCCGTGCGGCTGGACCAGGTACAAGGCGCATAGGCGGCGAGAGGCCTGCCGGCGTATCCAGCAGAAGGACACACGATGCCCCAAGCCGGGGAGAACGGCATCGACCCGGCGGCCACAGTCGTAACACCGACCGCCGAAGCCGCCGAACTTCAAACGCGTATCAACGCGCTTCGCGAAGAACTCGTGGCGCTCAATCAGCGGATGAAAGCCATCTTCGCCGCTCCGCAGCGGTCTCCGTCCCGTTGAGCAGTCGAACGGACCGCAGACGTGCGGCACTCGGCCGACCCCAGCCGGGCATCGAGTCGTAGTCCGGCTCGGCTTGTGGCGCCGACCGGTCGTGGTCGGCCGAAGACGGTGTCCGGCCGGGTGGTGTACCAGCGACCGACCAGTACATTGCCTCCGGTCATGGGGCGCCCGTCTCACAACTCTCCAGGCGGCAAAGCTTGTTGAGGTAGGCAACGCGTTGTTCTCGTCCGAGTGTGGCTTACTCGGCTGATGAAGAGTGAAGCTTTTCGGCACGAGCCCTGATCGAGTGCCGCCGACGAGATACGCAACGCACGAGGACGCAACCACTGCAGACTCAGCGCGAACGTGCAACTGGTGACCGATCCGGACGGCCGGCTGCCCCGTGGATCTGGCCCGCACTGCCGGGCCACACACAACCTGACCACGCCCCGCCCACAGAGACATCCAGATCTGCGAACGGCAAGACGCCCTGATCCTCGCCGCCCGCGCGTACCTGGGAGCCGACTCGTGGATGACGAAACCCTCCGCCGGGCCGCGACCTCATACCCCCCGAGCAAACCGTCAACCACGCGCTGTCCGCAGCAGAGTCGCCCGGCGAACGCGGCGCCGCACGACTGAAGTCCTGCCGTTCCTCCGCAGAGCACGATGCAGCCCGCGTCGAATGTCGTCAGCCTCCACTGCCGTCCGCACCTGAAGCGGCAACGCTCAAACAGCTTACTGATCCGGGTCGGTTCGCGGCCGCTCCCGGCAAGCCCTGGACATCTCTCTGCCCACGGACATCCACCAGAGACCAGCGCGTGCAGCGCTGTAAGTGGTGAGGATGTTCAGCGCTCACCGGCCGGCCCCGGCCACAACGCCCGCACCGCGTCAGGCACCTCGGCCACAACAGCCGGATTGAGCAGAGCCACTTGAAGGATATAGCCGGGAAGGATGGAGAGCATCGTTGACGCGATCCCCTCGGCCGTCGCGTTCGCGGGCAAAACACCGCTTTCCTGGTGGTCATGGACCAGGGTGATCAGATTGGCACGTATGCGGCCCAAGAGATGGTCGAGCTTGCGCGCCAGCGAGCGGTTGCGCATAGCCTCTCCCCAGACCAGAACCGCGAGGCCGGCCACGTCTTGCCCCTCGACGGACTTGGCGCGAATCACGTCGAGCAGTTCCGCCAGGATCGCCCCCATGGATTGACCTTGCCGGTTCGTGGCGACAGCGAGCGTGATGTCGAGGACATCCCGCATGTTCTCCTCGGCGATCGCGAGGATCATCTCGTCCTTGCTGGTGAAGTGCCGGTACACCGCACCCGAGGACAGCCCGGCCTCCGTGAACAGGTCCTGCATGGACGTGGAGTGGAAACCGTCGCGGAGGAAACAGCGGCGCGCCGCGTCCAGGATCTGCTCGCGACGGGCGTCCATGTGTTGCTGGGTGACCTTGGGCATATGACCAGCCTACCAAAGAAAATGAACATTCCTGTTGACGCTTCCCCGTACGACAGGCCAAGCTGAGGACCCAAGAAAACGACCATTCTTTTTTGCGAGGCCAGGCTGTGAGAAACCCCTTGTCAGGACACCCGGCATGGCGGGAAGTAGCCATCGCCGCCGTGGCGCTGCCCATAGCGATCACCCTGGCGGTGTTGGCGTTCGCCTGGCCGGCGGGGCGGATCTCGCCGCGCGACGTCTCGGTCGGGATCGTGGGCACGGGGCCGGCCAGCCAGCACGCGGTGGAGGGGCTGACCCGTGAGAAGCCCGGCGCGTTCGACTTCCGCCTCTATCCCGACCAGCAGGCCGCGCGGTGGGCGATCAAGAACAGGGACGTCTACGGCGCCTTCGCCATCTCCGACCACAGCGTCACCGTGCTGAAGGCCACCGCCGCCAGCCCCTCCGTGGCCCAGCTTCTGACCGATGTCGGACAGCAGTTGGCCGACAAGGCCACCCAGCAGATGACCGCCCGGCAGAAGGCTGCCGAACAGAAGGCTGCCGAACAGAAGGCTGCCGAACAGAAGACCGACGGTGCACATTCCCCGGCGAAGGCCCACAAGCAGACAGCCGCCCAGCAGGGTGATGCCCGCCCGAAGGCCGCCCCGCAGGGAGCCGCCGGTGCTGATTCCTCGGTGAAGGTCCTCGTGAAGGCGATCGACGTGGTGCCCGTCGCCACAGATGACCCCCGGGGCGTGGTGTTCAGCTCATCGGTCTTCCCGCTCACGATCTGCGGCATCCTGATCGGGGCGTTTGTCACGATGGCTCGCGGCCTGGCACGCCCGCGGCATCGAGTGCTGACACTTCTCGTCGCATGCGCCGTCGCGGCCCTCGGCGTCTATCTCGTGGCCCAGGGTTTCCTCGGGGCACTGCCCCACAATCACGTGGCCACGTGGGCGATCCTGGCGCTCGACCTGCTCTCCATCAGCGCCACCACTGCCGGCGTGATCCGACTCCTCGGGCCGGCGGGCCTCGGGCTCAGCGCCGCGCTCATGGTCTTCGTCGGAAACGCCTTCTCCGGTGCCACCTCCGCTCCGGAGATGCTTCCCAAGGGTGTGGACTACGTCGGCCAGTGGCTGCCCCCGGGCGCCGGAGCCAGTCTGCTTCGCGACACCACGTACTTCGACGGCAACGCCGACGCCGGCCACCTGGCCGTCCTCGCCCTGTGGAGCGTCTGCGGGCTCACGGCAGTCATGTGCGGCCACTGGGTCATCAGGGAACCCCGCAGCAAGAAGACCGGTGCGCCGGCTTCCGGGGAATTGCTTCCGGCCTTGCCGGGGTCCGGCACCGCTTTGTCGGTTCGGCGTCACGCCCACGCCCGTCGCCATGACGGCGACGACTGATGCCGATCGCCACATGTGCGCAATCAGGCCCGGGTCGCCGGCAACTTCGGTCCAGTGTCGAAGGCGAATAAGCGCTGACGCGCGGCTGCTCCCTGGCCTTCGTCGCCTCTGGCGCCATGTTTCTGGCCGGGGTACATCGCGGGGTACATCGCGGTCCTGGCTGTCAACGCGCGCTAGCAGCACACCGAGGGCGCGGCCCGGCAGACACACGGGCTGACTCCCGACACGAGTACGACTACGACCACCGAGTACCGCGCGAGGTGTTGAACCGCGATGGCTCGCGCCGTACCGGAACGGATACACACCATGCCTGTTCCACAACACCCTCAGTCGGCCCGCCAGACCGCGCATCCGCAGTCGACCGATGCCTCTCCGGCCATCACTCGGGCCTTCACCCTGCTCAGCAGACGCTGGAACGGCCTGATCCTCATGGCTCTGGCCAAAGGCCCGGCCGACTTCGCACAGATTCTCGAGCGCCTCCCCGGCATCAGCAACCGCATGCTCGCCCAGCGGCTCCAGGAACTGACCGTGATCGATCTGGTCGCCCAGGACGTCCAGCCCGGGCTGTCATCGCGAACCCGTTACGCACTCTCCCCGCACGGCAACGCCTTCCTCATCCCCCTGGCCGTTCTGTTCCTGTGGGCGGAAGATCACCTTCCAGCGAGCAGCTCACCATCAGATCAACCGGCCGCGTCAGGTCACTGACCTCCCTTTCCGCACCGGCCGGGGGAGCTGGAGCCGGACACATGCCTCAGGCGGGAAATCGACCGACACCGAGACGGAGGGGGCACTGCTCTCGACTGCCGCAGGGCGAGGAACGGCGGTGACTTCGATGTAGTCCGCGGGACCTGACGAGCACACGGAAGTAGTGGGCTGGGTTCTCAGGCGCACCATGACCAGGGCCGTGTCGCCGGTGGCGTCGCGAGGCTGTCGGCGTAGAGCACGAGGGGCTCCGGGGTATCCCACGCCACCGCTCCGAAGAGGCCCGCAACACCGCTGGGCAGCCGGCCTCCGGCTTCGTCATGACTTTCCTGCCTCACCGCCACCGCTGCGTCTCTGTTCACGAGGCGAGCGGAAGTCACAGCTCGCGACGATCGCAGCGCCGAACAGCGCGCTTCCCCGTGGTCGGCTGTGCGGGACGCGTCTCGCACTAGTGCCATCTATGGCATTTTGCCCATATTGTTACGTTCTATAGTCCTCCGACTGGCAAGGTGGAAAGCATGTAGAGCAAATGAGGGAGACTGGTGATCTTGGACGTCTACGAGGCAGTCACGAGCCGACGAGCCGTACGTGGATTCATCGACCGACCCGTCCCGAGGGAGGTACTGGAGCGGGTGCTCTCCGCTGCGGCTTGGGCGCCGTCCGGGTCTAACCTCCAGCCCTGGCACGTCTACGTGCTGACTGGCCGACCGCTGGGCGAACTCAAGGAGCTCGCTGGCGGGCGCGTGACAGCGCGCGATCCCTGGGACGAGCGGGAATACGAGATGTACCCGCCGACACTGAAGTCCCCGTACCGGGAGCGCCGATCCGCCTTCGGTGCGGAGCGCTACAGCGCACTCGGCATCGCGCACGAGGACTGGGAGGCCCGCCAGAGGGCCGCTTCCGCGAACTGGAAATGCTTCGGCGCGCCCGCCGCGCTGTTCTGCTACATCGACCGAGGTCTGGGCCGGCCCCAGTGGTCCGACTTGGGCATGTATCTGCAGACCGTGATGCTGCTGCTCCGTGCCGAAGGCCTGCACAGCTGCCCGCAGATGGCGTGGTCGGTTTATCGCAAGACCGTAGCGGAGGTCCTGTCACCCCCGGACGACCTCATCCTCTTCTGCGGTATGTCGATCGGATTCGAAGACATCGCAGTGCCCTATACCCGTACGGGCCGAGCACTGCTCGACGAGACGGTCACGTTCGTCGATGATTAGTCAGCGGTACTTTTTGCGCGTTACAGGTGGGCGGGTGATGTGGCAGCAGGGCTGCATCTCACGACGCAGCCTGTGACGTTGCCCCGGAGCCGCGCCAGACACTGCGGGGAACAACGGGGAAAGCGCACGGCTTCCACCGCCTTCGCATCCGCTGAGAACGCCGTTCCAACATCCATGAAGCGTTCCTCAAACTCACCTGCTGCCTCATCACCCACCGACAACTCGGCTCATTACGCCAGCTGTTGTACCAGCCGTTTGACATCAGCATCAGGAAGCGATCCCGCGCTTGTCCATGGCGTCCTCGACAATGCGCAGCCCGTCCATGCCCGGAAGCTTCGCGATGTGCGCGTCGATGTCGCGGATGAATTTGCGGCCCTCGGAGCCGGCGAAGAGGTGAGTCATGACGTGCGTGACCTCGGTCTCGGGCATGACGCCCGAGCCGACCGGGCCCCAGGCGTTTTCGAGCGCCAGCCGAGCGACCACGCGGGCCTTCTTGCTGGCCGCGAGCCGGTCACGCGCCTGCGATGCGTAGAACGCGACGTGCTTCGTCTCCTGCTGTGCGATCCGCTTCAGCAGCGGTACCAGCACTGGGTGGCTCTCCAGCGCAGCAAGTCGGTGATACGCCGCTGTCGCCGACCACTCGTTCGCCGCGCCCCACGCCATGTGCACGGCGACGAAGTCGTTTCCGACCAGCCGACCGATCACCGTCTGCTTCACCGTCCCCAGGCGGTCCTTCCAGCCGAGCTTCAGACGGGTCGCCTTGAGCTCGTCGAAGTCGACTCGGAGGCCGTGGCGCTCCAGCACGGCCGCGAGCGCTTCACCGTGCCAGAACTCCTCGCGGTTCCACATCGTCATGAAAGCGCCCACCGCGGGCTCGTCGTGAGACGGGGTCGTCAGCAGATCACGCAGGTAGCACACTGTGTGGTATTCGATGTCACACATATAGCGCAGCGTACGCAGCGTCTCCTCGGGCAGCGGGTTGCGCTCGAACTCCTCGAAGTCGAGGTCGGCCCACTGCACGCCGGTGGAGTTCTTCGTGTACTTGTCTATGTCGAAAGCCATCAGTCGCTCTTCTCGTCGGTGCGCGTCGGAAGCGTCGTCCGTGCCGCGATGACGTCGCGGCGCACACCCGAACCGCCGCTCTTCCAGCGGTAGATGTTCCAGTTCCTCTTGTGCGACTCGCGCGCCAGTTCGGCGTCGGGGTTGATCGCCGAGGGCTTTCCCAGCAGAGACAGCCATGGCAGGTCGGAGTGGCTGTCGCCGTAACCGTAGGAGGCGGCGAGGTCGTAGCCGCCCTCCTCGGAGTACCGCTGAAGCCACGCGGCCCTCGCTTCGTCCACAAGCGGCGGCTTCGCCAGGTAGCCGGTGAGCACACCGTCCCTCACGTGCATGGAGCTCCCGACGACCTCGTCGAACAGGTCGGCGAGCGGAGCGGCGAGAAGGCCGATGGAGCCGGTGACCAGGACGGTCCGGTGACCCGCCGCACGGTGCTCGCGGATACGCGCCAGGGCGTCCGCGCTCGTGTGCCGCAGCATCGTATCGGCGTACCCGCGCTGCACGACCTCCTCAAGGCGGGCGATGGGCATGCCGCGGTAACGGCGCAGGAACGCGCGGATGAACTCGCCGCGGTCACGTCTTTCGGCGCGGAGGTAGCCAGGCAGTGAGGCGAGCAGGTCCGCCACCTCCTTCGGCCAGGCCGCCTTACGGGAGCCCGCGGTGCGCACCCAGAGGTACTGCTCGACGATGTTGGAGTCGACGACGGTCCGTTCGAGGTCGAAGACGGCGACTACGTCGGTACGTTGCGGCAGTTCGCCTTGCGGCCTGGCGTTCACCGGCCGGGCGGCCGCGGCCTTCCGGCGACGGTAGGCCGCTGTCAGCTCGCTGACGGCGGGGAGGTGCACCTTCTGCAGGTACTCCTCCCAGTCGATCCGCTCCACATCGAAGCCACGGTCCTCGCGCACCTCGGCCGGAAGGGCGTTGTTCAGCGCGCGGGCGTTGCGGTCGTCGAAGACGATCTCGGTCTGCGCATACGCGCGGTAGAGGTCGATGAAGTTGTGGAGGGTGGCGATACCGGCGCGCAGCTTGGCGTTCCGGGTTGCGAGAGCACGCTTGCGCTCGTCGTTCGGCATCAGCCGCAGAGCGGCGTCCCACAGGTCGGCCTTCTTCTTCGCCAGCCGAAGGCCCCTGTTGAACTTGCGCTCGCCCGAGAACTTCCAGGCCGGCACTTTGACGAATCCGTCGTCCTTGGGAATCGGGTGCTGCGTGTAGTAGTCGCGTACGTTCTCGTACATGCGGTGGAAAGGCAGTGGATTCGACGCGCCCGAGGCGATGTGGAAGTACCTCGGCTCGTCGACAGAGGTCGGGTTGGCCGCCACGGCCAGGATGGCGTTGACGACGAAGTCGACGGGGATGACATCGAGGATCGAGTCGGGGAGCCCCGGGAAGTCGGGCAGCTGGCCCCGGCCGTAGGCGAAGATCAGCGGATCGGCGACCTTGAAGCCGTCGATCCAACCGGGGAACGGATGCTGGAACGCGCTCTCGATGATCGCGGGCCGAACCACCGAAAGCCGGTGTCCGGCCTCGCCCCAGAGGTCTTCCGCGGCACGTTCGGCGAGTGCCTTCGTCAGGGTGTAGACGTCGGTCCACCCCAGACTCTGCGCGCGCCGCCGGCCAGCGGCGACGAGCTGGGAACGCACCCACTCGCGGCGCGCGTTCTCGCTCGCGCGGGCCGCCGCGATCGGGCCCTCTTTCCCGTGGTTGCCGCGGGCGCGGGACATGAACTGCTCAAGCATCGCCGGCTCCCGCGAGGTGAGTTCGGTCTGCTCATGGGTCCGTGTCGCCAAGGTCCACTCGGTGTGCCAGAGGACATCGTGTTCGAGCTTGGCCTCGGGTACCACACCGCGACGGAGCCCACCGACGTAACAGGTCGACACGTGGACGACGTGCGGGTCGGATCCGGACGCGAGCAGGGCCTCGTAGAGGCTTACGGCGCCGTTGACGTTCGTGTCGAACGCCTCGTGGATGGGCGGGTCGAACGAGACGGTCGACGCCGAGTGGATGACGACATCAAGGTGGGAGGGCAGCTCGGGGATGCTGGTCATGCTGCCGTCGAGCACTGTGATCCGTGTACGGACGATGCGCTCGGCCTCTGCGGCGCCCACAGCATCCCGCCAGCGCTCGAACACGGGTTTACGCAGAAGCTGCCGGAGCCGGTCCTGCCCGGTCTGACTGCCCTTCCGGCGCACGAGAAGTGAGATGTGGGTGGCGGGGTGGTCGGTGAGCAGCCGCTCAAGCACGGCCTGCCCGACGAAACCGGTCGCGCCGGTCAGCAGGACGTGCGCGTTGCCGAGTTCGGTCTTCGCGTTGTGCGATATCACGGAAGGAGCCTCGATTCCACGGTGGATGCGACACCGGGACGGATGCCGGGGAGCGCGGCGACCATCCCGCGGATACGGCGCGCCTCGGCTCGTCCGCTCTGGTCGCCGAAGACATGGCGTTCGAAGAAGGTGCGCTCGTGCCCGGAGCGGTCGACCGAGCCGAGCGGCCAGGCGGCGTGCCGGAGGGCTCGGCGGGTGATGCGCTGGGCGCGGGCCGAGCGCTGGAGTCGGCGCTCCGCCTCCTCTGCGAGGAAACGGATATGGCGATGCTTGATCTCCACCACAGGGTTGATGATCGCCGCCATGGCGGAGGACACACCGGCCAGACGCCGATAGGCCGCCTGCGTGATCCATTCGTCCACGAGGCCCGTCGTCACGTGTTCGGCGACGATCTGTGTACCGGTGATGTTGGCGATGAGGGAACGACGGATCGGGCCACGGCGTTCGCGGCGCTCCGCCAGTACCCACCGTGCCGGACCGGCGCTCGAAGGGAGGTCGCGGGCGGCGGGAGAAACATCCAGCACGGCGTCGAGGGCATCGGCTATCCAGAACCTCTCGAACATCCACGTGGTGAGGAACGCGGTGACACGGGCGTCCTTATGTGTCGCCGTGACGAGGAGGTCGCGCACGCGGTGCAGCGTCGCACGTTCCATGTCGCGCAGCGCGCGAACGAGCCGGACGGATTCGGCGTCGAGCGGCTCTTTGGCGAGCGACCCGAGGTCGAGCGTTTCGCGGTGGCTGCCGTGTGCCGTACGGGCGAACTCACGCACGTCGAATCCCGCTGTCTCGGGCGGCGCGGTCGTCGTCTCGTTGTTCGAGTTCATACACGGGCTTTCTGGGGCGGGAGCAGGGGAAACTCTGCAGAAGCCCCGGAGCATGCGAGAAGCCGTCGGGGGCCGTCACGTTAGACCAGGCAACCGGCGCATGTGTGACATGTGAGTTGGTTCCGTATAGGGCCTGCGCTTACGGCCTGTGCTGGGAAGAGCGAGAGATCCCGCGGATCGGTGTGGTGTCTCGGCCCAGGCGGCGTGCACCGGACCTTGCTGGGCATCGCTCACCTCCGTCATGTGCGGAAGCTCGTGTCACAAGACGGATGCATGCCCGGTCTAACGCCATGAGCCCAGAAACGAAAGGTGTGTCATGCGCGAGGACTCAGTCATCTGCTGTTGTACGACCGTGGCCATTCACCTGGGTCGGCTCGTCGGACGTCGAACATGGAAATCTTGTGGATCCTCAAGTTCCCATGCAGAAGCGGGTTGTTGACCAGGTGACTCGGAAGGCCGGTGTCGGGATCGACAGCGTGGACCCGCTCGCCGCCCCACGAAATGGATACGAGCGGGGAGCTCGGATGGCGCGCAGATGGCAGATGAGACTGTGCTGAGCCGTACGCGGGTCGCACTTGTCACCGGTGCCACGTCGGGTATCGGAGCGGCGTTCGCGCGCGCTCTGGCAGACCGCGGATGGGACCTTGTCCTGGTGGCGCGCGACAGGGAGCGGCTCGGCCGGATGGCGGCCGAGCTCGAGTCCCGGGGCCGTGCTGTCGAGGTGCTGCCCGCCGACCTGTCCGATCGTGCCGACGTCGAGCGTGTCGCCGCCCGGCTGGAGGACCCCGCCCGTCCGGTGGACATGTTCGTCAACAACGCCGGTTTCGGCGTGCACGCACCGATGACCTCAGCCGACACCACTCCGCACGACCGGGCGATCGAGGTCATGGGGCGCGTGGTGCTGGTGCTCGCCGGCGCCGCTGGGCGGGCCATGCGCGAACGCGGGCACGGTGCGATCGTCAATGTGTCGAGCACGGCTGGGTTCGTCACCATGGGGAGCTATTCGGCCGTCAAGGCCTTCGTGACCTCACTCTCAGAGGGACTGGCGAACGAGCTCCATGGAACGGGCGTCACCGTGACGGCACTCTGTCCGGGCTGGGTCCGCACGGAATTTCACACGCGGGCCGGAATCCGGTCGTCGAGCATTCCGAACTTCCTCTGGCTCGACACCCGGCGACTCGTCGAGACGAGTCTGCGCGACGTGCGCCGCGGACGGGTGATCTCCGTGCCGAGCTTCCGGTACCAGTTGCTCATCTGGTTCACACGTCATCTTCCACGCCGCACAGTGCGGTGGATCTCGCGACGGATCTCCTCCAGCCGCAACGACAGTCTCACTCACTGAAGGAATCAGTGCGGGCGAACCCGCACGGGAAGGAAACGGATGCCCGCGACGATACGCGACCGTTTCACCTCACGCTCACACGCCGCGGCGCGTTTCCTCGCGCAACGGGGGCTGCTGAAGCCCCTCGTCTGGAGCGTGACCAGCGTCACGATACTCGGGCGCGAGCGCTTGGCGAACGTCGAGGACTCGTATGTCGTCGTCGCCAATCACTCCTCGCACCTCGACACGCCACTCATCATGGGCGCGCTGCCTCGCCGACTGGCGCGCTACCTCGCGGTGGGAGCCGCCGCCGACTACTTCTTCGACGTGTGGCGGCGGCGCGGCCTCACGGCCCTCTTCTTCAACGCCTTCCCGGTCGACCGCACCGGAATGAACGCGCGCGGAGTGAGCGCCAAGGCTTTGCTGAGTCGGGGAGTGCCGCTCCTGATCTTTCCCGAGGGGACCCGCTCGCGCGACGGATCGCTCGGGGCGTTCAAGCCGGGGGCGGCGGCGCTCGCCTCGTCGGCCGAGGTGCCGGTGCTCCCCGTCGCGGTCATCGGCGCGCATGCGGCGCATCCTCGCGGATCGAATTGGCCGAAACCGGGCCGTCTGCCGGTCGGGGTTGTCTTCGGCGAACCGCTGACTGCTTTTCCCGGGGAGTTGAGGAGCGAGTTCACCGAACGGATCCGCTCGGCAATCCTCACCCTGACCGAGGAGAACTCCGACCGCATCCTCGGCGTGAGTGCGACCTCACGTCGTATACCTGAAGGAGACCGTTCGTGACTGAACCCACCGACCGCACCGACGCGATGCGCACCGATGATGTGAAACACATGAAGTGGTGGGGCTGGGGCGTGGAAGGTGTCGGCTTCCGACACGAGGACAAGCCTGGTTTCGCGCCGTTCGTACAAGAGGCCATCGGCCTCAATCTCCGGGCGGGCGAACGCACCGAACGGCCCGACTTCTCGCGGTTGAGGGTGCCGGCCTCGACGGCGTCCGAGGAGTTCGTCGCGGTTCTGAGCGGCATCGTCGGAGCCGGGAACACCGTTGTCGATGACCTGTCCCGGGTCGTCCACACGTACGGCAAGAGCCTGCGTGACCTGGTCCGCATCCGAGCCGGCCAGATAGCACGCAGTCCCGATGTGATCGTCTACCCGGCCGACGAGGCAGAGGTGCAAAGCATCATCGACGCGTCCGTCGAGGCGGACGCCGTGATCATCCCCTTTGGGGGCGGCAGCAATATCGCGGGCAGCCTTGAGCCTCACATGGACGAGTCCCGGGTGGTCGTCTCACTCGACCTCGGTCGCCTCAACCGGGTGCTGGAGATCGACCCCGACTCCGGGCTGGCGCGCGTCCAGGCCGGGGCGCTGGGCCCTGATCTTGAGGCTCAACTCAACCGGGGCGGCTGGACGATGGGGCACTTCCCCGACTCGTTCACCCACTCGACGCTCGGCGGGTGGGTCGCCACGCGCTCGTCCGGCATGCAGTCGGACAAGTACGGCGACATAGCGGACATCGTCAAGGGGCTGCGTGTCGTGCGGGCCGGCGGGGTCCTCGTGATCCGTGCCGTTCCGAGCGCGTCGACCGGGCCGAGCGTCCGGGAGATGGTGGTGGGCTCCGAGGGGCGGCTCGGCGTCATCACCGAGGTCACGGTGCAGGTGCACCGACTCCCCGAGAAGCGGGCCATCCACGCCTACTTCTTCAAGAATCTCGACCACGGCCTCGCGGCGATGCAGAAGATCGCCGAGAGCGACGTCTCGCCCTCGGTCACCCGTATCTCGGACGCACACGAGACGGCCTTCTCCCTGGCGACGAGCAAGGAGTCGAAGGGCATTCAGAAGAAGGCACAGACAGGCCTCATGGCGTATCTCAAGAGGCGTGGCTGGAGCCTCGACGAGATGTGCCTCTCCTTCATCGGCTTCGAGGGCGACGAGGCACACGTGAAACGGCAGAAGTCGCTCGTCGACCGGATCGTGCGCAAGCATCACGGCATCGGCGTCGGCAGGGGCCCCGGTGCGCTCTACGACCAGAAGAAGTTCGACACGCCGTACATCCGCGACTTCCTCCTCGACCGCGGTGCCGCCGGCGACGTGAGCGAGACCGCCGGTCCGTGGTCGAAGCTGCGTGGCATCCACGCGGCGGTCTACGAGGCGGCCGACCGCGCCTACGAGAAGATCGGCCACGCAGGCTGGACCATGTCGCACATGTCGCACTCATACCACTCTGGAGCCTGCCTCTATTTCACTTTCGCCTTCGTGTTCGGTGACGACCCGCTCGGTGAGTACGACATCGTCAAGCGCGCGATCCAGCAGGCGTTCATCGACGCCGGCGGCACGATCTCGCACCACCACGGGGTGGGCGTGGAGCACGCGCCCTGGCTGGAGGAGGACATCTCGACGGAGGGTGTCGCCATCATGTCGGGCCTCTTCGGCGCTGCCGACCCGGGCGGCAACTTCAACCCGCGCAAGATCGTGGTCTGAGCACGGCGGACGATGGCCCGCGCGCGGCCGGTACTCGGGCATCGGCACGGCCACGCCGCGCACCGGTATGGATCACACACGTCCATGTGCGATCCGTACCGGCTGTGTGGTGAGTGTCGGGCACCGGCCCGCCCTCGGCCAGGCGACCTCAGGGTCCACGACCGGCGTACAAACGGAGGGCCGCCCGCTGTACCTGCCCGCCGGACTGTTCACCGAGGCCACTGTCTTCCTGGCCCTTCAAACCCGGCGGTCCGAAGCACTGGCGTGCCGGAAGAGCCAAGTTCTCCAGCGCCAGGCAGTTCGGGCAGCGGCTCCTTCCTCTCCCTCGACGTCGAGACACGCAAACAAGGCCGCCGCCCTCACATGCGTCTACATGGCGCTGAGGAGCCTGGACCCGACCGGGAAAGGCCGCAAGAGGTGGACCATGCCACCGGAAGACATTCTTGAACGCGTTCCAGATCGCCGTCGAGAGTCGCCTGACCCACGCAACAACCAAGATCAGCCGTTGAATTGACATACCCGGTGTCCGCTGCCGTGTCACACATCTGTCAGGCGCCCGGTCTCACATGACAACCCCTTGAATCCTTCCCGGAGACGAGAAAGACCGTGACCGCAGCAGAACAAGGCAACCACGCAACGCACTGGCGCGAACGGGGAGCCTGCGTGCGCATCGACCCCGAACTGTTCTTCCCCATAGGCAACGGCGTACTGACGCACGTTCAGATCGCCGAGGCCAAGGCCGTCTGCTGCCGTTGCCCGGTCATGGATCAGTGCCTCAGCTGGGCCATGCGGGTCGAGCAGGTGGAAGGCATCTGGGGTGGAAAGACGGAGGGCGAACGCCGCCTGATGAGGCGGCGTGACAGCGCCGACCACCACCTCGGGGCCATGCGTGTCACATCCAAGCCTCATGCCCGGTCATATGGGTGGAAGCAGTCATGAGCCTGCTCGCCCAAGGAGTGCAGCCACCATGAAGACCGTCCGTGATCCCGGATTCGGCGCGGGGGCTGAGTCGACGCGGCGTGGCAGGGCTGCCCAGCTATGCGCAGCACGTCGGAAAGTCCGACCTTCGGTCCGTACGCACACACGGAACG
Organism: Streptomyces diastatochromogenes; assembly: GCA_001550305.1. GTDB lineage: Bacteria > Actinomycetota > Actinomycetes > Streptomycetales > Streptomycetaceae > Streptomyces > Streptomyces mirabilis_D. The sequence goes on from LRTP01000834.1 coordinate 16,297, forward strand.
CGGATGGAAACAGATTTGGTGCCCCGCCTGTCTCAGCTCTGCCCACGACAGGCGACTAACCTGCCGTATCAATTTCCTGTCGGCAACAAAACAGGCTCATGACATCAAGAGCGTCCCTTTCGGTCCGGATGAGGAATGGTTGCAGGGGCATGGATGATCAGAGCCAGAAAGAAGAAGCAGGCGAGGGAGGCGGTGGCGATCGGATTGCCCGCTGGGCGGACGGACGCCTGGGCCCGTACGGCCTGATCCGCGCTAAAGCACGTAAGGTCTTCCCGGACCACTGGTCCTTCTTGCTGGGAGAGATCTGTCTCTATAGTTTCATCGTCATTATCGTGACAGGGGTCTATCTGACTCTGTACTTCCATCCGTCAATGAAAGAGGTGCAGTACAACGGCAGTTACATGCCGTTGCGGGGGCAGACGGTGTCGGAGGCGTTCGACTCGACCATGCACCTCTCCTTCGATGTCCGGGGCGGCCTGTTGATCCGACAGGCCCATCACTGGGCAGCGCTGGTGTTCATCGGGTCCATGCTCGTCCACATGCTGCGCGTATTCTTCACCGGCGCCTTCCGCAAGCCCCGTGAATTCCAGTGGCTGTTCGGATTCCTGTTGCTGATCCTCGGAATGTTCGGAGGGTTGACCGGATACGACCTGCCGGATGACCTTCTCTCCGGAACCGGGCTCGCCGTCGTGAACGGGACGATCCTTTCCATACCGATCGTCGGAACCTACCTTTCGATGTTTCTCTTCGGGGGCGAGTTCCCGGGCAGTGAACTGGTGGCGCGCTTCAACACAATCCATGTTCTGATCATCCCAGCCATCATGGTGGGACTGCTCGTGGTCCATCTGATCCTGCTGCTCCACCACAAGCACACGCAGTATCCAGGCCCTGGACGGAGCAACAAGAATGCGGTGGGCCTGCCGCTCAAGGTGCGGGCGGTGAAGTCCGCGGGCTTCTTCTTCTTGGTCGCCGGTGTCATCTTCGCGATCGCGGCACTCGCGCAGATCAATCCCATCTGGCTGTACGGTCCCTACCGCGTCGACCAGGTCTCGGCCGGATCGCAGCCCGACTGGTACATGGGTGTGGCGGACGGACTGCTGCGAGTCATGCCCGGCTGGGAAATCGCCTTCTGGGGCCACACCCTGGCACTGGAGAACCTGATTCCGCTGGTGGCAGGCGTCGGTCTCTTCCTGGCCATGGGCGCATATCCGTTCATCGAGGCATGGGTGACCGGGGACGATCGTGACCAGCACCTTCTTGACAGACCACGCAACCGCCCTGTGCGAACGGCACTCGGTGCCGCCTGGATCAGCTTCTACCTGGTGTCGCTCATCGGCGCCGCGAACGACATCATCGCCACCCGGTTCCATCTCTCGGTCGAATCAGTGACGTGGACGGTCCGCATCGGCCTCTTCGTCGCGCCTGTCGCAGCCTACGTCGTGGCGAAGCGGTGTGCCCTCGGTCTGCAACGCAGCGATCGGGACAAGGTGCTGCACGGTCGCGAGACCGGTGTCATCAAGCGCTTGCCGCACGGCGAGTTCGTCGAGGTGCACGCGCCTCTAAGCCAGGCGGAACTCCACCTTCGTACACAGCATGAGCAATACACGCCGATCGCACCCGGCCCGAACGGCAAAGCGGAGAGTCCAGGTGCCGACGCCCGCCCTTCTCGGCGCCTGCGTGTCAGGTTCAGCCGCGCCTTCTACGGCGAGGGCTCGCAGATCCCCAAGCCGACCTTGCAGGAGTACCAGGAGATCGCCAATGAGCACCTGCGCTGAACAGAGCGGCCATAGGTCGACGGTGCGAAACCGCACTGCCTCAATTCCTCGATCACCTTCTCGGGGGAGGCCGACCACATCCCGAAGGTCTCATTGTGCTCTCTCAGTGCGCCCCCCTCGTCCCGTACCCAGTAGGCGAAACGAATCCGGATCCGGCCCGCCTCGGCCGGCGTCATCATGCGTCCCCCCGTACTCGTGCTCGCCAACTCGCGGGATCGGCAGGTCATATGCGGTGTCGCGAACGAGGAGACGGGTCAGCGGAAGCTGACGGAGCAAGGCGCCTCCAGGCACAGGTACGTCGGCGACGACCGGCCACAGTGCACGCCGGGCTGTGGGGGATGGCAGACGACCGTGTTGTGCCATATCGCAACGCCGGCCACCTTGCGAAGGCCGGTCTTTTCGACGCGAGCCGAGACATCAGCGGCGAACGCATGGCATGTGTCGGCTCGACAGCACATACCGGTACCTGCGACTCGGTGAGGCTCATCAGCGTGACACGGCCAATTCCGGCACCGACATCCAGCACACCGACACGGGCTTGCCTGACATCACCGGCATACCGTCGCCGTACCCGTGCCCTGTCATGCTCCGCCGCAGGATGTCATAGGACGCGGCGCTGATCGGGTAGGCGCCCTGCGACAACATGAGTCAACCAGATGGCGTGGGAGAGAGGTTCGGAACACTGTGCCGAGAACATGTCTCATAGTCGACTACGGGGGTGTGCTCACGACATCGCTCGATGATGCGGTGCGTGGCTTCGAAGCCCGTGAAGGCCTTTCCGAAGGAGCGGTGGAGCATTCCTGGTATCGGGACCCGGCGATGGTCGCGCTCACTCACGACCTCGAACGGGGCAGATCCACTCAGTTTGATTGGAACCGTCGCGTGGGCCAGGCACTGGGCATCGACAGCACCAACCTTCTGGGTCGGATCTTCGCGGATTCCCGTCTCGACGAATCCATGGTGTCAGTGCTGGCCAGGGCCCGCGCCTGCGGACTGAGGATTGGTCTGCTGTCCAACAGCATGGGCTTGGCGCCGTGGAACATGTATCGAGGCTTCGACATCGACGCGGCCTTCGACGTGGCGCTCATTTCCGGGCAGCACGGACTGCGGAAACCGGAGCCGGCTGTGTACGAGCTCATCCTCAAGATGCTCGAAGTACCCGGCGAGGAATGCGTCTTCATCGACGACAACGCGGTGAACCTGCCGCCCGCCGAGGCACTGGGAATGGCCACTGTCCTGCATCGCAGCGCAGAGCACTCCACGACCCGACTCGGAGAACTACTAGGCGTCCCTCTCAGGCCGAATCCGTGAGCCTGGAGACTGCTTGATGGGGCAAGCGGCGACGTCGCGAGCCGCCTCACCGCATGGGACAGTGTCGAATCACCAGCACGGACATACTGAGCTCCAAAGCGTGGTGTCGGCAGGGGATGACGGTCCGTTATCGCTGCGGTATGCCGACTCATGAGGTTTGCGCAAGGGGGTGGGTTGGCCGACGAGCGGCGAGCTTTCCTTGAGAAGTTGAGGATGGAGGCGGCCGAGCGGCTCGTCCAAAGCGAGCAAAACGCGGTCATCCGAAAACCCTGGCTTCCAGGGGGCCCGCGTCATTGCCGCTGCTCAGTGACGAGTTGTTCGTCTGCTGGAGCAGGAGCTGGCCAAGGGGCCGGTGGCACACGGCTGGCCGGACCAGATCTGGACCCTGTCGCGGATCAAGACCCTTGTCGGCCGTCGGTTCCACAAAAGCTACACCGTGCAGGGAGTCGCCACTGCTCAAGCGGCATGGCTGGAGCTGCCAGGTGCCGGCCCGCCGGACGGTGGAACGCGACGAGGCGGCGGTGGCCGGCCGGGTGAAGGAGGCCTGGCCGAGCGGCGATCACCGCACGCTTGTCACCCTGCGCGGCCAGCAGCTTCTCAGTGAGCTCATCGAGGCGGCCCTCGTCCGGGCCGGCAACCTCAATACTCCGAACAGCGGTACGCCGACTGCGACATGAGCGACCGCGACGGCGACATCGTCCGCCGCGGCGGGGCGTGTCAGGACGGATGCGGCATGGACACTGTCCGTGTACGGCACCCAACGTGACACGTCCTCCACAGACTCGAAGAGGGCGCTTCGGTGACGTCCACCACCACATCCGCCCCGCGCAGGACCTTGGGAAGGCCCTCCCCGGTCACGACATCGACACCCTCCCTGCGTGATATGAGCGCAACCTCCACTCCGTGGCCTCGAAGCCTCGCGACCGTCTTGGAACCGATCAGACCGGTGGCTCCTGCGACAACGAGTCTCATCTGGGTTTCCTCCCGCCGCGGGGTGTGACCCCACTGATGCCTCCGTACGTCTGACGATGACGTCAGCCACGCACCACACCTAGGACAGCGTTCGGCCCGAAGCTCTGACATCGCGCTGAGACACGTGCTTGCTCCGAACGGCATCCCCGAAGAACGGGCGCAGCCCCTTGTGTCACAGATTCGCGGTGCGCTCGGTCATCACTGCGCAACGCGCATGGGACCAGGACGTGGGAACACGCGGCCCCCCAACGGTACGTCCGTCCGGATTCATTCCTGCGCGAGGTACGTCTGGCTCAAGTCGCAGTGGATCTACGGAGGTGCAACACAATGTCGGACAAGGATGCAGCACACGGTCACGGTGGGCAGTACGCGTCGGAAGGGTGGAAGACGGCGGCGACGATGCTCCAGGACGCCGCACCGATCACCATTCCCGAGGGTGCGTCTGCGATGACCATTCATGTCGAGTGGGAGCCCGGAGACACGGGAACGCCGCCGCACCGCCACTCGGGGCCTGCCTTCGGGTACGTCATCGAGGGAGCGGTCCGCTTCGAGCTTGAGGGCGAGCCTGAGCGCGTGATCGAAGCCGCGGGACGTTCTGGGAGCCGGGTGGGGATGTGATCCATTACCAGGACGGCAACGCGCTTGCGGATACGCGGACCCGGTTCGTCGTGACCATGATGTGCGCGCCGGGCAAGCCCATGCTCGAACTGGTCAGTGAGAGGGAACTGGCCGAACGGACCCAGCTGCGCGCCCCGCGCCCCACAGACTGACCAACCACCCACTCACACAATGCAGTTCCGACACGGATTCTGACCGCTCCGTGGGAGGGCGCGATTCGGCATGAATGCCACTGAAGTTGTCGACTACATGCTGACCGCCCTGTTCACAGCGGCCGCTGTCCGCGCGCTCCGGCAGGTTGTCCTGACACGGACTCGCGCTGGCCGCAGCCGCGTCGACCATCTGCTGCACGCCGCCATGGCCCTGGCCATGGCTGTGATGCCGTGGAGCTGGGGCCGCGCTCTGCCGGAGCTGCCGCAGTCGGTCTTCTTCGCCGCCGCCGCACTCTGGTTCCCGCTGACCGCTGTCAACAGTGGCCAGGAGCGACGGCTGTCGGCAACCGCGAGGAGGCTGCCCTACGCGGTCGGTATGGCGGCGATGACCTGGATGTCGTACCGCGCGGCGGGTCATTCGCACCAGACCATGGCCGAGGGCGTTCCGACAGCACACCAGGCCATGCATCTCAGCCACTCCATGGGTGAGTCGAAGGCCGACAGCGTCGTCACAGGAGTGCTCGCGCTGTACCTCCTCACATGTTCTCTTCGCTCGCTGACCCGTGGCATGCCTGCACTGCGCGCAGCCACCGAAACGTCCGACGACTCGACCAGCCTCAAGAGTGCTTGCAACCGCTTCTGGGACGGCGCGACTGCCATGGGCACGGTGGTCATGCTTCTGATGCCCCATTGACTCCTCGCACTCTCGAAGGCCGTCGCGGGCACCTTCGGCCGGCGATTGAACGCGTCCATGTTCAGGAGCCGGACGGCAAGGTCGGTTTTTCGGTGACGGTAGGAAACGTGACCAGGACCGCAACGCCCGGAGACCCTCTCAGTCGGACGAACCGTGCGTCGGCAGCCGTCACAAACGGGGTGGCCTGTCGGTCAACTGGTGGTCTGGAATCGAAGAGCCTCCAAGACGCGAAGGTGCGCAGAATATGGAGTTTGACACGATTTGTTGGATGGGCTCTGCCAGAAACCGGGCGTCTGGCAGCGTTTGTCATGGTGAGACGGCAACGGGAACGGGCGCCGGCTTCCCGCCGTCCAGCCGTGCCCTCCGTGGTCCGTCGCCATGCTGGACCTCGACCTGCGCATGCCTGCCGAACTGGCCGGCCATCGATCCGGCCGTCACTGCCCCGCTCCTGCAGAAGGCCGACGCGCCACACACGCGAAGACGGCCTGGCAGCGAACGCCGACAACATCACGCTGACCTTTGAGGACACCCCTGGTCAGGACAGCGAGGCTCGCGGCTGCGGATACCTCGCCAGCTCATTCGCCCTGGACCACCTCTGCCATGTCCGACACCAAAAGGAGAACTGACATGACCACCACTCCCCCTGCACCGCCGGACGACCTGCTGGGCGCCGACTTCTACCTCTACGAGGCGCTCCTCCCGGACGACGAGCGCAAGATACTGCGCAAGGCCCGCGCCTTCCTGCGTGACGAAGTGAAGCCGATGGTCAACAGGTACTGGGACAAGGGCGAGTTCCCCATGGAGCTGATCGAGAAGTTCCGCGGGAGCGGGCTGACCGCCCTGTCTTACGAGGGTTACGGTGAGCACCTGCCTGCCGCCAGCCATCTACTCGGCGGCATGCTCGCGATGGAGATGAGTCGCGTCGACGCCTCGGTCGCCACCTTCTTCGGCGTTCACAATGGGCTCAGCTTCTACTCCATCTACACCGGCGGCGACCAGGAGCAGCGTGAGAGGTGGCTGCCCGCCATGGCCTCGATGGAGAAGATCGGCGCTTTCGCCATGACCGAGCCGCTGGGTGGCTCCGACGTCTCCGGTGGCATGCGCACCACCGCCAAGCTCCAGGGCGACACTTGGGTCCTCAACGGCGCGAAGCGGTGGATCGGCAACGCCACTTTCGCCGACCATGTCGTGGTGTGGGCGCGGGACGTAGACGACAACCAGGTCAAGGGTTTCATCGTCGAGAAGGGCACCCCCGGCTTCGTGCCGGTGAAGATCGAGGGCAAGACTGCGCTGCGGATCGTACAGAACGCCGAGATCGCCCTGAACGACGTACGGGTGCCGGAGGCGAACCGTCTCCAGAACATCAACTCCTTCAGAGACGTCGCGGAGATCCTGCGCTTCACGCGCAGCGGTGTCGCCTGGCAGGCTCTGGGTGTCATGATCGGTGCCTATGAGCTCGCACTCGCCTACGCCAAGGAGCGTCAGCAGTTCGGGCGTCCGATCGCCGGGTTCCAGATGGTGCAGGACCTTCTGGTGAAGAGCCTGGGCGACATCACCGCTTCCTGGGGCATGCTGGTACAGCTCGCTCGGCTGCAGGACCAAGGCATCTTCCGCGATGACCACTCGGCGCTGGCCAAGGGGTTCACCACGTCACGGATGCGGGAGGTCGTCGCGTTCAGCCGCGAGATCTTCGGTGGCAACGGCATCGTCCTCGACTACGACATCGCACGGTTCTTCGCCGACGCAGAGGCCCTCTACTCCTACGAGGGCACCCGCCAGATGCAAACCCTCATAGTCGGCAAGTCCATCACCGGGCACAGCGCCTTCGTGTGAGTCGTGCTGCACTCTCCGAGGATGTAAGGGGAAGATCGCAGCCCCTGGGGAACCCAGGCTTACGTCGGTCTTCAACTCGCGTCGGCAGTCATCACCTCGGCTGCCGCTTGCCCCACAACTAGCCGGCGTTCGCCGGGATACGCAGGTCGCAGATCCGGTTTACAGACGCGGAGCAGGAGCGCGAAGGCCCAGAGTCGGGAGTCCAGCCTGTTGCGGCCGCAGAGGTCGGCTGTGTGAACGTGTCCTCACAACAAAGCGCGATGCCGGCCGGCCCGCACAGACCCTCGCGGGGCTCGAAGGCCCGTTTTCGGGCATGGCGCCGAACCCGTCGGTGCTCGTCGTAGGGGCATGCTCATCGGCTTCACCCTCAGCGTTGCGGGCCGCACCTCCCGGGCCGGGGCACCGCTCACTCGGCCCCGTCGGCGATATCGCCCCGTTCGACGGCCAAGCGGGTCAGTTCGACGCGGGTGTTGATGCCGAGTTTGGTGAAGATGTGCCTCATGTGGGTGTTGACGGTGTGCACGGAAACGTGGAGCCGGTCGGCGATCGCCCGATTGGTGAGGCCGTCCACGACGAGCGGGATCAGCTTCCGCTCGGATTGGGTCAGACTCCCCCACCCCGGGGAGCTGACCGTGTCGTGCCGCGCGGCGCCCGCGCGCACGCCGAGCTGCCGTAGGCGCCGCCGGATCCGTTCGTGATCGCGCAGGGCTCCCGAGGCCAACGCCAGCTGACCCGCTTCTTCGAGGCACCGGATCGCCTGCGCCGTATCGACTGATGTGGACATGAGCTCGCCGAGGTCCTCGCATGCCGCGGCCAGAGCCAGTCGCCTGCCGGTGCTCCGGTAGCTGGTGATGGCGGACGTGAGTGCGCGGCGGTCGCTGTGGAGCAGACCGTCCACATGGGCACGGACGGCCGCGATGATCTCCTGACTGTCGTCCCGGGCGGTCAGGGTGCGTAGTGCGCCGGACACGGCCTGCACGACCGACGGCTCCTCGCCGCGCAGCGCGATACGCACGATTCCAGGCCAGTGGGACGGCGGAAGGGCGAGCAGCCGCGTCGGCTCATTGTCTTCGAAGCTGCCTGTGAGTGCCGCTGCCGCTGCCTTGTCCCGGCCCTCCGCGTCCGCCAGGCAGGCGCGCGCGAGAGCCACCCACAGGCCGTACCGCTGCGCGTTCGTGCCGGAGCCGGCTTCGGCGGCGCGGAGATGATCCCTCGCCCTGGCAAGGTCACCGCGCCTGATCTCCACCAGTGCCAGCACGGAGCGAGCCAGCGGATTCGGCTGGGTGATCTCAAGTTCGTCCGCCACCGCCAGACCGGCCTCGGCCTCCACGGCCGCGTCGTCCAGCGCGCCCTGTTCGAGCAGGGCGCAGGCACGGCGAGCGTGCCAGTGGGGAAGTGACCAGCCGAGGCCCAGCGCCTCCGCTTCGTGCTGTCCCTCGCGCAGCACCCGCTCGGTGTCCGCAAGCCGGTCAGTGGTGGTCAGAACAATGGCCAGCCACAGCGCCGGAATTCTCGGGGGCCGCAGGTAGGGCACGCTGGGCTCGGTGTAGGCGCGTGCGGTGGCTGCTTCGGCAAGCTCCAGAGCTCGGGCCAAGCGCCCACGGTAGAAGAACGTCTGCGACTGGAACACCATGACGCTGACGACGACTGCCGGATCGTGGCTCCGGTAGGAGGCCGCGACCAGGCCGGTGTCCGTCTGCTCGGCAGCGGTGATGTTCCCGAGGTACACGTGGCCCGTCGCCTGGGTCTTCAGCAGCAGGGCACGCAGGTCTGACGGCAGCGCGGGGAGGTCCAGAGCCTCCTGCAGGTGTGTCATGGCGGCGGCGTCGTCTCCCGCGGCCTGGTGTATTTCGGCAGCCACCAGGCGCAGGTTTGCCTCCTGTAGCGGCTCCAGGCCGTCCGAGAGGGCGGCGTCGACCAGATCGAGCGCCTCGTGAACCCGGCGGGTCCTGCCGAGGTACTCGGCAGCGTCGGTCAACAGACTGACGCGACGCCGGTCGCGCGGGGGCAGCAGGCCGGCGATCCGCTGAGCGAAGTCGGCGGCCGCGTCGGGTGCCGTCGAGGACAGTTCCCGTACGGCGGTGTGCAGCGAGGCCACGGCGTCGTCGTCGACCGGGCCGCCCGCCATGACGACATGCCAGGCCACCTCCGCCGATCGTGCCCCGGTGGCGCGCAGACTCTCGGCGGCCTCCCGGTGCAGAGCGGTCCGTACGGCCGGCGGTAGGTTCTCGTGGACGGCCTGCCGCAGGAGATCGTGGCGGAAGGCGAGTCGCGGGCCTTCCGCCGCGAGCAGACCGGCGTTCAGGGCGGCCTCCACGCCTGACAGCAGGCTGCCGACCTGCCTGCCTAGCATGCGGGCGGCCGTGCCGAAGTCGAATTCGCGGCCGAGGACGGAGCCGATCTGGAGCAGGCGCACGGCATCCTCCGGGAGCTGCTCCAGCCGGGCGGCGACGCTCTGCCGGAAGCCGACGGGGATGTCGCGGTACAGGCGGCCGGCCGCGCTCGCCTTCTCCTTGACCGCATCCGCGTCAGGAAAATAGCGCACCAGTTCGATCGCCAGGAACGGATTGCCTGCGACACCTCGCAGCATCCTGGCCAGATGCGGTGAAGGCCTCGCCTCAAGTATGTCGGCCGCGATGTTCTCCAGTTCCTGCTGTGGCAGAGGGCCGAGGGTCAGCCATCGGGCCCCGAGCCGTTCGAGGTCCTCCCGCACCCTGGCCACGGTCGGCCGCTCGGCCTCCGACCGTACCGCCAGCACCCACAGGATCCGCGAGGCTGCCAGTCGTCCGGGCAGCGTACGCAGCGCGAAGAGCGTGGCCGGATCCGCCCATTGCGCGTCGTCCACGAGCACAAGCACCGGCGCGCGCTGAGCCCGTTCCTCCAGAGCGTCCGCGATGGTGTCCAGCAGCCAGAGCCGCTGGTCGTTCACGGCTGCGGCAGCTCGGGCGGAACCGTCGGAGGCCTGCAGGACGGACTGCAGGGCGGCTCCTGCCGCATACTGATCGAACTCGTCGGCCCGTACGGAGACCACGTCGAACCCGCACCGCTGCGCCCGCTCGTCCAGCTCCGCGAGCAGCCGGCTCTTGCCGACGCCGGGCGCGCCTTCCACGACGACGCAGGCGCCCCGTCCAGCACGCACCGTCACCAGAGCCTCGCGGACAGCCGCGATCTCACGGTCCCGTCCCCTGAGGCGCAGCCCCGTCCCAGCCTGGTTCCCGCGCCCGGGGTCCAGGTCGCCCGTGGGGTCTGTGCTGCGCATGGGGCAAGCATGCCGCAGGCCATGTGTGCCCTCAACGCCGGTCCCCCTGCGACCGGCGCTCACACCTGGAGGACTGCAGGTTGCGCGCCGTCCCCTCGTCCCAGCCCGACGCAGGTTGCGCGCCGGCCAGATCTCTTGCGCCGGAGAGGAGCACGCCGTACGTACGGGCAAGACGTACCTGGCGGCGCCGAACGACGGCCGCAAGCTGCGGGGGACGAACTCTGTCCCGGCCGGGTCGCTCTGACCTCGCCGGCCAAGGAGGGCCGGGACTTCGACGGCACCGAGTGCCTGCTGGAGCGTCCACCGGACCGCTCCTTCGAGGACGTAGCCGAAACACGTGCGGAGGAGTCCCGGGGTGGCCGGGCGGCCACTCGACGAGGACGGTCATCCCCGAAGCTCCCTCGGGAATGAAGGGTGGCTTGACGTCCGCCAGCATCCTGGGGCCGAACGTCGACTCGATGTCCTGTTCGGCGGTCTCGTTCGCTGGGTCCTCTGCCGACACTGCTACACCTCCGTAGGCCTGCCCGGAACGGACGGTCCGGCACCGCTCCTGGGCTGGTGTACCGCATCTGCGGCGGGCCGTGCGCCTGCTGCCTCACGCGCAGAGCTCCAAGATCACCCTGCCCCCCTGTCTGCGGCCCTCACAAACCAAGAACCCGCGGCATGGAGAACACACATCGCACGGAAGGCGATCTGCCACCTCGTCTCTCCTGGACACGGGTGGACACCGGCGAGCGCATTACCAGGGCGCGGGACCGCGTCCCGGCACGACGCCGGGGTCTGCGGGTGTCGCGGGCGACGCGGAGCCGAGGACGGGTCGCTCCTTGGCCATGGGTGGTATCCCAAGGGCCTTTGCGTGTGCTGATGCGGGGGCCAGATCTCCTTCGGCCCAGACCACCTTGCCACCCGATACGGTGCGGAAACCCCATCTGCGGGACAACTGGGCGACCAGGCAGAGGCCGCGGCCATTCTCGTCATGGGTGCGTGCGCTGAGCAGACGTGGGGGGCAGGCGCTCGTGTCGAACACCTCGCAGGTCAGGACCTGGTGCCGGATCAGGCGCAGAGTGATCTGGCCGCTGCCGTGGCGGACGGCGTTGGTGACCAGTTCGCTGACGATCAGCTTCGTGGCGTCCTCAAGACCTCCCAGGCCCCATTCGGTCAGTTGACGGGCTGCCATGTGCCGGGCGATGCGGGCAGCGGTCTGGTCGCTGGGCAGCACCCAGGAGGCTACCTGGGTGGGGCTGAGCGTACGGGTCCGGACGAGGAGCAGCGTGGCGTCGTCGGAGGGTGCCTGCCCCGGGAAGGTCTCCATCGCGCGACTGCAGAGTTCTTCCAGGGAGCGGCTCGGTTGCGCCAGAGCGGTGCCGAGGCGTTGCATTCCCACGTCGATGTCGTGGTCGCGGGTCTCGATGAGGCCGTCGGTGTACAGGCCGAGGAGACTTCCCTCGGGCAGTTCCAGCTCTACGGCCTCGAAGGGGACTCCCAGCCCGATGCCCAGTGGGGTTCCGCTGGGCAGGTCGGGGAAGGCAACCCGCCCCTGCGGGTCGATGATCGCGGGCGGGGGGTGCCCGGCCCGTGCCATGGTGCACCGGCGGGTGACCGGGTCGTAGACCGCGTACAGACAGGTGGCCCCCACGGCCCGGGGGTACTGCTCCGGGGCGTCGCTGTCCTCCTCGGCCAGCCGCTGGACCGTGTCGTCGAGGTGGGTCAGCAGTTCGTCGGGGGGCAGCTCCATGCCGGCGAGCGTGCGCACGGCGGTGCGGAGCCGGCCCATGGTCGCGGCGGCGTTGATCCCGTGTCCGACCACGTCACCGACGACGAGTGCCACCCGCGCGCCGGACAGCGGGATCACATCGAACCAGTCACCCCCGACGCCGTGATCGATGTCAGCGGGGAGGTAACGAGACGCCGTCTCGACGGCCGCGCCGCCCTTCAAACGGTGCGGGAGCAGGTTCCGTTGGAGGGCGAGGGCAGCGGCGTGCTCGCGGGCGTACTGGCGCGCATTGTCCAACGCCAGCGCGGCGCGGCTGACGAGTTCCTCGGCGAGGAGCACATCGACCTCCTGGAACGGCCCCTGGTCTGCGGTGCGGATGAACAGCACCATGCCCAGCAGGGCACGCCGCGCCAGGATGGGAATGACCATCAGGGAGTGCATGCCGTTCTCGTGGATCTTCTGCGCCCGCGCGGGGTCACGGTCGATCCATGTACCCGGAGCGGTGTCCAGGACCGGCTCAAGGTGGGGCCTCCCGGAGCTCAGGACGTCGGTGAAGGGCGAGGCGGGCGGCCAGGGGACCACCTCACCGTGCACCCACGGGGACTCCGGGACCCCGTGATGAATCGAGGCCAGACCGGTGCGCCTGAAAACAGGAAGGCGCTCGCCCGTGAAGCCGATGTGAACCGGGGGCCCTTCGCCACCCGGGACTGACTGCTCAAGGTCGACGGCGACGTAGTCGGCGAGCAGAGGCACGGCCAGGTCGGCCAGGTCCTGGCTGGTCTGCATCACGTCCAGGCTGCTGCCGAGGCGGATACTGCCCTCGCTGAGTATGGCCAGGCGATCGCGCGCCCTTCGGCTCTCGGTGACGTCGACACTGATGACGCACACCCCCAGCACCAGGCCGCCGGCGTCCTGGAGGCAGAAGATCGAAGCTGCGAACGTGTGCTCCCGATACGGGCTCGACGGCAGCCGCGTCCGGTAGTCGCGGACCTCGGTGGGCCCGCCTTGGACAGCCTGTCGCATCGCTGATGCGAGCGCTTCGGTCTCGACACCTGGCAGCACATCGGTGAATCGACGTCCGAGCCGTCGGTCGCGGGAAATACCGTCGTGGCTCTCCATCGTGTCGTTCACCCAGGCGCAGCGCAGTTGCGGGTCCCCCACGACGATGCCCATCGGGACACGGGCGAGCAGCGACTCCCGCAGCAGTCCGTTCGTCGCTTCCCCGGAGACCTCGCCGATGTCGGTCACGGACACGAGCCACCGGACCGATTCGCCCTGCCCCCACAGCATCGAGACCCGCAGGCTCACGTCGAGCCTGTGACCATCTCTGTGCCGCAGGGTCGTCGTGCCCCACCAACCGTGCTGGGCATGGCACTGCTCGACGAACTCCGCCGTCGTCGGCGCTTCTTCGGGATACAGCAGTACGACTGTGGCCGACCGGCCCACGACGTCGCCGGCGGAGTGCCCGACCAGCCGCTCGGCGGCCCGCGTCCACCCGACCACCGTCCCCAGCTCGTCGAGCATCGCAATCGCCGACTCCGAGAGCTCGCGGAGGTTCGGCTGCTTACCGGGTATCACTTTGTCAGTGCTGATCATCGAGTCGTTGTCCTCGGATAGGTCGCGGCGGGGCAAACGCCTGCGGCACGCAGTGCTTCGTCACCGTTCTCAGATCCGGATTCGGACATGAGCGGGATCGCGCCGCTACTTGTCCCTTTTCAGGCCATTGACCGGATGACGCTCTGATCTGTGACAGGGGATGCTGCCGCGATGGCGGGCTCAGACGGTTCTCCCGCGCGGAGTCGGCCGGTGCGGACGTACGGTGCTGGTATGTGCGCCATGCGGGAAGACGGCGCGGTACAGCCCTACGGGCCTCGTCCGTCCTCACCGCCTCCGGGTCGATTCGCCGGGCGGAGCTGGACCGGCTGCTGGAGTTCGCCGTGCACGACACGAGGGTGCTCGCCGGTGCGATCTTCTTGCTGGCGTCCCACGGGCAGGCGTTGCGGTTGGAGGTGACCGCAGGGCTACCGGCGAAACATCTGACGCCCTTGTCCCGGGTGGCGCAGTCCAGTCCTGTTCCGGTGCGGGAGGCGCTGCGTCAACGACGGCTGGTCTGGCTGAGCGACCCCGGGGAGTTCGCCCAGGCCTATCCGCGTACGGCGATCGCACTTCCGTACCACTGCGCGGCGGCCGCGGCACCGATCATCACCGGCACCAGAGCCTGGGGTACGCCGCTGCTCTTGTGGCCCGGCTCCGACACCGCCGGGGTCGCCGGTCCGGGGCCCGATCGCGTTGCTGCCGCCTGTCGCCACCTGGGACGGTTCCTGCGCGACGCCGCCGACACCGGCCACGCCGTCCGTCCGGGACCGGCACCGCGCACCCTGCCGCACAGCAACGACCGCACCCTAGGATCCTCGCGGCGCCGACACAGCCGCCAAATATCAACCATGAGCACCCAAGTGGCCCAGGACGACTTGCGTCTGCGGGGACCGACGCCGTCCGTCGGCCACACATCCGTCCAGGCCACGACCTTGTCGCTACCGCTCGCCACGGTCTTACAGCATGGCGGACGTTGGGCCCCACAGGTCTGTCACCCCGGCTTGTACAAGCCCGCCGACTGCCGATTACCACCCACCAAACTGGTCGACGAAGGCATGATCGGAGCGCCTTCGCGGCGCGCCGGTCGCCGGCCTCTGGTGGTGAATTCCCGGCGGCAGGCGCCCGGTTGAGGGAACTGGGGAGCGTGGCTCACCCATGGGCCGACGCAAGACCGGGAACAGTTGCGCAGCGGGCGCGGGAGTCCAGAAATGCGGCGATCTTGCTCGGGTTGAACACCCACATCACCTTGTGTATGCCTTCCCTCGAAGCGGCGATCGTCAGGATCGCGGTGGGAGAACCGTCGCGGTACATCATCACGCTCGTACGGCCATTGGCCTGGACCAGTCCCAGGTCCGCCTCCCGCCAGAACCGCGGAGTGGCGGTCGCCAGGTTGGCCACACGCGCACGGCCCACCACAGGTACACGGGCGGCGCCTCGGAGACCGTTGCCGTCGGACAGGCTGACGATGTCAGGGGTGAGGACGGCTTCCAACGAGGCCACATCCCCGGTGCGAGCCGCTGAGACGAAGGCATCCAGCAGGCGTCGATGCTCCACCGCGTCCACACTCGCCCGCGGCTCGCCCGACAGACGCTTGCGGGAACGACTCACGATCTGGCGCACGTTGACGACGCTGAGCTGCAGGATCCCAGCAATCTCCGGATAGGAGTAGTCGAACGCCTCGCGCAGGACGTACGCGGCCCGTTCAGTGGGACTCAGCTTCTCCAGTACCAGCAACAGGGCCAGCTCCAGAGCCTCCGCCCGCTGCGCGCCCACCTCCGGGTCCAAACTGGTGTCGACAGGCTCGGGCAACCAGGGCCCGATGTAGGTCTCCCGACGCACCCTCGCCGACTGCGCCACGTTGATGGCCAAGCGGGTCGTCGCGCTCGACAGGAAGGCCACCGGGCTCACCACAACGGAGCGGTCGGTCTTCTGCCAACGCAGCCACACCTCCTGGACCACGTCCTCAGCCTCGACCACACTGCCGAGCACACGGTAGGCGATCCCGAAGAGGCGCGCCCGGTGCTGCACAAAGGCAGAGACAGCCTCGTCAAGGTCACTCGTCATAGGGGACGACTTGAGATACATGATCCTGTGGTCCTCGTTTTTCCGGATACGGCTGTCGCGTGGCAGGATCACTTCGCTACCGCGTGCAAGCAGGCGGCATCGACAAGCCGTCCTGCGACGCGCTCCTCATGGCCGACATCGCGCCGGGCATGAGGCTCCGCTTGGCTTGTTCGGGTGGTGCGGGAAATGTGGCCACCAAAAGGCCACGACTGGTCCAATCGCATCTGAACCAGAGATCCGAATCGGCCCCGCTCCCCCGACCGAACCGGCACATAGGAATGTCGCAGGCTGTTGTCCGAACAACGGCGGTCAGGCAGAGACATCGTGGTCTCGCGGCCCACCCCTTGGCTCACACCAGGACTCTGAGCAACAGCTGCACTTTTCTTCAGGTAATGGAATGCATTCTTCGCCAACCAGGCCATAATGAGTCACATTGGCGTGTAGGCGCATCGCATAATCGAGTGATTCGGCTGGCCGGCAGAGCGGCAGAGCCTGCCTCAGGGTGTCGGCATGCGGCCTCTGCCGAACATGGCCTTCGGCACAGCCAACGGTTGACCATCGACCCCGCGCTGGGACGGGCAATGAATTTCGCAGCCTAGACACAGGGAATGTGACAATGGCGTCCTCGAACCGAGGACGGTGGGAGCGCCGAAACAGCCCCCATTCGCGGCACCGGCCCTCTGTCACGCCTCCATGTCCTCGCGCGGAATACCGACTGCGCCGTAGCGCTGCTCGCCGACACGCTTCTTGCCTCCCTCATCCGCTTGACCTGTCGAACCATTGACCGGCGGGGATCGAAAAATGTGACACGGAGCCCGACACACCATGAGCGGCAGTCACACACGGACGCTCCTCACACAGGCGGTCATGCGGTGGGCACCGCGTCCGGACAGCCTCGAACAGCCAGAGTGACCCCGCTCGCCCCTGAGGCGCATCGCATGATCTAGTGATTCGACTCGACCGCCGGCCGACGGGCCCGCAAACGCGCAAACGCACCGTTGGGGCAGCGAGGCTTTTCAGTACGGGCACCGGTCGAACGCGGCATCGCGCGACTGCAGTCGTGGCGGATCTTCCGCCGAGCACGATGGAGCCTGGTCAGACGTCACTGCGCCCTTGTGGGCTGGCGCATGTCATGTCGGCGGATTACCCATTTCCGCGTCCGGGCCGAGCTGCACGCAGCCATGACGAGACGTGGCCGGGGGGTACAGGATGAGAGACGCATGGTCTCTGTAACCCACCCGCCGCACGACATCGAGGTCACTGCCGAACGCCTCCAAGAGGGTTCGGCCCGCCTGCAGATCCAGAAGCAGGCGCTGGAAAGGGAACTTGCTGCGATCGTGGCGCAATCTCGGCTCGGTGCGACGGGCTCTCAGCACCTTCGAGTCCTTGATGCGTGCCACGGCTGCCGCGGAGCGCAGGCCCAGATTCCGAAGCCCGTCGTCCCGCAGACGGAGATTGTCTCCAACGAGTCCGCCAAGTCCGCAAACATCGCGACAACACCTGCGCCTCGGGCGCAGAAGCCGCCGAGCAAGAGCGATGACGCAGACCGTCCTGCTCCGGCTGGGGACGACACGGACGGGCAGAAGACATACGACCAGCTCACCGAGCAGATCATGGAGCACTTCGCCGCAGCCGACGACGTCGATGTACGGGCCCTTGATATGGCCGCCGCTCTGGGCCGTGACTCCGATAGCGGAAGCATCAATGGTGTTCGCAGCACACTCGAACGCCGTGAGTCGGCGACAAACGAGGGGTTCGGGTCCGCCGAGTCGGCCAAGGCCACTCATCGATGACGAGGCGAGCGTCGGGCTGCGGTCCACTGCCCTGAACTGCTGTTTCGCTCGTAGTGGGCGGAGGGGGCCCGCACTCCGGGTGACAGTGAGCGGCGCCCAGCAGTTCAGCCCAACGATCCCAGGAGCACAGCGAAGCACAAGGTCATGGCCACAGTGATCAGGATCATCGCGGTGAGCGTTCCTCGTAGCCATCGCGTGAAGCGGACACGGTGCTGCTGCTGCACCTCGCTGATGTTTGCAGCGAGGTGTTCCGTCACCATGCGTGCGACGTATGTCTGTTCCTTGAGATACCAGCTCGCGATATCCACCTTCTGCTCCTCGGTGAGCCCCGGCACCCGCGTGGTGAAAACCGTCACGCGCTGCCGTGCTGCTTCCAGATGAGCGTGCCTGTACAGGAAGGTCTCGATGTCGGTCAGGCCGCGTGCGGCCTCCTTACTGGTGTTCATGGTGTGCTCCGCAGGAAAGGCAGTAGGCCCGGGTGCGTGAAGGCAGAAACGCCCTCAGCGCTTGGTAGGTGGACGAAGGCAGGGACCGAAGCCGGACGCCGTGTAGAGGGCTGAAGCAAGCGGTAGGGGCGACAGACGTGGCAACCTCGTCGTACGACACCGGCCGAATGTCGGTGGATGCGGCCCAGACGGCCGTGTCCTCGGTGGAGGCGTCGGCCATGTCGCCGGCGGACTCGAAGAGCTGGGTGGAACGGATGGTCGAGAAGGGCATTCGCGACTGCCTGACGGGCAGAGCGACATGGTGCCGTACACCGGCGACTACCTCTGTCGAAAGGAGGTTCGCCATGGTGCGGCACAACGTCTCCGTGACGGCCTCGTCATCGATCACAAAGCCCAAGTCCTCGGACAGACCTTCGCCTGTGAGTACGTCGCCTCCGCTGGCGGCCGGAACCACAACCGCCTCATGTTCGTGAGATCTGACGCTCGCAGCGTTCTCGGTATCCATGCGCCCACCGTCGTCGATCGCAACGGCCCTCATGGAGAATCCTTCCCTTGCATGACGGCTTCCCACGGGAGAGCCGTAAGGACACCGTCCATCGCACCGTTGTGGTGCGGCCTTCACAACAAATGGACCGAGCAGCTCGTCCACCTGTGACAGGCGTCCTGCGGCTGCCGGATGAAGGGAAGCCCACGATGCAGCACGCGTGGCCGCATCGTGCGCGGCGACGTTCCCGTGAGCCGACGACGAGTCAGTCTGTGGCAGCTCGGCTCGTTCCCATTCTGGTTGTCCGATCGGTCGGAAACACCTGCCGCGCCGCGCCACGAGCCCAGGCCCAGTTGCCGTGCTCCGTCTCCAGCCGAGCGGCATGCCTCCGCTCACCGCCCCCTCCGGCAGGCTGCTGCCGCCTGGCGTCGGCAGCCTCACGGCCTTTCCCGCGTGCTCATGCGGCCCTGCGGCCACTCGTCGGGCTCTCCCCAGGACGCTGCGGATCGCCGCTCGTGACGAACGCGTCCCGTGGATGCTGGACGGAGGCGAGGGAGACGAGATCTCGGCCGAAGACCGCAGCCGTGAGCCAGACCGTGAGGACCCGGATCTTACGTTCCCATGAGGGCACGGCCAGGACGTGATAGCCCCGGTGCATCAGCCAGGCTGGAAGCCTCTTGATGACGATCCTTTTGTACTGGAAGATGCCCCGTCCCAGCCCCAACGTGGCCACCACCCCCAAACTGCTGTGGCGGTAGTTTTTGATCCGTCTCCCGCGCAGGTCGGCCACGATGTTCTTCGCGAGGAGTCTGCCCTGCCGTACGGCGTGCTGGGCGTTCGGCACCGTGTGAGCCCCCGGCACCGTTGAAGCCAGGTCGGGAACGGCCGCGTCGTCCCCGGCCGCCCATGCATCCGCAACGAGTTCGCTGTCGGTACCCACGCGCAGATCGGGCCGGACCACAAGCAGACCTCGCTCGTCGATCGGGAGATCCGAGTGGTTGTGCACGACCGGATTGGAGGCATTGCCGGCGGTCCATACGACCAACGCGGAATCGAACTCCTCCCCGTCGGAAAGCACTACATGGCCGTCGGCGAGGGAGTGGATCTGCGTGTTGAGGTGAACGTGCGCTCCGCGGCGTTCCAAAGAGCGCACCACCCAGGCGCCCGGCTTGTCCCCCACCTCGGGCAGAATGCGGCCCCGGGCCTCGACCAGGTGGAAGGACAGCTCGTCACTGCTCAGCTCCGGATACGACTTCAGCATCGCCGTCGCGAGCGACAGCAGTTCTCCGAAGCCCTCGACTCCGGAGAACCCGCCACCCACGAACGTCACGGTCAGCAGCCTTCGCCGCTCGGCGCCGGGAGGCAAGGACGCCGCCTGGTCGAACGCGGTCATCAGCCGGTCGCGGATGGCCACCGCCTCTTCGACGTGCTTCAGACCGATCGCGTGCTGCGCAAGCCCCGGGATGGGGAAGGTGCGAGTCACGGCGCCGGCGGTGACGACGATGGTGTCATAACGCAGTTCGTAGTCAGCTCCGTTGGCAGGCCGTACCGTGATCGTCCGGTCTGCATGGCGGATCGCGGTCACGGTCCCTGCGATCAACCGGGCACGGCGCAGGTGCCGCCGCAGCGACACGGCGGCGTGACGAGCCTCGACCGATCCGGCCGTCACCTCCGGCAGAAACGGTTGGTATGTCATGTAAGGGCGGGGATCGACAACCGTGATCCGCGCCTCTGCTGTACCAAGCCTCTTCTCCAGGCCCCATGCAGCGTAGAAGCCTGCATAGCCGCCACCGACAATCACAATTTCACGCATCAGACCCTCTGTTTGTTGTTCGACACCTCTTAGACAAGACAGGGCCAGACGGTGTGACACAGCTTGTGGCAGTGGGATCCCGCACTCATGTGACAGCACAGGCACTGGCCGTGCCGCAACTTGCCGGTGCTCTGAAGCGGGCGTCATCAACGAGGCAGAGCCCTGCAGGGCCTGGGCTTATCCGCCTTTGCCGGATCCCCTGATGAGCAGAAGGGTCCGCCGGAGGCCGGACAGTCAGGCGGCGTGCGCGGTGAAGGCTCGCTGCCGCCCCTCCACCTCCACGAGGGCGAGCAACGACTCGTGAGCGGGCTGGACACAGGGCGCATCGAGTCGTACGTGGTCCGGGGCCTGTTGCAACCGCCGATCACACGACCTCGCGACATGCAGGATCCCGCCGATGCGGCGATCCGGTCAGCAGGAACAGCCCCGCCACACAGAGGGCGATCCATACCGACAGCACCACAATGCCGCTGGTCAGTCCGTCGTGGTGGAAGGCGTTCCCCATGACCACCATGAAGATCGACGCCAGCGGAACTCCGACCGGACCGAAGATGCGGATCGGGAGCACGGTGGCTTCCGCGACGGCCCCGCCGTCAGCATCACGAGGCCGCACCCGCAAAGCCGGACGGCACTGGAGAAGCCATTCACCGAGCGCAGCCAGACGGCGCGGGGCTCCCTGTGTCTCACACATGAGGCATGACCCACCAACGGTGCCCCATCCGTGCTTGCGCGCTCATAGGCGTTTGACAGTGCCCCGGACATCCACCATGCTTCCATTAATTCATTAGCACAAGCATGGTGGAACCGAGGAAGGCGACGTGATCGACTACCGGATCGACCGTGGCAGCGGCGTACCGGCCTACGTGCAGATCATCGAGCAGACCGAGCGAGCGCTCCGGATGGGCTTCCTCAAGGTCGGGGACAAGCTGCCCACGGCAAAGGAGGTGGTGGCGGCGACCGCCATCAACCCCAACACGGTACTCCGGGCCTACCGTGACTTGGAGCAGGCCGGCCTGGTCGAACTGCGCCGCGGTCTCGGAACCTTCGTGACGCGATCACTCGTCCGGCCCGGCACAGAGGACGACTCGCCGCTGCGCCGGGAGGTCACCGACTGGGTGGCACGCGCCCGGGCCGGAGGCCTGGAACGGGCCGATGTACTCGCCATGGTCACAGCAGTTCTGGACGCCTACGGCAACGAACACGACAGCCACACCCGGGCGACCGGGAACGGAAGGAGGAGGACGCATGACCAGGCCTGACGCGCCGGCCGCGTTGCGCGCCACGGGACTCGGATTCCGGTACCGGCGGCGGGGCGGCTGGGCCCTGCGGGACTGCGAGTTCACCGTACCCGGCGGTCGTATCGCCGCCCTCGTAGGACGCAACGGCGCCGGCAAGAGCACCCTGCTGCACCTGGCCGGCGGCCTCCTGCAAGCCGGTTCGGGGGAACTGCGTGTGCTGGGTACCGCGCCCGGCACGTCCGAGGCTCGCGCCCGGGTCGCCCTGCTCACCCAGGACAAGCCGCTCTACCCCCGTTTCACTGTGGCGGACACCCTGCTGATGGGCGAGAAGCTGAACTCCTCGTGGGACCGGACGGCCGCCGAGCGGATCGTCCACGAGGGCGGCATCCCGCTCCACGCACGCGTCGGCGACCTGTCCCCCGGGCGGCGCACCCGCGTCGCGCTTGCCCTGGCCCTGGGCAAGCGGCCCGAACTCCTGCTGCTCGACGAGCCGTTGGCCGACCTCGACCCCGTGGCACGAGGCGAGATCATGGCGGAGCTCATGGCCGAGGCCGCCGAGCGCGGCACGAGCATCGTGCTGTCCTCGCACGTCCTGCCGGAACTGGAGGAGACCTGCGACTGGGTGCTGGTGCTGCGCGACGGCCGCGCCGAGCTGAGCGAGGACGCCGAGACACTGCGCGAGAGCCACGCCCTACTGACCGGACCCGCCGACCGGGCCGACGCCCTGGTCGGACAGCACACTGTCGTACAGCGCCGTACCGCCGGCAGGCAGCTGACCGCCCTGATACGGCAAGGCGGACCACTGCGCGGTGACTGGCACGTAGCACGGCCCAGGCTGGAGGACATCCTGATCGGCTATCTCCAGGCCGGCGAGGCACCGGGGCATCCCGCCGCGGGCGAGCGGACGGAGGCAGCGGCGTGAAGGGCTCCTTCTGGCTCGCCTGGCGCCAGCAGCGCGTACCAGCAGGCATCGGTGCGGCCGCCCTGGTCCTCACCGCGGCGATCGCCGCGTACTACCGCTCGGGCATGCTGGACGCACTACGCAGCGGGCTGTTCAACCACTGCGCCACCGGGCCGCTGTACTGCACACGGTCCGACACCGGCCTGCCCCTCCTGCTGGATGTCGAACCGCTGAAGTACCTCGGGGCGCTGAACATCGCCCTGCCCGTCGTCATCGGCGTCTTCTGGGGCGCCCCGTTGCTGGGCCGCGACCGGGAACTGGGCACACACCGCCTGGTCCTCGCCCAGGGTCTGAGCCGCGGTCAGTGGTTCGCCTCCCGGTTCGCCCTGGCCGCGGCGACCACGACCGTCCTGTCCGGCCTGCTCGCGGGAGCGTTCGCATGGTGGTGGCGACCGGCCGCCGACCGCAGCTACGGCCTGTTCTGGTACGACAACACAGCCCTGAGCGGCTCGGGCCCGCGCGTCGTCGCGGCCGCCCTGTTCGGCCTGACAGCCGGCACACTGCTGGGCCTGCTGGCCCGCCGGGTCCTGGCAGCGATGGGCCTGACTCTGCTGGTGACGGGGATGATGACACTCCTGCTGGAGTGGACACACTGGACCCGGCTACTGGTCCCGCCGCGCGCCTACGTCAGCGCCGGCGGCACCCCCAAAGCGCCGATGGGCGATAAGTGGTCGACCGGTAACTACGGCCTCATCACAGCCTCCGGCCGCCACGACTCCGTGTTCAACTGCCCCTTCCCGTCAGGTGCCCAGCTCAAGGAGTGCATGACGGCGCACGGGTACGTGGCCCGCTTCTACGAGGCCAACCCGGCCGGTGACTACTGGACTTTCCAGTGGACCGACACCGCAGTCCTCGGCGGCCTGGCCGTGCTGCTCACGGTCGTCACCGTGCTGCTCCTGCGCCGCCGCGTCTGACGTCGTCGCCGTACCGTCTCCTTCACCCCTCACCCGGATTCCCCCCTTTGTCTGTACGGAGGTCGCTTCGCCATGCCCGCCGACGCCAAGTCGCCGAAGAAACTGCGCCACACCCGCGCCGCCCTCACCCACAAGACCGGTTACGCCCTGCACCACCCCGACCACGTCGGCTACTACCGGGCCGTGATGGCCTCGGGCACCCGCAGCAACCTGGAGGCCGCGGTCGGCAGCCAGACCCACGACCGGTGGCTGGCGCTCGGGCAGATGCAGTTCGACCACCTCGTCGAACACGGCCTGCGCCCCGAGCACCGCATGCTCGACATCGGCCGCGGCAACCTGCGCGGCGGCTGGCACTTCATCGGCCACCTCCGCATCGGCAACTACTACGGCTTCGAGGACTGGGAGCAGCGCCCGCACGGCCCGTCGAAGATACGCGTCAGCCGCACGCCCCTACCCACTGTCTGCTGACACGGCCCCGACGTGCCGTCGCCCGAACCTCGCAATGAGCAGTCGCGCCTGACCACGATAGACGGGCTACGTCTGGTGGCAGCGCTGATGGTGGCCGCGTACCACTTCCTGGGAACGCCCACCCCGCACTTCTGGGGCAGAACCGAGCTCCGGGATCTCGCCCCGTTCCTGCACGAGATCAGCGGCTACGGGTGGCTCGGCGTCGAGTTCTTCTTCCTCATCAGCGGCTTCGTGATCTGCATGAGCTGCTGGGGAAGAACTCCCGCACAGTTCGTCGTCTCCCGAATCTCACGGCTCTTCCCGGCCTACTGGTGCGCGGTACTCCTGGTCGTCCTGCTCGTCCTGGCCTCGCGGCTGGGCCATCGGCCCGCCACCACGCGCATCGACCCCCGTACGATTCTGGGGAACCTGACCATGGCCCCAGGGCCGCTGGGGCTCGATCCGGTCGACGGAGTCAGCTGGACCCTCTGGGTGGAGGCACGCTTCTACCTGCTGATGGCCGCACTGCTCGTCTTCGGCCTGTCCTACCGGCGGGTGGTGGCCTTCTGCGGAGCCTGGCTCCTGGCCGGTGTCATCGCCCTTGAACTCCACTCGCCCCTGCTCGACGACTTCGTACTGCCCCGGTACACCGGCCTGTTCGTCGCCGGGATCGTGCTCTACCTCATGCACAGGTTCGGACAGAGCCTCCTGCTCTGGCTACTGCTCGGTTTCGCCTGGTGCTACCAGCTCACCGTGCTCGAACTGCGGGTGGCCGACCACGCCGCCGTACCCCCTGGCGAGGGCCGGCCCTCTTGGGCCGTCTGCGCGGTCGTTCTCACCCTCTGCCTCGGGCTGCTGGCCCTCGCCGGAATCGGCCCGCTCGCCGGACTGCGATGGCGTTGGCCGGTCACCGCGGGGGCGCTCACCTACCCCTTCTACCTCGTCCACCAGAGCCTCGGAATCCCCTTGGCCAAGGGCTTGATCCGGGCGTTCCCGAGGCTGGGGCCGCTGCCCTCGATGACGCTGTCCGTCATCTGCATGCTGGGGCTGTCCCTGCTGGTCCACACCCTGGTGGAGCGTCGGCTCGGAGGCCGTCTGAGGCATCGCCTGACGCTCGACATGCGGCCGCGGGACCTTGCCGCGCAACCCGCTCTCACCCGCACGCGGTAACCCTGGAACCCCCACCCCACCGAAGAAAGGGCTCGTATGTTCTTCAACGCACGTACTAGACGGTCACGCATACTCATCGCCGTTGCGACAGCGGCGGCCGTCGTCCTGGCCGTCGCCGTGACTCTGGCCATGACGGTGACGACCTACGATCACACCTCGCCGCGCGCCGCACGCGGCAAGGCATCGGGATCGGTGACCGGGAACGTCGACTGCCGCAAGGCGAAGTGCGTGGCCCTCACCTTCGACGGCGGCCCCAGCCTGACGACCCCCAAGCTGCTGGACATCCTGAAGCAGGATGATCTGCACGCGACGTTCTTCGTCCAGGGCCAGGGCCACATCGCGAAGTACCCCGAGATCCTGCGTCGCATCTCGGACGAGGGGCACGAAATCGGCAATCACACGTGGTACCACGAGGTTTTGACGGATATCAACGAGAACGACGCCCGTCAGGAGCTGACCCGGACACAGGACGCCATCGAGAAGATCACCGGCACCAGGCCCATCCTGATGCGTCCGCCGGAGGGCCGCACCAACCGCAAGGTGGCCAAGATCTGCCGGGACCTGGGGCTGGCGCAGGTGCTGTGGAGCGTCACGGCCAAGGACTACGAGACGACCGACTCGGCCCTGATCACCAAGCGGGTGCTCGACCAGACCCACCGCGACGGCATCATCCTGCTGCACGACCTGCACAAGGGGACCGTTCCCGCCGTCCCGGGAATCATCAAGGCGCTCAAGCAGCGCGGCTACACCATCGTCACGGTGTCGCAGCTGCTCGCCCCAGCCAAGCCCCAGCCCGGGATGGTGTACCGGCCCTGAGCCACTTCAACGGCGAGCCCGTATGCATCAAAGGTCAGAGCAAGGCTGCCATGCCGCAAACGCATATGCATGTTTCGATGCGGCGCCCCCGAAGCGATCAGCATCCATGAAGTCGAGTAAGGTCACGTCCGCTTGCTCCTACGTCAAGCTGCTGTAGCGAGGCGGTTTTGTGGCTCCTCGGCAGAGTGAGCGTCGCGGCGCAAGGCCTGGTGGACGACGTCGGAAAGCCGGCGTTTGAGGACGCGGATCGATGCGGTGGTGGGGTCCCCGGCCTGGCGGCGGCGCTGTAGGTGGTCCCGTGCTTCGGGATGGAAGTGGGCTTGCGTGATCGCGATGCGGTGCAGTGCGACGTTGAGTTGGCGGTCTCCCATGCGGCTGAGTCGGTGACGTTGTCAGTTGCCGGACCACACGGGCAGAGGCGCGGTTCTGCTGTGCCGCGCGTAGGCACGCTTTACCTGCTTGGGCTGGGTGAGACTCCGAGCCGGAGGGTCGAGTGCGGGGCCGAGTTCGTGCACGTGCCAGCGCAACCGGTTGACCACGCGGGTGCGTTCGGCGACCAGGTTGTCGCGGTGGTCCATGAGCAGGCGCACCTCTCTGCTCGCGTCGTCGAGGTGCGCGGTCGGCAGGTCCGGTTCCCCCAGTGCCGCTCGGGCTGCGGCCAGGGCGTCGATGGGGTCGGACTTGCCGTAGGTGCGGGCGGCGGTATGGCAGTGAGCCATGAGTTGGGGCGGGACGCGCACGATCCGCTCGCCGACGGCGAGGAGATCTCCCTCAAGACGGCGTGAGAGCTGACGGCAGTCTTCCGCCGGCGAAGTGCGGATCACTCCCGCGGACGCGGGGGTGATCCGCTGCTCTCCGTCCCGTTGGCGTCTCCCGGCCTGTGCCCGCCACTGGGTATCCGGGCATGACGTCCAAGAGCAGCGGGAACTCTTTGGGACTTTTCTGGGACTTCCGGCCGCGTCAACGAGCACGAGCGTGAGACAGCCGAAAGGCCATCTACGCACGTCAGTAACACGAAGCCGCCCAGCATTCCAGGTCACGGGGTCGTCCGGTCTCTTCCGGGACAACTCACCATGAGGGCGCGCCCGCGATGTACTGGCGCAGTCCCTGCGGCAGTGCTGCAGCATCTTCCGTGCCGCCATCGGCCACGAAGCGTGACCGGAGCACATGGTCGGCGGGCCTTCCAGAACACGCCCAACGATCACCACCCGGCAACCCTCCTGGGGAGAATCCGGGGACGGAGCATCTGAGGCCGCTGGGGAGAATCAGCCGCGCCTGCGTGGTACTCCATGAAGTACTGGGCCAGCCCCGAGGCGACCGACGGAGGCATGTCGACGACGCGGGTCTTGCCGGTGAAACCCGGGCGCCACGGCGGCACCGTCAGCGCCCCGATCGGCGAGGCGGGACCGGACTCCACGGACACCGGCTCCGTGTCTTCGACCTTCACCGGGGCCATAGCCGAACCGGCCGCCAGGTGATCTGCGGCCGCCTCGCCGAGGATCTCGGCGACCGTCTCCGGTGATCTCCAGCCGGGCCAAGCGTTCCTCGGCCTTCGCCAGACGCTCGCTCAACGAGTCGATTTCACGGGGGAGCCGGGCCGGCTCCTCCCGCGCGGAGGCCTCACAGCGGGCGCAGCTCCTCGATCGACGAGCTCATCCGACACCACCCACGCTCCCACCCGAAACGGTAGAAGCCATCGCATCATCACGGCAGACCGACCCACACCTTCGCGGGTCAAAAAGTCACTTCAAGAGAGCTGCACCCATCCATGTTCGCGTCTCTCGACATCGCCGTCTGGTCGGCAATCCGCCGCTGACTTCGTCGAATCGCGAGCTCCCCGCAAGTTCCGACGCCGCTCCAGAGTGCGGAGAAGAAGCAAGCCGCCCCGAGTGGACCGTGGACCGGAGTTTCCGGCTTGACCGGGGCGGCTCGGTCGGCAAACGGCCGCACCACGTGTAGCGCCTCCCTGATGGGACAGCACCCTCAGCGGTACAGCCTTCTGCGCGCCCACAAGAACCCGATCACCCCGCCCACAACGGCCATGTACGCCGTCAGGGGTCCGTCGTTCAGGATGAGTCCGGGCATGGCGATGACGGCCACGATCAGGAGCCAGCCGCACCCGGCCACGACGAGGTCCGCCGAATCGGGGCGGCGTCGTTCGTTTTCCACCCGTTCCCCATTCACTGGCCTGCGCCTGGTCGGTGCGTCACATGGATTGTTGGCATGCCGGAATGCGCGATATCACTGCGGTAAAACCCAAGGCCGCTCGATCAGCTTCGGTACAGCGACGGCGGTCCGTCACCGGCGTACCGTTCGGAAGAGGACAGCGTCAGGGAACAGCGATCTACGCGCAGTGGATCGTAGCCGTCTCCGAATGGACGTTGTGGTCTCCCCAATAGCCGTTGGCGTTGCGCAGCGTCGCGTTGCCTATGTCGCTCCGGTACACCCAGCCACTGGTGGTGAGCCGTGAGCACTCGAAGTTCAGGGTGACCGGGAAGTTCTGGCCCTGCTCGTGGGTGTAGCCCGCGACGTCCTTGGTCTTCCAGATACCGAGCCCCTGGTACTGGCGCAGCGACGACTCGAAGTTCCCCTTGCCCCTCTGATTGCAGAGCATCGCGGCCTCGGCCTGGATGTGCGTGTACCCCCGTGCAGGTAGGGCTTCCTGCTCTTGGTGAGCTGGCAGTGGGGCTCGGCCCGTGCGGCGGTGAGACTCGGCGCGTGTGAAGCCGTGATTCCCTGCTCGTCGACCGTCGTGGCCCAACGCACCAGGTCCTCAGTGCTGTAGGTGTGCTGCGCGGAGGTGAGCGGCGCCTCCCACAGCGTCAGCAGGCCGTCCTTGGACGGGGTGCTGACCCTGGTGCCCTCCTTGCCCACGGCGGTCAGCAGTTGGCTGCCGTCGGACAGTGTGGTCGTGCTCATCTCGTCGCCCTCGGCCGAGAGGACCGATGACGGCACGTCCCCGTGGACGGTCCGGCGTGTGATGTTGAGCGGGTGCTCGGCGTTCCCGTCGCCGAGACTGAACGTGAGCGTCTGCCCGACCTTTTCGTACTCCTCCACGCCGGGCGCCTGGAAGAGGTCGAGCCGGGTCGTCTTCGTCAGCAGGTCAGTGAGCTTCTCCACGCCGGTCCCCTGGGCGGGAGCGACTTCCCCGATGGGTGCCATGGACTGAGGATCTACGCCGCCTTCCTTGGCGTATTCGGACGAGCTGACGATCTGTGGCCCGGTGCCCGCGCCCGTCGTCGGTGCGCCGTCGGCCGCGAACGCGCCGACCGCGGTCCCGGCCACAACTGCGGCAGCGAGCAGGGTCATCCTCGAAGCGGGCGAGTCCGTCGTCAGCCTGGGCCGTCGGCTCGGCCACTCGAGCCCGACCATCACCCACGTTCGTGGTCACGGCGCCGATGCCGTGATCGCGACGGTCGGGCAGGTGTCGATGACTGGACGGCAGGGGCAGACCGGAAGCGGAGTTTCAGTACTTCTTACTGTCATGCATCACCCGTCGGCGAGGCGTTGGATGGTGGCGCTCAGCCAGGCCTGGAGATCAGCGGGGTCGCCGAGTTCGCAACGCAGGACCCGGCGGCGGGTCGAGACGCCGAGCACGAAGGCGTCGATCGCTGCGGCTCGGCTGCGGGCGTCCGCGTCGTCCAGGCCGCTGTCGCGCAGGTAGCGGTGGAGCGGCTCCAGCGAGTTCGTGTCGAGGAAGGCGGCCAGCGTCTCCGCCGCTTCCGGGCGTTCGCCGGACGCGCGTTGCAGCACGAGCAGCGGATCCTCCCCGGGTGCACCGAACCAGCGCTGGACGATGCTCGCCGCGAGGCGCGAACCCAGCGCGGAGCGGTCGCCGTCGAAGGAGTCGGAGACCGGGATCTCCACCCGGGTGGCCGCCAGGAAAAGGCCGTCCTTGCCGCCGAAATAGCGCGTGATGAGGTTGGGTGACACACCGGCCGCGTCAGCCACGCCTTTGACCGTGATCGCCGTGTACCCGTGCTGGGCGAACTGGCGTCGTGCGTGTTCCAGGATCCGCTGCCTGGTGGCGGCCGCATTGCGCGAAGTCATGTGTACGAGCATACACATGATGTGTACGCTGATACACATGAGCGACGAGATGCGGGAACGACTCCAGCGGACGCGGCGTGTCACGACCCCGTGGAGTGACGACAGGACGCGCGGCATCAGCGGCCCCCACTTCGACGAACTGCTCGAACGCTGGGCGAACGGGTATGACTGGGGCGTGCATGAGCGCCGCATCAACGCGTTCCCCTGGGTGACGGTGCGGGCGGGCGACACCGACCTGCGGGTGATCCACCAGCGGTCCGCGGATCCCGGCGCCCCGGTTGTCGTGCTGCTGCACGGCTGGCCGGACTCGGTGTTGCGGTTCGAGCGCGTCCTGCCTCTGCTCGCGGACATGCACGTGGTGGTTCCCGCGCTGCCGGGCTTCCCGTTCGCGGCCCCGCTCACCGTTCCTGGTATGTCGGTCAACCGGATCGCCGGGATCGTCGCGGACGCTCTCGAAGAACTCGGCTACTCGCGGTACACAGTGTCCGGCGGCGACGTGGGTGGCACCGTCGCGGAGATCCTCGCAGCCCAACACCCGGACCGGGTGGCTGCCCTGCACCTCACGAACACCGCCCCGCAGCGTGCGCTCACGGCAGACCCGGCGAAGCTCGCGCCCGACGCGGCGGCCCACCTCCGCCGGTCGGCGCAGTGGTTCCGGACCGAGGGCGGATACATCGCGGAGCAGTCGACGCGGCCGAACACGCTCGCCGTCGCGCTCGGCGACTCACCCGCCGGCCTCGCGGCGTGGATCATCGAGAAACTGGAGTCCTGGTCCGACGAGTCGGCCTTCACTCCGGACGAGCTTCTCACCTGGGTCACCGCCTACTGGGTCACCGGCACGATCGGCACCTCTTTCACCACCTATGTCGAACCGGCCGCCCTCCCTGACCGGATCGACACGCCGACCGTGCTCTCCGTGTTCCCGCGCGACATCAAACCGGAGCCGCGAAGCTACGCCGAGGTGTTCCTGAACCTTTGCGACTATGTGGAACACCCTGCCAGCGGCCACTTCGCAGCCTGGGAACAGCCCGAGGCCTACGCCGACGACGTACACCGTGCGGTCAGGCTGGGAGGCTGAAACGGAGCTTGCGGATGCTCCGCCACTGCAACGCCGTGCGCCCGGAACAGCCCACGCCGTTGCAGCCACCACCGTGAACGTTCGTGGTTACGGCACTAGCGGACGACGTGGACGGTCACTGGCGTGGAGATGCGGTCCGTCTTCGGGTGCTGGTGGTGCTTGTCGGTCGAGTACAGCACTGAACGGAACTGCAACTCGCCCGTGTGCGTGACCTTGACGTTGGCGCGCGCATCGCCGTCGAAGCTTCGCGTGACGGCGTGCCAGTGGCCCCAGTGGCCGGGTTTGCCGGACCGCTCCTGTATGACGAGCGTGGTGTATCGCTGGGCGTCGTCGTCACCCTGGCCGTGTACCTTCACCACGTGGCCAACATGCGCGGTGTGGGGGGTGGCCTGAATCGAGATGTCGCTCTTCGCGAACGCCGGGGATACCGCCAGTGCCGCTGAGGTCACACCCAGCGCGCCGACTACCGCGAGCCGCTTCATACCAAGCCTCATGCTCAGGTCTCCTTGGATTTCTTCGTTCCCTTGGCACCAACTAAGTTTCTTAGCTGCCTAATTGGCGCGGTTTCACCGAAGAAGAGCAGTCTGCGCGCCAAGAAGTTGGCCCCCGGTTGTCACTACCTCGTAACTGGTGGCGGGTGAGCCTGACGAGGGAGGGGTGGTGTCCCGTCTCCAAGGATCTGGTCTCCGTCCAGGTGATCTGGTCCGATTCGCCTGCGGTCTCAGGTGACCTGGGTGTCCCTTGGCGGCGAACCTCAAGTGGGGCCTCCGAAAGCTGAGCACGTGAATGTCTGCCAGCCTCCTAGATTGATGCCAGAACACGGTCGAGCGCCGCCCGGCCCGCGGGCCCCCATGTCGGCTTGCCGCCCGGCAGACCCCGCTCCCCGGCCCGGCCCATGAGGATGAGGAAGAGGCTCTTCGCGGCAGCCAACCCTCGTGCGCGCCGGATCATCGCCTCGTCGGCGTATGCGTACGCGTCGAAGAACCGTGCAGCCGCCCCCGCGGGAAGGAGCACCCAGGCAGCCGCGAGATCGACCGCCGGATCGCCGGCGCACATGTCACCGAAGTCGACCACGCCCGCGAGTGCGCCATCCGAGACGACGACATTCGCCGGATGAAGGTCGCCGTGCAGCCACACCGGCGAGTCCTCCCCATCGGGAGCCGCAACGGCCTCGTCCCACACGTCCCGGACATCCCGGAGGTCAGCGGCATCGCCTCCGGAGGCGACTTCCTCGAGTCCCCGTTCGAAGCCGTCCGAGAGCGTTGTGAGGGGAACGCCGCGATCCTGACTGACCGGTGCATGTGCGGGCGCCTTCACATGGAGTGCCTCGAGGAAGCCCGCCAAAGTGTCGGCCGCGCTGTCGTTGCTGATTGGGGCGCGGTCGGCTGGTTCGCCGGGAACCCATGTCGCGATGGTCCATGGCCGCGGGAAGCGTGCGGACGGTTCACCGATCCGCAGGGGGGTCGGGACCGGAAGTGGTAGACGCGGGGCCAGGGCGGGCAGCCACCGGTGCTCTTTGCGCAGGAGGGACGGGGCACGCTCCGTGCGCGGCATGCGCACCGCCAACTCGTCCCCGAGACGCCACAGTTGGTTGTCCCAACCGCCGGCCACCTCACACAGGTCCAGTCCTGCAAGGTCCGGATGCTGCTCATGCACCAGAGAGCGCACCAGGTCCTCATCGATCTCGAAGCTGCTCATGATCTCACTCAACCATCGATGGCACGGGGCCGACTTCCGATGACACGGGAACGGGCCGGTGTCCGGATGGTGGGTGTGGGTGTGGTCCGAGGGGCCGATGCATGGCAACGGGCGTGCCGCGATGGTCAAGCCGCCCTTCGGCGGCTCCAGCGTAGGCATGAGCCTGGTCCGCGAACAGGCAGACCTTCGGCAGCATGAGTGGAGTTCAGGGTGACTCCAGCTGTCCATGTATGGATGGGCCGGCACCGGGGAGTCGCCGACACCTGCGAGCCGCAGCAGGATGCGACTCACCGCCCGCGAGTGGCTCCTGCCTCTGAGATACTTCAGGCCGTGTCCTTCCAGACACCCGGCCAGGAAAGCCTGGTTGACGCTGCCGACCAGTTCCGGAGTCTTGGCCGTCATGGGGTGGAAGGGACAGTTGCGCATCCGCACCAAGGCGGGCGCGGCGCGCTCCGACTCGAAACCGAAGTCCTCGAACATACGGCGGCGCAAGGCGTCGCCGAGGGCGGCCGCGGTGTTCAGTGAGGTGTGATCCAGAACCACCCGGTCAGTACATCGGCCCTTTTCGGCTGAACTTCATCATTCATGCCGGTTTCACGTGAGTTACATCCTCTCCATCCACACGAGTAACGACGCTCGACGGATTGACTGGTGCGGCGTTCGCCCACCCCGAGATGACTGTCCGGCCCAGGAGCGGCCCTCGGGGCTCGCCTCGCCCCCACGTAATGACTTCACCAAGCTTGCGTGAAATGGCGCTTCAGGGGTTGTTAGGCAAGCCTTGTCTAACCTTTACTCACTCCGCGTCCCCGCACGTCAGACCGGAGTCCCCATGTCCAGCGCGAACATCACCCTGCTCGGCGCCATCGCCGGCTTCACCATCTACCTCGGCCTCCCGATCGGCCGACTACGCTCACCCACCCCCCGCCTCAAGGCGGGCCTGAACGCCGTGGCCATCGGCATCCTCGTCTTTCTCGTGTGGGACGTGCTGACCCACGCGTGGGAGCCGGTCGACGCGGCGCTCAGCAAGCACGAGTGGGGAACGGTCGCTTCCGGGGGCGGCACCCTGGCCGTGGGCCTGACGATCGGTCTGGCCGGTCTTGTGCATTACGACAGCTGGATCAGCCGCCGCCGGGCGTCCGCCGACCGCCCGTCGGGACCCGGCGCCGCCGCCACCGCCGAGCTGGCCCCGAAGGTCCGCAGCCAGGCAGGGTCCCTGGCGCTGATGATCGCCACCGGTATCGGCCTGCACAACTTCGCCGAGGGCCTGGCCATCGGAAACTCCGCCGTTCAGGGCGAACTCTCCCTCGCCGTCCTGCTCATCATCGGTTTCGGCCTGCACAACGCCACCGAGGGCTTCGGCATCGTCGCCCCACTGGCAGCGGAAGGCGAACGTCCGTCCTGGCTCACCCTCCTGTGGCTCGGCCTGATCGGCGGCGGCCCCACCTTCCTGGGCACGCTCGTCGGCCAGCACCTGGTCAACGACACCCTGTCGATCGCTTTCCTGGGTCTCGCCGCCGGTTCGATCCTCTACGTGGTCATCGAACTGCTGGCCGTCGCCCGCCGGACCGGACTGAAGACACTCACCACCTGGTGCATCCTGCTCGGCCTCCTCCTCGGCTTCGCCACGGACGCCGTCGTCACGGCGGCCGGAGCCTGACCGGTCCGGCGACACGAGCCGATAGCCGGCCTTGCCGCACTCGGGCAGCGGATGTACGACAACTTCGCCGAGGCCTTCGACGACGTGGGTGTGGGTGCGCCGTCTGCGCCGGAGCGGGATCGAGTGTGTGGTCGCGCGGCAGGTATCGCGGCGCATGCGGTGGCGTACGACGGCGGTGATGGCGGCGCACGCACGGAGAAAGGGGACCGCGCCAGGTGCCGCCGCTCCTGGTCTTGGTAGGAGCGTGGTGTGAGTCCGGTATGACGACGGCACCGGTGCGGTAGGCACGACCGGCCCAAGGAGCAGGCGGCGTAGGCCGCCTCGGCGGGCCGGTGTCCGGTTGCCGTGAGCAAAGGGAGCGACGGGCAGGCTGCCGGAGCTCGCCGTAGGAGGGCTGTCCTCCTCGTCGCAGCGGGACGTGCCCGCACTGTGGTGGTCGTTCTGTTGGGCTCCTTCTACAGGTCTCGCGCTATTCCTCGTTGTGCGGCCGCTCTTACCGATGGTGACCGGCGCGTTGGTCACGGTGACCGCGGCGGGCGTATGCTGTGCGCGGTTTGAACAGGCACCTCGTTCGGTGAGGCGTCTTCACGGACACAGGCCACTGACCCGACGACGTCGAGAGACGCCCAGGTTCAGGACACCTCTCCCCGGCCTAAGGGGTGAGGCCAAGTGGCTTCCCACCCGGAGGGTGGGATTACGCCGTGAAGTGCCAAAGCTCTGACGAGTTGGGGTGTACCAGGAGCATCGCGCCCTGGTCGCTCCTTGCCGAGTCGATGTGACGCCTTGGGTGTCCCGGCCGGAGGGAGGCGAGTGATGGACAGTAGTCCCGGCCATAGTCGGCCCTCTTCCGCGTTGTCCTCGTCCTTGCCGTCCTGCCGCGGCACGAGGCAGCCGATCGCTCCCTGACCGCCGTCCGGCACCGCCGTCGGCCGCCGGCTCACGCCTGCCCGCTCCCGAGCACGCTCGCGTGATTTCCCTGGCCAGGGACGCCTGTGCTGTCTGGTGCCGCCCGGCGCCCCGCCGTCTCGTCGGGGCAAGGAGGTGTTCACCTTGGCCACCAACACTCTGCTCATGTCCACCAGCGCCCGCCTGCGCGGCCGCCGCGTCCAGCTGGAACGCCGCGCCACCGCTTCCAAGGCGGTGCGCGCGTCCCTGGTCTCGCTGGCCGGGCTGATCGGTGGACCGGTCACCAACCAGGCCGGCGAGGAGGTCGGCCGGGTCGTCGATGTCGTCGCCCGGCTCTACGGCACCGAGCCCTACCCGCCGGTGACCGGCCTGGTCGTACGGGTCGGCCGCCGTCACGCCTTCCTGCCCGCCGACACCGTCGAGAAGGTGCACTCCGGGCGGGTCGCGCTGCGCACCGCGCGCCTGGACCTGCGCGAGTACGAGCGCCGCCCCGGCGAGGTGCTGCTCGCCCGCGACGTACTCGACCACCAACTCGTCGACGTCGATGGAGTGCAGGTCACCCGCGCCGCCGACCTCTATCTGGCCCCGCTCGCCGACCGGGTGGTGCTGGTCGGGGTGGACGTGTCGCTGCCGACCCTGCTGCGCCGGCTCGGTCCGCGCCGCTGGCAGTCCCGGCCGACCCCGGAGCGGGTGCTGGACTGGCAGGCCATGGCGCCGTTCGCCGAGCACGCCACCGACGGACCCGCCCAGGTCCAACTGCGCGCCTCTCGGGGCGCGTTGCACCGGCTGCGCCCCGCGGACCTGGCCGACCTGCTTGAAGACCTGGGCCGGGCCGAGCGGCAGCAGTTGCTCCACATGCTGGAACCCGCCGCCGCGGCGGACGCGCTGGAGGAGATGGAACCGGCCGAGCTGGAGAACCTGCTGCGCGAGGCCGAACCGGAGCATGCCGCCCGGCTGGTGGAGGAGATGGAGCCGGACGAGGCCGTGGACGCGCTGCGCGACCTGCACGAGGACGAGCGGGAGCGCCTGCTGGAGCGTATGCCCGCCGCTGAGGCCGGGCACCTGCGCCGCCTGCTGGCCTACCCCGAGGACACGGCCGGTGGTGCGATGACCACGCTGCTGGTCACCGCCCGTCGCGAGCAGAGCGTCGCCGAGGTGCGCGCGGTACTGGCCGCGCAGGCCGAGCACCGCACGGAGATCGATGCGATCGCCGTGCTGGACGACGACGGCCGCCTGGTCGCCGACGTCGCCCTGTTCGATCTGGCGGTGGCGGAGGACGCCACCAAGGTGGCCGATCTGACCGGCTGGCTGGCCCAGTTCGGGCCGTCGGCGACCGTCCACCCGGACACCCGCCTGACGGAGGCGGCCGAGCAGTTGGTCGCCGCCCGCGTCTCCTCCCTCCTCGTCGTCGACGACGAGGACCGCCCATTGGGCCGCATCCTCGCCGACGACGTCCTGGACACGCTGCTGCCCGAGAGCGGGCGCCTGCACTTTCGGAGGTTCCTGCAGTGACCCCCGAGCTGGACACCACTCCGGCCCAGTCCGCCGTCCCCGTCACGCGGCGACGCGGCCTGGGACGCCTCGCGGTGATCGCCGCGGTCGCCGGGCCCGGCCTGGTCGCCGCGAACGCGGGCAACGACGCCGCCGGCATCGCCACCTACGCCTCCGCCGGGTCCCAATTCACCTACGGCACGCTGTTCTTCATGGTGCTGGTCACCATCGCGCTGGTCATGGTTCAGGAGATGGCCGTACGCCTCGGCGCACACACCGGAAAGGGACTCGGCGCCCTGATCCGCGAGCAGTTCAGCCTGCGGCTGACCGCGCTTGCCGTGTTCTGCCTGTTGCTGGCCAACACCGGCCTGGTGGTCTCGGAGTTCGCGGGCATCGGCGCCGCCTTCGAGCTGCTCGGCGTGCCGAAGTGGGCGGTTGTCCCGCCGGCCGCGATCCTGCTGTGGTCACTCGTCCTGTTCGGCTCCTACCGGTGGGCCGAACGCATCTTCCTGCTCATGTCGCTGGCGTTCTTCGCCTACCCCGTCGCGATGATCCTCGGCCACCCGCACTGGGGCGAGGTCGGCAAGCACCTGATCGTTCCGCACGTGGAGCCCAGCAAGGACTTCATCCTGCTCGCGGTCGCCCTGATCGGCACCACGGTCAGCCCGTACATGCAGTTCTACGCGGCTGCAGGCGTCGTCGACCGCGGCGCCAAGCCTGAGGACTACCGGCTGATCAAACTGGACGCGGTGCTGGGCGCGGTGTTCGCCTGCATCATCAGCCTGACCATCATCATCGCCACCGCCGCAGTCATCGGCGGCACCGGCCCGCTCAACTCCGCCGCCCAAGCCGCCGAAGCCCTCAAACCGGTCGCCGGACAGAACGCCGAACTCCTCTTCGCCCTCGGCCTGATCGGCGCGTCCGCCCTCGCGGGCGCGGTCGTCCCGCTGTCCGCCAGCTACGCCATCGGCGAGGCCGCCGGCGTGGAACGCTCCGTCTCCCGCAGCTTCCGCGACGCGCCCCTGTTCCTGGGCCTGTTCACCGCCCAGATCGTGCTCGGCGCGGTCGTCGCGATGACCCCGGTCGACGTCATCCAGCTGCTCATCGGCACGCAGGTCCTCCAGGGCCTGATCAGCCCCATCGTCCTGGTCTACCTGCTGGTCCTCACCAACCGCCGCTCCCTGCTCGGCGCCGCGGCCAACAGCCCGCGCTACCGCGTGGCCGCGACCGCCGTCGTCGTCGGTGTCGCGGGCATGTCCACCATCCTGCTCGTGCAAACCGTCCTGGGCTGGTTCGGCCTCGGCTGACCCCAACCCATGCGAGATGCGGTAGGTCCTCACGCCGGCGACGGTGAACCTTCAACCCGACTCGAAGGTCAAGCGTTGAGCCCCGTCGCGGCAGCAGGGTTGAAGCTGGAACCCGTCGGCATCGCCGCGATCCGACTGCGCCTCCTCTCATGATCCGCGAGTGGGAACCGGTGTCACAGCCGCCCTATACGCTGCGAGCGATCTACGACCAGCGGACCGGAAGGCACGTTGACGCGCACCTCCAGACCAACAACCGAAGCGATACTCGCCGTGCTTCCGGAACTCGCTCCCCACGCGCGCGACGCGGTCGTACTCCATCCCGAGCGGGCGGAGCCGGACTGCCGGAACAGTTCGATCGGCGGACCACTGCTGTGGCCGAGTGACGAACCGTGGCCCGAGTGTTCCTTGCCCGACGAGAACAGCCCTGTCGGCGTACCCGCCACGGCCATGGTGCCGGTCGCACAGATCTTCCGGCGTGACGCGCCGGGACCCTGGTGGCCCGCCGGCATCGACCTCTTGCAGATCCTTTGGTGCCCCAACGAAGACTGGGATCCTCCGGCCCAGCAGGCCGACATCAGCCCTGTGCTCGAGGTGCGATGGCGTCGGGCCGCGGACGTGATCAGCCAATTGACGACCCCGCCGTCGCCCTCGCGGTATGACGAGGACGGCTACCTGCCCCAGGCGTGCGCCATCACCGCTGAGCACGTGACCGACTTCCCTTTCCGTGAGGAGCTGCCTGCAGAACTCCGTCCGCGGCTGGAGCAACTGGTCCGCGAGACCGGCGACGGCGGTGACGTCATCACCCGCCTCGCCGGCTGGAAACTCGGCGGCTGGCCGACCTGGCACCTGACGCACCCCACAGTCCTTCCCTGCGATGCCTGTGGCACGCCCATGACACTCCTGTTCACCGTGGCCAGCGACGACGAGACAGGGGTTGTCGTCGGCCGCTGGGGAGACCTGCGCATCTTCACCTGCCCCGCCGACCACCGTCACGCCTTCCAGGTGGACCTGCACTGACCTGCGACTCATCGACCGCACCACGATCCATAAGAGACCCATAAGACGGGCTCCAGGCCGACCTCCTGGTCGCGCGCGGCCTTGTGGACCAGACCCAGCTCGAACTGACCCGATACCTGTTCTGGCAGGCCCTGGCTTTGAACTCCGCCAGGCCAGGTGGGTCATGAGGGCAGTGTGGTTCTCGTCTGCGCCACCGCGGCTGGGTGCCGCGTGTCGTGCCGGCGACCGCTGTCCGGGCTGCTTTCCATGCGCTCCGGCCGTTGTCCACCTTGCGACTCACCGGGCGGAACGGCCGCTGGAATCTGCGGATGGGGGCCATCTGCGGCGCGCCGCACTAGCCGGGGTTCGGTTCGTAGGAGCTGATGACGTACAGGGCTTCGTCGTCGATGGCGTTCTTGTCCCAGTCCAGAGAGATCCGCACCGGGCGCCCGTCGGCCGCGTAGTCCGCCTCCGCTGTGTCCGCGTCTTCGCTTCGGGCCTTCTCCAGCCTCCGCAACAGCCCGCCGATGGTGGGCACTTCACCAGGCAGCTCCCGCACCTGCCGCCGACTGTCCGCGTCGACCCCGACCGCCTCCGTCACTCTGCCGTCCCCGACCTTCACCCGGAAGGTCCCCGCCAGGACCTGGGTGGTCGACGTCAGCGTGTAGGCGTACGAGGCGGGCTCTTCCCAGGTGGTCTTCGGTTCATTCGCCTCGACGGATCCTGAGGACGCCGAGGAGCCGCAGGCGGTGGCGGCGCACAGCACCCCGACCAGCACGACGGTGGGCACGTAACGAGGACGGGAACGTCCGGTGGTCATGGTGACTCCTCGGTGTCGGTCACCACTGAGACGCCGGTCGGCACAAGAGCGTTCACGGCAGCGTATGGGGCGTTGCCCTCGGCCGTGTCACTGGCGGCCTCTGAAGCATCCGTCTCGGTCACGGAGGCTGAGGGCGTGGAGGCGGTTGCGCCGGGCGTCACGCTCTCGGTCGGGCTCACCACTGGCAGGGCAGTACGCGCCCAGCCCTCGCGACTTCGTCGCCGAGCACGTGCAGCGCCACGAAGAGACCGCGCAAAGCTCTCTGGTCCGCGTCAACCGCGGTGGCATCTGCGCGGTCGCGGCCTCCAAGGGCGGCACCCCGCAGCCTCCCCCGTGATATCGCGACCTGATCCCGGTGATCCCGGTGATCCCGCTGGAGCCCGCCCGCCAGGACCGTAAGTAAGGTCGCACCATGGAATTCCGCAAGCTCGGCCGCAGCGGTCTGACGATCAGTGAGATCGCGTACGGCAACTGGCTCACCCACGGTTCCCAGGTCGAGGAGGATGCGGCGCTCGCCTGTGTGCGCGCCGCTCTCGACGCGGGGATCACCACCTTCGACACCGCCGACGTCTATGCGCAGACCCGGGCCGAGTCCGTTCTCGGCCGGGCGCTGAAGGACGAGCGACGGGAAGGCCTGGAGATCTTCACCAAGGTCTTCTTCCCGACGGGCCCGGGCCCCAACGACCGGGGCCTGGGCCGCAAACACATCATGGAGTCCATCGACAACTCGTTGCGGCGGCTGCAGACCGACTACGTCGACCTGTACCAGGCGCACCGCTACGACCCCTCGGTGCCGTTGGAGGAAACCATGGAGGCGTTCGCCGACGTGGTCCACTCCGGCAAGGCCCACTACATCGGCGTGTCCGAGTGGACCGCCGACCAGATCCGCAGCGCCCACGCGCTCGCCCGGGAGCTGCGCATCCCGCTGGTCTCCAGCCAGCCGCAGTACTCGATGCTGTGGCGGGTGATCGAGGACGAGGTCGTGCCGACCTGCGAGGAACTCGGCCTCGGGCAGATCGTCTGGTCCCCCATCGCCCAGGGTGTCCTCACCGGCAAGTACGCGCCGGGCGCACCGCTGCCGGCCGGCAGCCGCGCCACCGACGAGAAGGGCGGCGCGACCTTCGTCGGCCGCTTCCTGCGGGACGACGTTCTGGAACGGGTCCAGCAGTTGAAGCCGCTCGCCGAGCAGGCCGGGCTGTCCCTGGCCCAGTTGGCCGTGGCCTGGGTTCTGCAGAACTCCAACGTCTCCGCCGCCATCATCGGCGCCTCCCGGCCCGAACAGGTCACCGAGAACGTCAAGGCGGCGGGGGTCAAGCTGGAGGCCGACCTCATGCAGGCCATCGACACGGTCCTCGACCCGGTGGTGGTGCGCGACGCCGCCTAGGCGGGCCGCGTCTGACGCACTTCGGACCCTGTCCCGCGAAGGGGGCCGCTCCAGTTGGAGAGGCCCCCTTCGCATTCTGCGGTCAGGCACGGTCACGGCAGTCGGACCACCTGGCCGTCGCGGGCGCTGGACCGCGCGGCGTCCAGGACGGTGGCGGTGGCCACCGCGTCCCAGGGGTCGACGGGAACGGGCCCCTCGCCGCGGACCGCGGCGGCGAAGGCGGTGTAGAACAGGTCCCACCGGCCACGGGCCGAGGCGACGGGCTCGACGGTGTCTCCGCGCCGCACCTGGCCCCAGAGGTGTTCGGGCTCGGTACCCCAGCCGTCACCCTCGGATTGCGGGGTCGCACCGCGCATCAGCGCGCGGTCCTGACTGTCCCGGTAGTCGACGACGAAGGTGCCCGTGGTCCCGGTGACCCGCAGACCGGGTCCCGGAGCACCCTGCCGCCAGCTGCCCCACAGGTGCGACTGCACCCCGTTGCGGTGGGTCAGGGCCACAAAGACGTCGTCGTCGAGTCCGTCCTCGTCGTCGCGGTGGTGCATCTCGGCGTACACCCGCTCCACCGGGCCGGACAGCACCAGTGCCTGGTCGACCAGGTGGCTGCCGAAGTCGACCAGGGTGCCGCCGCCCGCGGCAGGAGCACCCGCCTCGGGCTGGAAGACCTCGAACCGGGATTCGTAGCGGAGCACGGTGCCGATTTCGCCGCTGTCCAGCAGCGTCCGCAGCGTGAGGAAGTCGGAGTCCCACCGGCGGTTCTGGTACACCGTCAGCGGACGGCCCTGCTTCTCCGCGAGCTCGACGGTGGCACGGGCCGAGGCCGCGTCGAGTGCGAACGGCTTGTCGCAGACGACGGCCAGGCCCAGTTCCAGCGCCTGCCGCACCAATGGGACGTGCGTGGCGGCGGGCGTGGAGACGGCGACCGCCTCGGCGCCGGCACGGACCAGGTCCTCCAGTGAGTCGAAGGCCGGCCGGTTCACGTCCTGGACGACCTGGGCCCGGCGCTCGGGCGAAGTGGTGACCACCCCCAGGAACTCGTATTCCGGGGCGGCGGCGAGCAGCGGGGCGTGGAAGACGCGGCCGCCGAAGCCGTAGCCGATCAGTCCGATGCGTACGGGGGTGTCCAAGGTGACTCCTCTGTCTTCTTTCTGTCTTCGCCACGGCGACCCGGGCGGAGTGATCAGCGCGCCGCCCTCTTGGTGCGCCGTCCTCCTCGTCGATCGGCTCGGAGATGACGATGCCGTCCACGCCCTGGTCCAGGAGCGAGTCCACGGCCCCGGAGATGCCCACCCTC
Source organism: Streptomyces diastatochromogenes (assembly GCA_001550305.1). Classification (GTDB taxonomy): domain Bacteria; phylum Actinomycetota; class Actinomycetes; order Streptomycetales; family Streptomycetaceae; genus Streptomyces; species Streptomyces mirabilis_D. Next base: position 59,045 of record LRTP01000834.1, read on the forward strand.
TCGCCCTCCATGGAGTTGACCACACGGCATACGTCGCCGGCGTCCCGCACGGCACGCTCGACACCCATGAGCAGCAAGGCCGGACCGTACGAGGCCATGCCGAGCGTCACCACACCGACGGACTGGTGCCATGGTGTCTCCCGATCTTCGGCAGCCGAATCCCCGTCCCAGTCCCGCACATGACTGCACAGTCATGACTGCACTGCTATGACTGCGCAGTCATAGCAACGCAACGGAGCGGGACGCGTCAAGACTTCGCGCGACATCTCTGTCATCCGGTCTCACCGGAGGAGCCGCGCTCGCGTGCGTGTCGTGGCGTGTGTCGGGTCGCGTGCGGGGCGCGCGTACCCGTCGACGCCGAGCGCTCCATGCCCCAAGGCTCATACCGCGCTGGGAACTTGACCGAGTCCTGGCTGCGGACCTCCATCAGTCCACCCAAGTGGCTGCGCGCCATCGAGTACCTGGCCGAGGACCGCCGCGGCTTCCGGGAGGAACGCGGCTGCCACAACACCGCCGACCCCCGGAAAGAGCAGCGCTACTCCTACCCGGAGCCGGAAGACGACGGACCGCGCTTGCCGGGGTCCTGACGCCGTCCGTTCGGCAGGTCGGCTGCGCGGTCGGCTGGGCGACGACAACCGCAACGACTGCAAGGCGTGGGGGGAGTGGGAAAGCCGAGCGCGCGGCCTGGAAAGAGGCGCACAACCGCTCGCCCTCGCCGGGTAGGGCGACGACTGCGCTCAGGCAGACCCGCCGATCATGTCGCAGACGGCGGCGGTGTGTGCCGCGGCCACTGCACGCCGGCGTGTTCTGACGCGGCGGCCCGGAACGCCTCCATCAGCGCTGACCCCGGATACGTCCCGAACACTTCATATTTCCAACGGTAGTGGCACGACCAATAGCTCACCACGCGTCGCTCCGTGCGTGCGAAGAAGTCTGGATTGCGCTCGATGAACTCGCCATAGAGCCTGCGGTCAGCCGACCCCGGGGCAGCGAGGCCGGGAACACCCAGGCCGATCGTGTCAAGGATCTCCAGCACGTACTCGCCGGCCAACTGCACCACAAAGGGGACCACCCATGGCTCGCTCGACGCCATGATCTTTTCGAGGTGGCGCTGGCGGACCCTTCCATCACTGTGCCGTGAGTACAGGCAATGCAAGATCACCTGCTGGGTTTCGGTCAGTGGCCGCTCCGAGCCGCCGGTCTCCGGCTCCTCGTTGTGGATCCGGTAGGGGATGGCGACGGTCTCGCCCTGCACCTCAACAACCTCGAATGGCTCCGCCGGCGGGAACCTGGCATCCGGCATGACCGCCAAGACGCTCTGCACGGCACCGGCAAGACGTGCCGGAAAGGCTGCCACAAGGACATGCGTGACGTTCGACGGATCCCGAGGCAGCTGCATGACACGAGGGTAGGCGGATCTGCGGCTGCCCCGGGTGGTCAGCTGAGACGCGGGTGGTCGGCCGAGAGCTGAGCGGGACCGACCGCGCCCGGTACGGCAGCGCCGATACGGCAGCAGGGCCCGGACCGCGCGTCGCGGTCCGG